>CAZRPW010000015.1:0-58130 GCA_964601975.1 uncultured Bacteroides sp.
ACTCCTGAGCTTATTAGCTAAAGGGCTAAAGTTCATAAGGTATCCTCCTGTATTTGTGAGTGGTAATACAAAAATGTCAAGGAGGATATTCTTTTCCCATCCAAAAGAAAGTATCCCCATATTTCTGGGCTTATCACTTATCAGTATCCGGAACTAAAGGCCCTGTCTACAATGCGGGGGAATCACTTGCAAATAATGGGGTAACTCCAACAATATATATCATTTGAATCATGTGTGGAACTTTATTAATTTCAAAGGATGAAATGGATGACAAAATTTGCCTTCGTATCCCTGCTGATCCTGGGTATCTCGGCACAGGCGCAGGCGCAGGCACAGGCACAGGCGCAGGCAGAGGCAAAGGCAGAGGCAGAGGCAAAGGCAGAGGCAAAGGCAGAGGCAGAGGCAGAGGCAGAGGCAGAGGCACAGGCCCGGACTCTGATCCAGTCCCGGACCCTGATCCAGACCCAGACCCAGACTCTGATCCAGTCCCAGACCCTGATCCAGACCCAGACTCAGTCCCAGTCCCAGACCCAGTTCCAGCCCCAGACCCGGACTCAGACCCAGGAGTGGGAGTTGGTATGGTCTGATGAGTTTTCGGTACCCGGCTTGCCCGATCCCGATAAATGGGGATATGAGAAGGGTCTGATCAGAAATGATGAGCTGCAATATTATACGGTGGACCGAAGTGAGAACGCCAGGATTGAGGATACAACCCTGATTATTGAAGCCCGCAAGGAGAGCTATGAGAATGCAGCCTATACTTCTGCCAGTTTAACTTCCCGGTATAAAGGGGATTGGAAATATGGAAGGTTTGAAGTGCGGGCCAAAATTCCCACAGGAAAGGGTACCTGGCCTGCCCTGTGGTTAATGCCAACTTACGCCGAATACGGGGGGTGGCCCAGAAGTGGAGAAATCGACATCATGGAAAATGTGGGTCACAATCCCGATGCCATTCACCAGACTGTGCATATCGAAGGAACCGATGGTACCGGTCACCAGGGGGTTGGGGGCTATGTGAATCTTCCAGATGCCTATACAAAGTTTTATACCTATGCCATTGAGTGGAATGAGGATTCCATCACCTGGTTTATTGACGAAAACCAGGTGTACGCATATAAACGTAAAGCGGATGCAGATACCAGGACCTGGCCATTTGATAAAAAGTTTTATCTCATCCTGAACCTTGCCATCGGGGGTAGCTGGGGCGGACAGCAGGGAGTGGATGACGCCCTTTTTCCCCATAAATTATATATTGATTATGTGAGGGTATACCAGCGGCCGGGGGAGGCTGGGCCATTTACAATTACTATTGAGCCTGCCGAGGGAGGTTCCGTTGAGCTCAGTCCTTTAAAGGAGAGCTATGAAAAAGGAGAGTCGGTTCAAATTACTGCCATACCAGAAGGGGCTTATTTATTTGACCGGTTTGTAGATATGGGTAGTACGAATCCTTTTACCCTTAAGATTACTGAAAATACTGTGATTACTCCTGTGTTTGTGGAGATTGAGAATGAGGGTGAGTTATTGTATAATGGAAATTTTGACAAGGGCACTGATGGATGGGACAATCTTTATATCTATGACAAGAACACTCAGGAGGCAGAGCTTCAGGTAGAAGATGGGGAATTCAGTATTGAAATCCTGAAGCCGGGCAATTCATACTGGCATATCGGTTTTCAGCAATTAGGTATTGGAATCCTCAAAGATACGAGCTATCGAATATCATTTGATGCCTGGGCAGATCAAGCCGGCGATCTAGGCATCCAGTTTGCTAAAAGCTACGGTGATTACGGCAGTTATTTCGACAAATCAGATATCTCCATAGGTACTGAAAAAGAGCGGTATAGTGTGGAATTTGAAGTTTCTGAGCAATCGGATGCCAATTGCAGGCTATACTTTGCTGTCGGAAACTTTCCGTCAGGGAAAGTCTATTTTGATAATATAAGCATGACCAAGGCTTCCTTTATTACCGGGAAGGTGAGCTCGCTTTTCGCTCCCCATTTTAATGTCTATCCCAATCCGGTAAAAGATCAAATTCTGGGTCATTTTGAAATAAGAGAAGCTGATCAGGTGCTTATTGAGTTATATGATCTGAATGGGAAGTTATTATGCTCCCTGATGAACGACCAGCTGCCTGCAGGAATTCATGATTTCATTTATCAGTTAGACAGCGGGAATACACCTCCGGGAGTATATTTTCTGACATTTCAGACCCGGGAATTCCGGGAATCAAAGAAGCTGATAGTTACTAACTAAGCTTCTGATTTTGAAAGTGCAAATAAAAATTGGGTTTAAGATGTGACCAAATTGAACCGGCGAGTCATATAGCATATAAAACCTATGGCTATGGCAACTAACAAAGCATCAACAAGCAAAGCATCAACAAGCAAAGCATCAACAAGCAAAGCATCAACAAGCAAAGCATCAACAAGCAAAAAGACTTCTGTTGGAAAAGAGGTCAGTATCGACCTCATCAAAAGTCGGGCTCATGAAATTTATCTTAAAAGGGCCAAGTTTGGTATTCCCGGGGATCCTGAATCAGATTGGCTCAAGGCAGAGAAGGAACTCTCGAAAAAACAGGAACTCTCGAAAAAACAGGAACTCTCGAAAAAACAGGAACTCACTAAATAATAAGCGCATCATGAAACGAATCGTTATCTCATTATGCATGCTTCTGGGGATGTATGCATACGCACAGGATTTTGAAGTTCCTACTGAAGTACTTACAGCTTTTGAGTCCAAATATCCCGAAGCCGAGGATTTGGAATGGAAATTACGTAATGACACTTATCAGGCTGAATTTCTGGACATTAACCAATGCATTGCTGTCTTTAGCGCCGACGGCACGTGGATGAAAACCATTTCACTTGTAACGGAAGATGATCTGCCTGAAACAGCCTATGCATATATTGATGAAACCTATGAGATTTCCAATGTAATCCAGGTCCAGATGATTGAAGACAACAAATACACAATAAGCTATAAAGTAATGGTCCTTGAGGGAGGGGCAAAAGTCTCATTGAAGTTTAATGAAGATGGGGAGATTATCAAATAGTAACTTGAAATGATTCGCTAATGAACCGGTCATGCGAAAGATATTATTTCCCTTCGAGCTTGATAACCCTGTATACAGGGAAGCCTATATATATGGAATAAAGTTCGCCAGAAATATTAACGCCGAACTCATCGTGCTGAATGTTTTTAAAGTGGAGCGTGGGAATTGTATTTCAAAGGAAAAGTATGAAAGTTTAAAAAAACACAATTGGTTCGAAGCGTATAACGCCATTTGCAAATTCAATAAATATTACCTGGAAGAACATGCGAAACTGGATACAGATCTGAAGATAAGATTCAATTACCGTTTTGTGAGTGGTATTCTGATCGATGAAATAAGAAACATTGCCCGGGAAGATGAGGTTGACTTAATTGTATTGCCCATATCTGACAGTACTGAATTCAACAAAAGGCAGCTGAGAATTATTCGTGATAATATATTTGAAAAGAACAGAGCCTCATTGCTTGTGGTTCCTTTTGGCTGTGAATACAGGCCTGTGAAGATTATGGTATTTGCTGCAGATTTAAAGAAGTTAAATGATTACGAGGCGTATTTACCAGATGTAATTAACTATGCTAAATTATTTGACTGCAGCATTCATTTTATACATATTACATCAAAGGAAAAGGCGGAGGACTGGAGTAATTCAAATCCACATCGGATGGTGATGCAGGCCATTGAAAAGAATAAGCGTCATGTATTTAAGCATCTGTACGGTAAAAATTTAGTCGAATCGGTGAGCCCATATGTTCAGGAAACACATGCAGATTTACTGCTTGTTATAAAGCATGAAGATTTAAGCAATGAGATTTCATTGAACTTAAAAGTCCCCGTATTGGTGATGCGTGAGAAAAGAATTTAATAAAAGCTAAGCCATCCCTGATTAGTAATAATACTCGGGGAAATCATACCTGTTTTTTTTGGCCTTCTTCTTTTCCGGAACCTTGCGACCATCCTGGGGTTTGTCGACCGGATAATCTTCCCAAATGAATTCATCAGGAGATTTCTTCGGTTTTTTTGCTGATTTGATCTTTTTCTCTTTCATAACAGCCATTTATCCTTTAGACAGCTTAGAAGGAAAGGGTCACAATTATGTATATAATGGGCCAGGCTTTTCCAGGAAAGAACTATAGAGTGACCATTTTGTTACTTTAGTGTCTTAATTAGTAAATGAGCTGGTCATGCGAAAGATTTTATTTCCCTTTGAGTTGAATAATTCGGTTTACAAGGAAGCCTACATTTATGCCATAAAGCTTGCCAGGATTCTTTATGCTGAGTTGATTGTGCTGAATGCCTATAAGGTGGAGGTTGGAAATGATATTACCCAGGAGAAGTATGATAATTTAAAGAAGGAGAATTGGTTCAAAGCCTATAATGCCATCAGCAAGTTTAATGAGTATTATCTTGAGAAACATGCCAGGACGGATGGCGATTTGAGGATAAAATTCGATTACCGGTTTGTGAATGGTATTTTGAAAGATGAAATCAGAAGCGCAGCCCTGGAAGAGGAGGTTGACTTAATTGTTTTGCCCATATCTGACAATAGAGAATTCAATAAGAGGCAGTTGAGGATTATACGGGACAACTTATTTGAAAAAAACAGGACATCCCTCCTGGTTGTGCCCTTTGGTGGTGAATACAAGCCTGTCAGGAATATCGTTTTCGCCACAGATTTAAAGAAGTTAAATAATTACAGGGAATACTTAGATGATGTAATTAATTATGCAAGCTTGTTCGATTCGAATATTCATTTCATTCATATTTCGTCAAAGGAAAAGCCGGAGGAATGGAGTAATTCCATTACCTATCAAATGGTGATGCAGGAAATTGAAAAAAACAAAAGGCATTTATTTAAAAGTTTATATGGGAAACGAATTATTGAATCTGTAAATCAATATGTTGAAGAATGTAATGCTGAAGTATTGGTTGTAGTAAAACACCAGCACTATTTTCTTGAATCCATCATTCATGAGAGTGTCAGCGATGAAATCTCTTTGATTTCAAAAGTCCCGGTTTTAATTATGCGGGAGAAGAAGGTCTAAGTGAACGATTCAGGAGTAATTATCCAGATTAAATACGATTAAGCTAATCAGTCAATTCATAAAATTGTAAAATCATGAAAAAACCATTTTTAGTATTCTTTCTATGCCTGTCTCTTGGTGCATTAAATGCACAGACAAGCAACGATGAGATCGATTATATCCAGGCTATGTTTGGGATGGAAAAGCGTGCAGCCGTCAAGGAGTTTATAGAACTTGAGGATGCTTTTGCAGATGCATTCTGGAAGCATTACGAGGCCTACGAGGTAATTCGAAAGGTATATGGCAAGGAAAGAATTGTGTTGCTGGATAAATTTGCAGTACAGTTTGACACCATGAGCGATCAGGAGAGTGAGGACTGGATGAAAGCCGTTTTATCCTTAAGGGACAAGAACGAGAAACTCATTAAATCATATTACAAGAAAATACTGAAGGAGTGCTCACCTACAGTAGCGATGAAATTTTATCAGATCGAGAGTTATATCCTCTCCGGAATACGCTTCCAGATCCTCGAAAACGTTCCGTTTTAGAGAAAAATCCTTGAACAAATAGACGGTTATATATGCACTTACATTCTTTAGAAAATGATCCGGAATACATCAATCTGCAGATTGAAATGGTCCGGATGCAAAAATGGATTATTGAAAACAATAAACGTTTATTAATCATATTTGAGGGACGGGACAGTGCCGGTAAAGGCGGGGCAATTATGCGATTTATAAGATATATAAATCCCCGGTTTTACCGGGTTGTTGCCCTTGGAAAGCCTACCGATATTGAGAGGGGGCAATGGTATTTTCAGCGCTATATATCTCATTTCCCAAAACCGGGTGAAATTGTTTTCTTTGACAGAAGCTGGTACAATCGGGCGGTGGTGGAGCCTGTGATGGGATTCTGCGATATGGATCAGTATCAATTATTTATGAAACAGGTAACCCAGCTTGAAGATATGTTAATTGATGATGGTTGCCTGATTATAAAATTCTGGTTTTCGATAGATAAGGATGAACAGCACAGTCGATTAGAAGAGAGGAAGGCCAATCCTTTGATCTCCTGGAAGCTCAGTACGGTGGATATGCAGGCCCAGATGAAATGGGATGATTTCACGAAGTATAAAATGGAAATGTTTAAACGGACCGGGACGAAGAAGTCACCCTGGATAGTCATGAAGGGAAATGATAAGGATAAAGCCCGGAAAGAAGCCATGCGTTATGTTCTGAATACCATTCCTTACGATAATAAAGGGATGACCTCAGAAAGGTTGGAACCCGATTCAGAGATTTTCTGGGTGGAAAATTAGCCCATCCCTGTTTTACCTGGGAATGGACCCATGTCGATCCTCGACTTTGGCAAGGCTTCGGGGTATTTCTTTTGCAGGAAATCAATGAGCTTTTCCCGGACATTTACCCTCAGGTCCCAGGCAGAGGGCGAGTCGGATGCACTCATGAGGGCCCTGATTTCCATGGTTTTTTCAGTGGAATCTGTGACCTGGAGCACATTTACTTTTCCATCCCAGTTTTTATCCGATTGCAGTACACGGGTAAGCTCCTCCCTCAATTTGTCGATGGGGACGGTGTAGTCTGTGTAGATAAATACGGTTCCAAGTATTTCGGCTGAAACGCGGGTCCAGTTCTGAAAAGGTTTTTCAATAAAGTAAGTTGTCGGTAAAATCAGCCTGCGTTTATCCCAGATTCTGACAACTACATAGGTAAGGGTGATTTCCTCGATCCAGCCCCATTCTTTTTCTACGATGACTACATCATCGATGCGGATGGGTTGGGCGATGGCGATCTGGAAACCTGCCAGCACATTTCCGATCATTTTTTGTGCGGCAAACCCCAGGATAATACCTGCCACCCCTGCAGAAGCAAACAGGCTTACGCCAATTTTTCGGATTTGTTCGAAGGTCATGAGCGCAAGGGCAATCGCAATTACAACCACAATGAAAACCAATATCCGCTCGATGATTTTAAACTGCGTATAAACCCTTCTTGCTTTCAGGTTGTCTTTTTCCCCAATATCATATCGAAGTAATACAGTTTCCCGACTGATTCTTATGAGCCCGATAATGACCCAGGTAGAGAAGGAAATTATGCATAGTTTCACGAGATGTTTGAGGATGTCGATAAACTCATTTTCAGGAGCAAATGCAAGCAGTATTGCTCCCAGGGCGATGGTTAGAATAAGGGCAAGGCTGGAGTTTTTTAATTTATCCCAAACGAGTTTCAGGAAGGGGTTACCAGATTTCTTTCCGAGGCGTTTTAAGATTTTAAATGCTATGAAATGGATGGCCAGACTGGCTACAAGAATCAGGATACTGATAATAACGGCACTTTGCCAGCGGCCATCATCATATTGGTTAATCATTTCACTTACAAGTTCTTCAAACATAAGATGTGAATTTAGGACTTTTTCTAGGCAATCCCAAGGATGGAAGCCAATGCGGTAGCTAAACCGAGGAAGCTCATAAAACCCACGATATCGGTCACTGTGGTGAGGATAATGGAAGAAGATGAAGCCGGATCCTGTCCAATTGATTGCAATACCATTGGAATGATGGCTCCTGAGAAGCCTGCAATGGTCATCGATAATATCATAGAAACTCCAATAACCACAGCCAATCCCATTGAAGATGCCCAGAAAAATACAATCACCGAGGTGGTAATTGCTACTGCCACTCCATTAATAAATCCTACGGTGAGCTCTTTTCTGGCCACACGGAACCAGTGACTGATGCCAATTTCTCTTAAAGCCAGCCCTCTCATGGTTACAGCCAATGCCTGGGAACCTGTATTCCCGGACTGACCGGCCACAACGGGCAAAAATACGGCCAGGACTGTAATTCTTGAAATAGTGTCTTCGAATATGGCCACTACCGCTGCAGCAAGGAAGGCTGTGGCAAGGTTTATTTGAAGCCAGGGCAAACGTTTTCGAACAGCCAGGGAAACCTTTGACAGGGCTCTCTCTTCACGACCTGCACCAAACATGGCCTGTAAATCCTGAGTCGCATCTAATTTAGTTGCATTAAGGATCGAGTCTCTTCGAATCATCCCCAGCAGGAAATTGTTTGTATCTACAACCGGTAAGTTGATGAGCTTACTCTCCTCTATGGCCCTGATTACATCTTCCCTGGGTGAAAGCGCGCTAATACTTACCTGGGGTCCATCTACCAGGTTAATAAGTGCTTCGTTTGGCGCTGAAACGGCAATATTTTGCAGGGGCACAATGCTGGTTAGATGTCCTTCGTCATCTACCAGGCAAACCTGATAGATGGTGCGGTCTTTGAGGCCGCGAATCCTCTTTAATGCTTCTTTGGCAGTGGTGTGAGCTTTGAAAGTCGTCACCTGGGGGTCCATCAGAAAGGCTGCGCAGTCGCTTGGGAATGTAATTAATTCTTTGATCTGCCTGTTTTTCCCCGGCGATAAGCATTCCAAATGCTCTTTGATATTCTTAGGATTGAAACGCGCAATAAGGCGAGCCGATAAAAACAAATCAAGCGTTTCAACGAGTTGACAGAAATCATCCCTATCCAGGCTTTCCAATATGACTGCTGCATTATCAGGATTCATTCTTGAAAGAATGGGGCCCACGATTTTAGCCGATTGACCTTTTAAATATTCAAGTACTTCCTCCTTTTTGAGCGAAGAAAGTGTATTTGCAGCATCCAGGGGAAATTTTTTGAAGTAGGTCTCCAATAAATGTTTATTCACATAATTATCAATCATATATATCAGATTTTAAATCTGTTGCAACGCTCAATAAGCCGGCTATGCCAATCTGGTACAGATCACCCAGTGCACCAATCGTATGTTTGCTGTGATCTTCCCATATTTTATCAGCCTGGTTTTTGATTTTACGTACGCTGGCCAGGCTGATTACACCCAGGAATACCTGAGAAGGATCAAGCACCGGCATGACATACTGTTCCTGCCACCCGGGATGATTTAATAAAGACTGAATGGGTGTTTCCGGAGCAATGGTGTTAAAGCGGGTTTCCATGATAGACCGGATCTCCTTTTTGGGAGATTCAGTTATAAGTTTCGATAATGAAATAAGGCCCACTAATTTCCTTTCTGAGGTCAAAACGAAAAGCTCTGGATCAAGCCTGGTTTTATGTCTTTTGGCCTGCACTAAAGCATCTTTTACGATCAGGCCTTCATTGAGAGTAAATACTGTTTGATCCACGTATGCTCCCACGGATGTTTTTAGATATTTAAGCATGCGCCTGATGGGGATTGACTTTTCAGGAGACAGGCTGCCAAGTATCTGCTCTGCTTCAGATTCATCCATCATTCTTATGAATAGCTCGGCATGGGGTATAAGCATTGCTTCAAAAAGCGGTACAAGGGTTTCTTTTTTTAATAGCTTCATGAGTTTAAGCACGATCTGGGGGTTCATCTCCTGAAGCAATGCCAGCAGCACATCCACTGAATTATTTTCAAAAAAAGCAAGCAATTCGTCAGGCTCAAATTGTTCCAGTGCCCTTGCGGCTTCTTTGCTATAGTTTAGTACAAATTGGTCAATAATGGTGGAGTTGCTATCCATATTTAGCTTTTGTCTATGAGAATAGATTGCCTTTCATGAAATTCTTTGGCCGGGATGTTTACCTCCCCTAATGCTGTTTTAAGGAGAATTGAAATGGAGGTAATTTTGATGATTTTCCCTTCATGTTTTCCTATCCTGATCGTGTCTCCGACCTTGTAGCTTCTATTCACATAATAAGAAGCCAGGATATTACTCACGGAGGCTTTGGCGCCAATGCCAAAAGCCAAAGCTGCTCCGATCAGAAGTGTGGCCAGCAGAATATAGATGAGGTGCGTAAGGAAGGTAATATCAAATCCGATCTGGTCAATGGCAATAATAATCGCTATGATCAAGATCACATATCGGGTCAATTTGCTCAGTGTATTGCTATTGGATATACCTGCTTTTACGGCTCCGTTTTTTACAAGATCAGATAAGAGTTTTCCAAAAATAATTCCGGAAAAAATGATTATAATTCCCGCCAGAATGTTAGGCAGGTATTCACCTAAGCCTTTAAGCCACATTGTAATTACAGGCAGGCCTAGGATTTCCGTAAACAGAGAAACAAAAATGATGATGATAATCCAGTAGAAGGTTTTTCCAACATAGGTCTTTGAACTGTCAAGATTCACCTGCAAAAGTTGGGGGTGCAGCTTTTTATTGATGGTCTTGTTCAGGTAGCCAATCGTTCGGGTGACTATGGATTGGACAATACGTGCAAGGATGTATCCTATCAGGAGAATAAAAAGGCCCAGGATTAGTTTCGGCACGATGCCCAGGAGAAAGTCCCAGATCTCTGATACTATCCTTGTTAATTCTTCGATGATTGGTGTAGAATTCATATCGCTTATATTATATTAGGACTGTTTCTTTAGGGAGGGTCACATATTTTTCCCATGGAGCGCAGATTGTGACCATCTCCTTTTTTTGAGTCATATGCCATAAAAGAATCGTATAAAATAATGAATTCGAATAACAAAGGTTTCGGGACAGCACCTGTATTTTTCACCGCCATTTCTACAATTCTTGGGGCCATATTATTTCTCCGTTTTGGTTTTGCAGTCGGGACACTTGGCTTCTGGGGAGTTTTTGGAATCATTCTGCTGGGCCACCTGGTTACAATCCCTACCGCCCTTGCAATTTCCGAAATAGCCACAAATAAGCGGGTTGAGGGTGGGGGAGAGTATTTCATTATTTCACGATCCTTTGGACTCAATATTGGCGCCACCATTGGCATCGCCCTGTATATGTCTCAGGCCATCAGTGTGGCTTTTTATATAATTGCCTTCACAGAATCTTTCGAGTTCTTATTCACTTACGTATTGGATAAATTTGATTTCGTGTTACCCCGCCAGGCGATCAGTCTGCCGGCAACCATCGGGCTCGCCATTCTGATTATAAAAAAAGGGGCCAATGTGGGGGTCAAGGCTTTATACTTCGTGATTGGGATCCTGGCTATTTCTATAACCCTGTTTTTTCTGGGTAAAACGGACCATAGCATGACATCCGGGTTTTCACTGATGACCGCAGAATTAAGGAATCGTGACAGCTTTTTTATTGTATTTGCGATTGTTTTTCCGGCGTTTACAGGAATGACAGCGGGTGTGGGATTATCCGGTGATTTAAAGGATCCTTCGAAGTCCATTCCCCTGGGTACCACCTCAGCGACCATAGCAGGGATGGTCATTTACATGTTCATTATATACAAACTTGCTATCTCAGCCAGTGTAGAGGATTTAGTAGGCAACCAGCTGATTATGGCAAAGATCGCCATTGGAGGTGCAGTTGTAATCCCCCTTGGACTGGCTGCTTCAACGATTTCATCCGCGCTGGGATCCATTATGGTTGCTCCCCGGACTTTGCAGGCGCTGGCAGCAGACCAGTCTTTTCCTTCAAAGCGTTTAAATGGCTGGTTGTCAGCAGGGAGAAAAAAAGATAACGAGCCCATAAATGCTTCCATTATAACCTCTGTTATTGCCATTGTTTTTGTGGCTATGGGAAATGTGAATGCGGTGGCTGAAATCATTTCCATGTTCTTTATGCTCACCTATGGTTCCCTGTGTTTAATTTCATTTTTGAACCATTTTGGCTCATCCCCATCTTATCGTCCATACTTTAAATCAAGATGGTACATTTCTTTAGTAGGTTTCCTGGTATCTGTTTGGGTCATGTTTAAGATCAATTCGACCTATGCATTGGCAGCCATCATATTAATGACCCTGATCTACCTTTTCATTAATTACTACCATAAAAACCGGAAAGGTCTTGAGGCCATATTTGCAAATACAATCTTTCAGTTAAACAGGAATCTGCAGGTTTATATACAGAAATCCAGCAGTAAAAAGTCGGAGGGTGAGTGGCGCCCAAGTGCCATCTGTATTTCTAAAGATTCTTTTAAACGAAACGCCGCGTTTAAATTACTAAACTGGATCTCTTACAAGTATGGATTTGGCACCTATATCCACCTTATTGAAGGATACTACTCGAAAAAGACCCATGAAGAGTCACAGGAGCTTTTGAAGAAGCTCATTGAAAGATTTGACCGCGTTGAAAATCATGTTTATGTAGATACCCTCATATCACCCTCCTATACTTCGGCTGTGGCTCAAATCATACAGGTCCCGGGCATTGCAGGCATGGAAAATAACATGGTCATTTTTGAATTTGATAAGGAAGAACCGGAGAACCTGAATAACATTGTAGACAATTTTGCTTTGGTCACTTCGGGAAATTTTGATGTTTGTATTGCAGCTTCATCCCGAAGGCAAATTGAGTTTAAGGATGGAATCCATGTTTGGATCAGAAGCATTGATTCTGAAAATGCAAATCTGATGATCATGCTCAGCTTTATTATACTGGGCCATCCCGATTGGCAACGTGCTAATATCAAAATATTTGTTAGCTGTAAAATTGACCAGGTACCAGAGACTCAGAAGAGGATGGAGGAGCTGGTTTTAACAGGAAGGATGCCCATCACAGCTAAAAACATAGAAATCATCCCTGACCAGGTAGATGTGAATATAAAAACCTTAGTCAATCAAAGGTCATCTGATGCCGGTCTTGTGATTCTTGGATTCAGGGAGGAACAGGTAAAGCACGACAAAGAAAAAGTATTCGAGGGTTATGATGATGTGGGAACTGTCTTATTTGTGAATACCCATAATCAGAAGGAAATAGATTAGGAACCCAGCCATAAATTATAATTCAGGGCTTACAACCATTTCTTTCTTCTAAAATAGATTAACAAGCCTACACCTACGCTAAGCGCAACAATCCAAAAAATCAGATAGCTGTATTTAAAGCTCAGCTCGGGGATGTATTCAAAATTCATCCCATAAATGCCCGCAAGGAAGGTGAGAGGAATAAAGATGGAGGCAAAAATGGTAAGCACCTTCATGACCTCGTTGATGCGGTTATTTACATTGGTACTATAAATGTTCAGATGATCTGAAATCATGCCATTGTACAATTCAATAGCATCGGCAGCCTGGATCACCAGGGCATTCAGGTCCTTTAGAAAATGCAGGTATTTATCCTGGAACAAAGAGTTTTCCGATTTCAGCAAATGCATCATCAGGTCCATTACCGGACGAACGGATTTCCTCAGATAAGTTATTTCTGTTTTAAGTTTATATATCTTTTCTACAAGCGACTTATCAGCATCGCTAAATATCTTATCCTCCAGGGATTCAATTTCTCTTCCGATGGTTTCGGTGATGAGTATGTAATTATCCACGATGGTATCCATCAGGGCATAAGCCAGGTAGTCAGCGTCATAGAGTCTGGAGGTTTTTTTGGATGTTCGGATACGTTCCCTTACCGGGTTAAAAACATCGCCTCGCTGCTCCTGGAGTGTGATTACAAAATTTTCCCCAAGAATAAGTGTGCACTGTTCTGCTGAAACGCGTTTTTCAGTTTCGTCATATCTAAGCATCTTCATAATAAAGGCATCGATGTGATCCCCATCCTCATACTTTGGTCTCTGGTCTGTGTGCATAATATCTGAAAGCAAAAGAGGCGGAAATTCAAAAATCTCTCCCAGGCGCTGCATAAGCTCCAGGTCATGTATCCCATATATATTGATCCAGGAAACCTTTGCAGAATCTTTACAGGGAATAGCCTCTTCAATGGATTTGAGTTCTTTATCCACCAGGCTTTCTGTATCGTATTCGATGAGTCTGATCTCTGGCTTTTCCATTTTCTGGCTGCCAATCAGTATAAGGGAACCGGGTATCTGCCCTTTGGTGGCCTTTGTATCTTTTATAAAACGTGCCATGATTATTCGTTTTTTGTCAATTTACGAATTATTGAGCATTATTGAGTCTCAGAGTTTTGTCTCATTCATTTAAGTAAGCTCCCTTATTTTCTGATGCACTGTCCTGTTTTTTTTTGTGACCAATGGCCCAAAGCGGGTCTGAAAACATATACACAACAATGAGAATTAGATGATAGAAATTGAGAATATTGAATTGGCTTTTTTAAGCCTGAATGATTATCAGGAACTTAAAAAGGCAATGATAGCATCCTATAGTAATATGCCCAATTCATATTGGAAGGAGCATCACATTAAAGCATTAATTGAGCGATTTCCGGAGGGCCAGGTGGTCATCAAGGTAAACGGCCAGATTGCTGGTTGTGCACTATCCATCATAGTTGACTATGATAAGTTTGATCAGAATCATACCTATCTGGAAATTACCGGGAACTATACTTTTGATACACATGACCCCAATGGCGATGTGCTTTACGGGATTGATGTTTTCATAAAACCAGAATTCAGGGGGCTAAGGTTGGGGAGAAGGCTCTATGATTATCGAAAAGAACTATGTGAAAGAATCAACTTAAAAGGTGTTGCCTTTGGAGGAAGAATACCCAATTATCACAAACATTCAAATGAATATACCCCCAAAGAATACATTGCAGCGGTCAGACGTAAAGAGATTACAGACCCGGTACTAAATTTTCAAATTTCCAATGATTTCCATCCTTCAAGGGTTCTCAAGAATTATCTGGATGGAGATGCAGCCTCCAATGAGTATGCAGTATTACTGGAATGGGACAATATCTACTATGAAAAGCAGATCACAAAGGCCAATATTACAAAAAAACTGATCCGCCTCGGTCTCATTCAGTGGCAGATGCGCCCCTATAAGAGCCTGGATGAGTTGTTGCAGCAAGCGGAGTTTTTTGTGGATGCTGTCTCGGGTTATCGTTCCGATTTCGCGCTTTTCCCCGAGTTTTTTAATGCCCCTTTAATGGCCGAAAACAACCACTTATCGGAACCGGAAGCCATCAGGGAGCTTGCCAGCTATACCCAAAAAATCGTCGATAAATTCTCGGAATTGGCCATCTCCTACAACATTAATATTATTTCAGGAAGTATGCCTGAGATTCAAAACGACAACCTTTATAATGTGGGCTATTTATGTAAAAGAGACGGGACCACTGAAAGGTATGAGAAATTGCATGTTACCCCGGATGAAAAGAAGGTATGGGGAATGCAAAAAGGCAAACAACTGAAGGTTTTTGATACAGATTGCGGGAAGATTGGAATACTCATATGCTATGATGTGGAGTTTCCCGAATTAAGCCGCTTACTGGCCGACGAAGGTATGGATGTATTATTTGTTCCCTTCCTGACCGACACCCAGAACGGGTACTCCCGGATTAGAAATTGTGCCCAGGCAAGGGCCATTGAAAATGAATGCTATGTGGCGATCGCCGGATGTGTGGGGAACCTTCCCAAGGTTCATAATATGGATATTCAATATGCGCAATCCATGGTCTTTACTCCATGCGATTTTGCATTTCCCGCCAATGGCATAAAAGCCGAAGCCACGCCCAATACCGAAATGATTCTGATTGCAGATTGTGATGTTGGTTTATTAAGAGAACTCAACCAGTTTGGAAGTGTAAGGAATTTGAAGGACAGACGCCAGGATATTTATCAATTGCGGAAAACTCCCATTTAAACGCAGTGCTTTGCCCCTGACTGAAATGTCATAAAAATTTCTTCGATACTCTTATTCAGAATGCCTATTTTTGGCTAAAATTATACTCAGAATAAACTGCATGAAAAACACATACTTCGATTTAATAGAGCAAACCTATTACTTCCCGCAGGAAGGTTTTGATCTGAGGGATGGCAACCTGACTTTTCACGGAGTTTCGATGAAACACCTTATAGAGAAGCATGGAACACCCTTCAGGTTTATATATTTACCAAAAATAGGAGACCAGATTAAAAAGGCCAGGAATCTGTTCAACAGGGCCATCAAAAATAATGCCTATAAGGGGAAATATCATTTTTGCTATTGCACCAAGTGTAATCACTTTTTTCATGTGATTAACGAAGCCCTGAAACATAAGGTAGATCTTGAAACCTCCTCCTCTTTTGATATTGACCTGATTTTAAACCTGCACAAGAGGAATAAGATTGACAAAGGCCGGTTGATCGTTCATAATGGCTTTAAGACCGAAGAATATCTGAAGAAAATAATACAACTACAGGCTGAAGGATTCACAAATTCAATAATCATCCTGGACAGTAAAAATGAACTGGAGCGTCTGCTCCGGATTAAAACCACTAAGCCGCTGAAGGTGGGACTCAGGATGGCCATCAATGAAGAGGCTCAGTCGGCCTATTACACCTCGCGCCTGGGCATCCCCCCCGATGATGTCATCGATTTATTTAAAAAATACATCAAGGATAATACCAAGGTGGAGCTAAAGATGCTTCATTTCTTTGTGGATTCAGGAATCAAAGACACCCTCTATTTCTGGGGGGAGTTCCAGAAAGCACTGCAACTCTATGTAACACTGAAAAAGGAAAGTGAGAATCTTGAAGCTTTTAATATTGGAGGAGGTTTTCCAATCCGCAATCACCTTGGATTTGAGTATAACTATGAATACATGATCAATGAGATCATTAAAAACATCAAAGAGGCCTGCACCAAAGAGCATGTGAAAGAGCCTGATATTTTCACAGAATTTGGCCGCTATACAGTGGGTGAGGCAGGCGCCATCATCTTTGAAGTTCTTGAACAAAAAGAACAAAATGACACGGAAACCTGGTACATCATCAACAACAGCCTGATGAACACCATCCCCGATGCCTGGTCCATCCATGAGAAGTTCATCCTGCTCCCGGTGAACAAATGGGACCATGAGTACGGGCGCGTCAACATCGGGGGCATAAGTTGTGATCATTCGGACTATTACAATTCGGAAGACCTTAACCAGGAAGTTTTGCTTCCCAAATACGACAATAAGGAAAAGGAGCCGCTCTACCTCGGATTCTTTCATACCGGTGCCTACCAGGATTCAATCAGTGGTTACGGAGGTATCAAACACTGCCTCATTCCCTCCCCCAAACATGTGATTATTGATCGCGATTCGAAAGGGAATATAATCGACCATGTATACCGTGAAGAGCAATCGGTCAGCGAAATGTTCAATATTCTCGGATACAATGGATGACATGAAGACTTTCGGTGGTATCGGGGAGGAGTACGCTGGCTTTGATCCATCGAAAATACTTCTGCAATCGATCCCCTATGATGGTACCAGCACCTGGGGGAAGGGTGCTGACAGAGGCTTTGAGGCCTTTCTGGAAGCTGCCGAAAACATGGAGCTATATGATATTGAAAGTGATTCGGAAGTCTACAGGCAGGGTATCCATATCCTGCCTGAAATAAACGAGGATGCTTCTCCTGAAGCGGTCTACCATGCCGTGAGAGCACAAACGGAACATCTGCTTTCGACAGATAAGTTCCTGACTTTTTTTGGAGGAGAGCATTCAGTTAGCATAGGCATTATTGAGGCCTACAGGAAAATCTATCCTGACCTGACGGTTCTTCAGCTGGATGCCCATGCCGATTTAAGGGAACAGTATATGGGCTCGCCCTACAATCACGCCTGTGCCATGCACAGGGCCAGTAAAGAAACCAACCTGATCCAGGTCGGAATCCGGAGCATGGATGTTTGCGAGAAAGAGTTCCTGGATCCTCAGAAGTGCTTCTTTGCCCATCAAATTCATTCGAACAGATCCTGGGAGGAGGCATCCATTGACTTGATGAGTGACCATGTATATCTCTCGATCGACCTGGATGTACTGGATCCTTCAGTAATGCCTTCCACAGGTACCCCGGAACCGGGAGGAATGGACTGGTATATGATCCTGGAGTACCTCAGGAAAGTCTTCCAGGCAAAAAACATTGTTGGATTTGATATCGTAGAATTTGCACCCCTTCAGGATCTGAAAGCTCCGGATTTTTTGGTGGCTAAACTTTATTACAAACTCCTTTCTTATAAATTTCACCTTTGAGCATAGTGGTAATGAAAGAACAACAAGGTTATATCAGCAAGTTTATGCTTGAACATTTCAAGCATTTCAATTCGGCTGCCATGATAGATGCAGCCCAGGCTTACAATGAGCAGCTTGCACAGGGAAACAAAATGATGATCACGCTTGCCGGGGCTATGAGCACCGCTGAACTCGGAAAATCTCTGGCCGAGATGATCCGGCAGGATAAGGTCCATATCATTTCCTGCACCGGGGCAAACCTGGAAGAAGACCTGATGAACCTGGTGGCTCACACACACTACAAAAGGGTTCCCGAATACAGGGATTTAAGTCCTCAGCAGGAGCGGGAGTTGCTGGACCGGGGACTGAACCGTGTAACCGATACCTGCATCCCTGAAGAGGAAGCCTTCAGGCGCCTTCAGGCACATATTTTTGATATCTGGAAGGATGCAGAAAGCAAAGGGGAACGGTATTTTCCACATGAGTACATGTACCAGATGCTGAATTCGGGGGTGCTGGAACAGTACTATGAAATTGATCCCAAAAACAGCTGGATGCTGGCTGCTGCTGAGAAAAATCTCCCCATCGTAGTTCCCGGATGGGAAGACTCTACCATGGGCAACATCTTCGCTTCCTATTGCATTAAAGGGGAATTACAAGCCCAAACGGTCAAATCGGGCATTGAATACATGATGTGGCTGGCCGACTGGTATACTCAGCATACTCAGGAGAAGGGGATAGGGTTTTTCCAGATAGGAGGAGGAATAGCGGGGGATTTCCCCATATGCGTGGTTCCCATGCTCTACCAGGACCTGGAGCGGACCAGCACGCCTTTCTGGAGCTATTTTTGCCAGATATCTGATTCAACCACCAGCTACGGCTCCTATTCAGGTGCTGTCCCCAATGAAAAAATCACCTGGGGGAAGCTGGATGCCGACACCCCTAAATTCATTGTCGAATCGGATGCCACAATTGTGGCTCCCCTGATGTTTGCATACCTTCTGGACTGGTAGTTGCGATTTTCAATTCCATTAAAGAATTAGCGCTCATATGTGACCATTCCCTTTTTTGTGGTCCTAATTCATATGAACGAGTCTTGTGTTATTGAGTTGAAAAGCCCTTCTCCAATTGTTACAACGGCAATTCATGATGGACATCAGTTAAGTATGGATCATCTTCGCCTGTTTGCATTGAGTGAGACAGATCGTCTTCGGGAGGAAGACCCATATACCGGCGTTTGGGCCAAAATGTCTGACAATCATATCGTGGCCCGTATGTCACGATTTGAATTTGATCTGAATCGTCCACCCGAGAATGCCATATACCTTTCGCCTTCCGATGCATGGGGACTGAATATATGGAAAACAGAGCCCCCTGCAGCAGTCACTCAAAAGGCATTAAAGCAATATACAGCCACGTATGAAAAGATTCATCAAGGGCTCAGTCAGCTGATTCAAAAATACGGGAAAATCGTCATTCTTGATTTTCACAGCTATAACCATCGTCGCAAAGGTGCGGAGGGTCCACCCGATGATCCGCTATTGAATCCTGAAATAAATATCGGAACAGGGACCATGGATCGTAATTATTGGGCACCTTTGGTAGATGGATTTATAAATGATTTGCAGAGGGCAGACTTCAAGGGGAGGAAATTGGATGTTCGAGAGAATATTAAGTTTAGGGGAGGTTATTTCCCCACCTGGGTTCATAAAAATTTCCCGGAGTCGGCATGTTGCATTTCAGTTGAATTCAAGAAGTTTTTCATGGATGAATGGACGGGTCTGCCAGATTGGGACCTGGTTGCTGCCATTTCAGATATGTTGAATGAAACGGTTCCCGGATTAATGAAGGAAATCTCAAATATGAATGAGTCAAAGTAGGGTAAGCATTCAAAATGAAATTACAGGTGATTTTATCGATGAAATCACAAAACGCCTTGGTGAAAACAAACAGGTAAGAAGAACGCTTCCCGGCCAGGGCAGGTTGCATATTGACAGAAATCTTCCTTTTTTGTTTGTATATCGTCGTTCCAAATCTGGTGTGGATGAGGGTACTGAGCAGCTCGTTAAAGGAGAGGCCTCATATTTGGTGGCGCCTGCTGCTCCCCGTTATAAATCAGGAGTTTCTTCGCTGGTTAAGGCGCTTGTTGAAACGCTGTCATCGCGCTTTGGTGCCTTTCTTCTTGTTGAGATCTGGGCTCGGAAATCTCCAATTGATATTATTGACGCAAATAACAGCAGGACAGCTCCTGAGTTCCGAATCCTGGTACCCGATCATCGCATCCCGGATGAAACCATCGAGTCCATTGAAAAAGCCCTGAAGCGGATCAGGGTTTCTAAAAACCGGGGGATTGTTTCAACGGTGTATTCAAAGCGGCCCTGGCCTGAGAAATTACCCGCCTTACTGACACCCCGGGATGCATTAAAAAACCATTGTTTTGCCGTAGGGCTTGAAGTTTCTCCCATATACCAGGATCCGGATTCAAAGGAGGTATTTCCAATTGTTTTAGGACGAATCCACAGGGGCTTATCTGTGGCTTTAAAGCAGGGGGCCTATTCGTTTTCTCAAAAACGAACCACATCCAATCCGGAAAACTATCAATCGCTCGGTCGACGTGCAGTTGTGAATGCCGTTTGGGAAGTGGATCGCAAGCTGGCTGAAATCAGCGCCCAGTTTGACTTCCTGATGATGGTTACCCCTGTCAATATTGAGCAGTCGTGGAATAAATTTAAAAAGAGTCGTTTCGAGAAAGAACCGGTATTCAATTACCGACCCTTAAATTTTGATCCCTCGGTGCTGAAAAGGCAGCTATACAAGATTCCCTTTGACCGAATCGAGGACCCTACGATATCAGCTGTTTTTCGTGAAAAGCTGGTGGAGCTGGAGCGGAAATTTTCAATGCTGAGAGATCGTAATACCCGTAGTTTTTTCTATGGAAGTATGCAGCTTTTTGGCGAAATGGATGAAAGGCTCATTACTTTGTCTAAAGGAATCCTGGATACATTATCTCCCCGCAGCCGCGAAATGGCAGGTGGTAAACAGGTGGATGCCCTTTACTTTGCAGAGCGGGCCAGGCAGGAAATATCGAGATTTTCAGAAATTTATCCGGGAATAGCCTCCAAAGTAGTTGTTCGTGATGACATCACCGGATTGATGGTTTCTTCGGGGAATCTTTTTGTGGGCAAACGACTAAAAGTTGCCGAGTCGAGGGTAGAAGCTTTGATCCAGCATGAAGTGGGCACGCATGTCCTGACCTATGTGAATGGCAGGAGTCAACCGCTTAAACAGCTGTATAGCGGACTTGCAGGATATGATGAGTTACAGGAGGGACTTGCAGTACTTTCTGAATACCTGGTGGGTGGTTTGAGTTCTCCCAGGTTTCGTCTGCTGGCTGGCCGGGTCATTGCTGCCCGGGGACTTATTGAAGGTGCCAGCTTTGTCGAAACCTTCAGAGAATTGAACAGCAGGTATGGATTTGCAAGCCGTTCAGCCTATATAATTACTTCAAGAATATACCGGAGTGGTGGATTTACAAAAGACGCGGTTTATCTAAGGGGCCTGATAAATCTTTTGGATTATATAAGGGAAGGCGGCAAGCTGGAGCCCTTGTTTGTAGGGAAGATTTCTATCAAAAACATACCGCTTATCAATGAGCTTCAATATCGTAAGGTATTAAAGCCAGCGATACTTTCACCAAGATACCTGAATGAGCCACCATCCCTTTCAAGGCTTAATGAATTAAGGAATGGAAAGCTTATATTTAACCTCATATAAAATAGTAAATTATGAAAATAGGATTTGTAGTAAACGATGTAATGACGGAGCAAAGCGGCTATACCACCACCCGTTTGGGAATGTGGGCAACGAACCGTGGGCATGAAGTCTGGGTCATCGGGCTGGGTGATTTTGCCTATGATCCTGATGAGAATATCCGGGCCAGGGCATACTCTGTACCAAAGAAAACCTATAAGGCCACAGAAATTTATTTAAAGGCGCTTCAGAGCAAAACCAGGGTGATGAATCGAATCACGGTAGACGACCTTGATATATTGATGCTCAGAAGTGATCCGGCCAATGAACTTGGCTCCCGTTCCTGGGCTGCAACAGCAGGAATAAATTTTGGCCGTATTGCCATGCGCCATGGAGTCATCGTATTAAACGATCCCAATGGTCTGTCCAAAGCGTTAAATAAAAGTTATTTCCAGCTCTTCCCGGAACAGGTTCGTCCTCAAACCATGATTACCCGTGACCTGGGAGATATCAAACATTTTGCAAAAGAACATGGAGGCCATATTGTACTAAAACCGCTCCAGGGATCGGGCGGATCGGGGGTATTTCTGGTTAAACCGGAGGATAAATCCAACCTGAATCAAATTGTAGAAGCCCTGCAGAGGGACGGGTATATTATTGCCCAGGAGTACCTGCCTGCAGCCCATGAAGGCGATACAAGGTTGTTTATGATGAATGGAAGGCCTTTAAGATATAAAGGTAAATATGCAGCGTTCAGAAGGGTCAGAACAGGCGATGATATGAGAAGTAATATCCATGCAGGAGGCAAAATGCGCCAGGCGGTAATTACCGATCAGCATCTGCAGCTGGCCGAGATTGTCCGGCCCAAGCTTGTGCAGGATGGCATGTTTTTGGTGGGTCTTGATATTGTTGGAGATAAACTGATGGAGATCAACGTATTTAGTCCCGGTGGGCTTGGAAGTGCACAGATATTTGAGAAGGTGAATTTCAGTAATGCAGTGTTGGATGCCCTGGAGAACAAGGTCGATTACATGAGTTATTATAACAGAAATTTCGATAACGACGAAATGGCTTGCTTGTAAGGACTACTAATGGAAGCTGCTTCAGATACAAACCTTATTCTTTGGCTGGGCATTGGTTTTTGCATTACCCAATCAGCCATGTTTTCCGGGTTGAACCTGGCTTTTTTCAGTGTTCCCAGGCTGCGCTTGGAGATAGAGGCCGCAAATAAAAACAAGGCTGCCATCAAAGTATTAAAGCTGAGAGAAGACTCTAACTTTCTCTTAGCCACGATACTTTGGGGGAATGTGGGGATCAATGTCCTGCTGACCCTGCTTTCAAATTCGGTAATGGCAGGCTTATCGGCATTTTTATTCTCTACGATCATCATCACTTTTTTGGGAGAGATCATCCCCCAGGCTTATTTTTCAAGACATGCCCTGAAAATGGCTTCACGCTTATCGCCGGTATTGGTTTTTTATCAGTACCTGCTTTACCCGGTTACCAAGCCTTCTGCTTTGATGCTCAACTGGATGGTTGGACAGGAAAGCAACCATTATTTCAAGGAGCAAAGCCTCACACATCTTATCCGGCGTCACATTGATGAAGATGACGCGGATGAGATAGACTATGTGGAGGGAACAGGAGCCATTAATTTTCTTACAATTGATGACATTGCGGCTGACCAGGAAGGCGAGGTATTACATCCGGACAGTATCATTGCGCTGGAGCATCGAAAAGGGAAACCGGTTTTCCCTGATTGGTCTGGTGAAAAGGGCGATGCTTTTCTTTTGAGCATCAATAAATCCGGGGAGAAATGGATGGTTATTACAGATATGGATAACCATCCTACATGGGTTATGGATGCAGATGGGTTCCTCAGGGCTGCCATTTTTGACTATCCCGAGGCGCATCCAGAAGATTATTGTCATGTGCCCATCGTGGTGAAGGATAATACCAGGAAGCTTGGCGAGATGCTACAGTTACTTGAGATCCAACCCGAGTCGAAGGATGATGATGTGATCGACAGGGATATTATCTTGCTCTGGAGTCAGAAGAAACAAATTATTACAGGAGCCGATATTCTCGGAAGGTTATTGCGGGGAATTGCAAACCATAGCTAGTGTGGCTATTTTGAGGCCATCGATTTGACATAAATGTCTCGCTGGGGAAAGGGAATTTGAATGCCGTTTTTCCTGAACGCCGCATCGATTTTATAGCGGATTTCACTCTTAATAAATTCTACACTGAAAGTATCGGTGGTCCAGAAGAAAAGTTGAAAATCAAGGGAGGAATCACCGAAATCGTTGAAGCGGACAAAGGGTTTTGGGGAGGGAGAAATTTTATTTTGATTCTCTGCGCAATGAAGAAGCGTCTTTGTAACATTTCCAATATCCGAGCCATAGGCCACCCCCACATCCACATGAAACCTGGTTTTTTTCTCGTTATGACTCCAGTTTATAACGATGTCGGTTACGAATTTAGAATTTGGAACCACCATTATAATATTATCACGGGTTTCAATTTTTGAAGTTCTCAGTCCTATTTCAATGACCCGGCCGATGAGGTTATCCTGGATTTCCACGATGTCGCCCACCTTTAAATTTCCCTCAAAAAGGATGGCTACTCCCGACATGATATCCTGGAATATTTGCTGCAGACCTAATCCAAGGCCAACAAGCAGCGCAGCCGAACCGGCCAGTAATAGCGTCAGCTTGATCCCCACAGTTTCAAAGGAGACCAGGATCACTGCGATCCAAACGATGTATTTTATAATTTGCAGGATGGCATGACTCCTTCCGGGATCAAATTCTTTTCTTTTTTCACGGGCCCGGAATATTTTCTTCAGCACCCTCATTACCAGCGCTGTAATTAAAAAAATAAATAAAATAAGGAGGATTTCGTAAACAGTTACATCGAATTCCTTGGTTTCGATCAGGGTTGATTTTAGGAAGTCACCGAGTTTCATTTACAATAGTTTTCCGGGATTGAATAAAAGTTGCCCGGTAATATGGCAGATGATTTCATCATTTCATACTACCGGGCAAAGTTTAAGGACGCATGTCCTATTTCTCCTTCTGCTGCGATTTTATATTTTTCAAAACTTCAGCTGCTGATTCTTTCCCGCCAAGACCAAAGGCCAGGCCAAATGCGAGACAGATCCCACCAAAAGCCAGGATAAACGCATTGGTGATAATGCTCTGGGCAATTTTCAGTTGTCCTAATACCAGGAATACTGTAAAAATTACGATGGCATAGTAGGCTATTTTTTCGATAAGTCCGGCTGCTTCATCTTTCATGTTTTTAAGTGAAGAAGATAGAACACTAGAAATAAATTTGGCCGCATATAATCCAAACAGCAGAATAATTAGGGAAACTATAATATTCGGAATAAAGAGGATGATGCTGTTAAATAATTCCTTCGCACTGTTTAATTGCAGAGAGTTGAGTACTGCCAGGATGACTGTTAGCATAATAATCCAATAGAACAGGCTGCCGATGAGATCGACCGCTGTTTTTTTCAAGCCCCCCTCTTTCAAAAACTTTTCAATACCAACTTTTTCTGAGAGCGTGTTTAACTTGATGATTTGTAATATTTTGACGATTGCTTTTTTTATTAGTTTGGCAATAATCCAGCCTACTAATAAGATGAGGATGGCCCCGATAATTTTGGGCAAGGCTACGGCGATCTCATTTAAAAACTCCTGAGAGCTTACTAAAAATACTTGTACCTGTTCTTTCATAATTGCGTGATTATGTCCTGTTAGAAATAGATGATTAATACCTGAACCTCATTGTTTTAATATTTAGACTCTTGATTCAAAAGAGGTCACAAAATGGGGCAAGGATTCAGAGCAGCATAGGTAAAACACCTATACATAAAGACTCACGGAATCACCTGTTTTTAATGGAAGTCTGCAAAGAAAAAAATACGCTTTCTCGCTCTGGCGTAACAGGCTGTTATTCAATAAATTTATAACTTCTAATATGAATTTATAAAAAGATGAAAAAACCTGGACATTCCGGATTAAGCGATGAACAACTGATTGAAAAATTTCTGAAAGGAGATAAGAATTGTTTTGGTATTTTGTATAACAGATATTATTCTAAAGTATATTCCAAATGCATTTCATTTTCAAGGAATGGGGATGATGCTTTTGATATGACCCAGGAAATATTACTGAAGGCGATCAGCAATGTTAGTTCCTTTGGCGGGAGTTCGAAATTTTCAACCTGGTTATATTCTATAGCTACCAATTATTGCATCACCCATACGCAGAAAAAACGGAAGCACGATCATGAAGATATTAGGGCTGCATATCAAATTTTGGCCGACCGGACGGATGAGGATGATTATATGGAAAGGGTAAAATGGGAGGCACTGGAAGCCAACCTCGATGAGTATCTGATGATGCTGTCGGAAGAGGAGCGTCAAATTCTGGTTTTAAAGTATCGCCAAAATTACTCGGTAAAGGATCTTCAGGATGAGTTTGATCTTTCGGCCAGCGCTATAAAGATGAGGTTATTGAGGGCCAGGACCAAGATGAGCCAGATCATTAGTATTCAGTATGCAGCTTAGTAAAAGTGACCATTTTTTACATTCAGGTCAAAAGCTGTAAGAGTCCGACCGAGATAAAAAAAATCAGATGAACCTTTTAGATGGCGTAAAATCAGCTGAAATCAGAATCAATAAGGAAGTGAAGATTCTCAGCGAAATGGTCCAGGATAAAAGCATGTCCTTTGTTGACCGGATCGAATCATTTGAAGATATAATAAACCTTGAAGTGGGGGATACATCACTTAAAAGGGCGCGCTATCTTGAAAGAGAACTGAGCATTCGGCAACTCTATATTAAGTATGAAGGTGAGAATCCTTCAGGCACCCAAAAGGACCGGATTGCTTTTGCCCAGGTTCAGGATGCATTCCGAAGAAACTATAAGAGCATATCGCTGGCAACCTGTGGCAACTATGGTGTGGCGATTGCCTACGCGGCCTACCTGGCTGGCATTTCATGCAAGATTTTCATCCCGGAGACTTATCATACCGAGCGTATCACGGAGATGTTAAACTTTGATGCAGAGATTATCAGGCTTCCAGGGACCTATGAGGAGGCGGTTATGGAATCGAGCATCCTGGCAAAAAAGAAGGGCTGGTATGATGCCAATCCCGGTGGCGCTAATACGCCTTTGCAGATTACCGCATATGCCGAAATTGCCGAGGAGATATACGATCAGTTACGCGATGCCCCTAAATACATTGCGGCACCAGTTTCTAACGGTACACTCCTGGCTGGAGTTTACAGGGGTTTTGTACGCCTGTATAAGCGTGGCAGAACCTCACGGATTCCGATATTCATAGCGGGTTCGGCAGCCTATAAAAATCCGATAATCTCCTCTTTTAAGTCAGGACTTAACAGCTGTGAAGATATCGATCCAAAACAGCTAAGGGAAACTGTCATTAATGAACCGCTTATAAACTGGCATAGTTTTGATGGAGATGAGGCGCTTTATGCCCTCAGAGAATCGGGAGGGGAGGCATTTCACATAAGTGATAGAAAGATGAAGGAGATGAGCACTTTTTTGCATAAAAAAGAAGGTTACAGAATTTTACCGGCATCTACATCGGGCCTGATTGCCCTGCTCGAGGTCCACGAAAAGAGCGAAATGATCAACGACAGGTATGTGGCAATCCTGACCGGAAAATATTAAAAACAGGCAACAAAATTTTATTGAATGAAACAAACTATTGATGGCAAGGCCCTGGTGTATGCCGATGGCGCATTTAATACGCCAAACGGGAAAACAGCGCACGGACTGGTACGATTTACCGAAAGATACGAGGTAGTGGGCGTAATCGATCAAAAATATGCGGGTCGGGATGCCGGGATGGTGCTCGATGGGAAGCACTGTAATATTCCCATTTTCGGGAACCTGGAAGAGGCCCTGGAAAAGCTAGGTCCACAAAACAAGCCCGGATCCCTGGTAATTGGCCTGGCCCCTGATGGGGGGCGTCTTCCATCTGAAGCTAAAAAGACGATCAGGGCAGCACTGGAGCTGGGTATGAATGTAGACAGTGGACTGCATGACTTTTTATATAAAGACGCTGAGCTGATGGCCATTGCAAAAAGAAACAACTGCAGGGTGAGGGATGTTCGCCGAACACCTGATCGGGATGAGCTGCATTTTTTTACCGGCAAAATAGAGGAGGTCAACTGTTTGAAAATTGCCCTCCTGGGAAGTGATTCAGCCATTGGGAAAAGGACCAGTGCATGGATCATTGTTCATGGATTCAGAAAGGCAGGACTAAAAGCCGAACTGGCAGGGACCGGGCAAACCGCATGGATGCAGGGGGCAAAATATTCAATGATCATGGATAGCTGCATTAATGATTTTGTGTCGGGAGAGATTGAACATGCCGTGCATGAAGCATGGAAGAATGAAGCTCCGGATCTCATTGTGATTGAAGGTCAGGGTAGCTTGATGAATCCGGCTTATCCCGGGGGCTTTGAGATCCTGGCAGCCGGTAGGCCCGATTATGTGGTACTGCAGCATGCACCAAAAAGAAAAGAATACGATGGCTTCCCTGGTTACAGGCTGCATTCACTCGAAGAACAGATTTTTGCAATTGAAACCATCTCAGGTAAAAAAGTAATAGCCATCACGGTGAATCATGAAGAGATGACCGAAGAAGAAGTAGGTCCTGCCTGTGAGGAGATTACCCGGGCAACCGGACTCCCTGCCTTTGATGTCTTGCTGCATGGAGCAGATGCGCTGGTTGAAGTTTTAAAATCCTATCTGAAATGATATCACTGGCTTCGTTCAAAGTCCTGAGAAAACTCAGCATAAAGAACATCCATATCGAGCCAAAAAGAGTGAAAGCGCTTTATGAGGTGGAAGGCTTCGACGGTGAAACAAGCACTTTTGAATACATCTACTCCTATGAGCAAGCTTATTTTGATCCCCGGAGTCCGGCCGATGTGAATCTGGCCTCCATGATGTTGGCCCAGGCAGCACTGAATTATGGGCTTTTTTCTGAAATTATTGAATTTGACGGACTCTTTGACCCGAGCGATCAAAAGTTCATTAAAGACATGATGGAAAACACATCCCGGGAGATTTTAACGAACAAGCTCCTTGTAAAAAATGAATTTCTGAAGCCCCCCTTTGATACCTTAAAACCGGAAAAACAAGATCGCTATACCCAGGCCAGAATACAATTTATGAACACCCGGTACGAGCACCTGAAACTCAGGCGTGACGAGGAAAAAACGGACACGGGCAAATATGCAATCTTGAGCAGTGGAGGAAAGGATAGCCTGTTGACATACGGATTGGTAAAAGAGTTCGGGGATCCTTACCCGGTTTTTATAAACGAAGCGGGAAGGCATTGGTTTTCAGCTGTCAATGCACACAGGTACTTTCATGAAAATGAGCCCAACACCGAAAAGCCCTGGTGCAACAGCGACCGATTGTTCAACTGGATGCTTAAACGCTTGCCTTTTATAAAAGAAAATTACGCTTCCATCCGATCGGATAACTATCCGATCAGACTCTGGACTGTGGCGGTGTTTTTGTTTGGTGTACTTCCTGTTGCCCGTAAAAAGGGGATCGGAAATATCCTTATTGGGGATGAATATGACACGACCCTTACAGACAATTTGCAGGGCATCACCCACTACAAGGGCCTTTACGATCAGAGTAAATATTTTGATAATGCCATGACCCGCTATTACCGGAGCAAGGGCTGGAGGATCAATCAGTTTTCAATTCTTCGGAGCATGTCGGAACTCCTGATCATGAAAGTCCTGGTGAAGCGATATCCTCATCTTCAAAGGGAGCAGATTTCATGTCACGCCGCGCATGAATTAGAGGGAAGAATGTATCCTTGTGGAAAATGTGAAAAGTGTCGGCGGATTATCGGGATGCTAAAGGCACTTGATGAGAATCCCGAAGGATGCGGTTATAGTGAGGGTCAGATTGAACATGGCTTAAAAGCACTTGAATCACATTCAGTGAAGCAGATTGGCAGCGATGCCTCACATCTCTATTACCTCTTACTGGACAAAAAACTGATTGCGCGGAATCCATTCACTGAGAAAGCAGCCCGGGCACATACCGAAATTACCAAACTCCGATTCGACAAAGAGCGGAGTAATCTGGAGGATATGCCTGAATATGTGCGTAAACCGCTGTTTGATATTCTTACCCAATATGCCGACGGCGCTGTGCAGAGAGAGAACAAACGGTGGGTTGATGTGAAGGTGGATGAAGTATTATTAAATGAAGTAAACTATAAATGGAATGAAAAATAGCCTTGAGTATCCTGATTATATGTGGGCCACGCTTACATGGCCTGAAATTACAGAGCGATTAAAAATTGTTGATACGGCCATTCTGCCCTGTGGAGCCATCGAACAGCATGGTCCGCACCTGCCCCTGGACGTGGATTATTTTGATGCAGATTACATGGCCCGTAAAGTAGCTGACGCCTGTCAGGATCCCAAACCCTTTGTCCTGCCCCCGATCCCCTATGGCGTCTCCTATCACCATCGTCAGTTTAAAGGAACCATCTGCGTGGGTAACAATTCCCTGTCGGCGCTTGTGTATGATATAGGGATGAGTCTGGCCGAGAATGGCATTAAGAAGCTGGTCATTTTAAATGGCCATGGGGATAATGCACCGACTTTGAATTATGCAGCCCAGATGATCAACCGTGATGCCAAAATATTTGTCTGTGTCGAAACCGGCGAGACCAGTGATGTGGATTTGTATGGATTGATAGAGACCCACAATGATATCCACGCCGGGGAAATTGAAACAAGTACAAGCCTGGCCATAAGACCTGAGCTGGTAGATATGGAAAAGGCTGTGGATGACACCCTCGACCTGGATAATGAGTTCCTTGATTTTACATCAGACCGTGGAGTAAGTTGGTATGTGCATACAAAGACACTCACAAAATCGGGTGTGATGGGCAATGCAACTTTGGCAAGTGCCGAAAAGGGGCATAAGATGTGGGAGATTATGATCCGAAAAATGGCCGAATTTGTAGAGACCATCAAAAATACACCTACTGATAAACTTTTTCAAAACAGATATTAGAATGAAAATTAAGGCCATAGAATATTTCAGGGTGGATATGCCCCTGGCCATTCCCTATACGATTGCTTATGAAACGGTAAGTTTTACCTCCAACATTATATTGAAGCTGGATACCGGTACCGGAATCACTGGATGGGGCTGTGCCGCTCCTGACAAAGAGGTTACCGGGGAGACCCCCGAAGATGTGATTCGCAATATTGAAAAAATTGTCATAGGCCTCCTTAAAGAGCAGTCTCCCTTTCAGATTGCAAAGATTACCCATCTGATCAAGCAGTTTCTACCCGGCGCTTCCTCTACCCTGGCCATGGTTGATATGGCCTTACATGATCTTTTGGCCCGCCAGGCAAAGATTCCGCTTTATCAATTGTTGGGAGGATACCGGAATGAAATACCCACCAGCATTACCATAGGAATCCTGCCTCTGGCCGAAACCCTTGAAACCGCAAAAAACTACCTTAAAAATGGGTTTTCGATTCTCAAATTGAAGGGGGGATTAAATTTGTCGGAGGATATTGAGAAAATCCTGAAGCTGCGTGAAAATTTCGGGGATAGCTTTCTCCTCCGTTTTGATGCTAATCAGGGCTATAGCACTGAAGAATCCCTGGAATTCATCCGCAAAACGCAAGGAGCGAACATCGAGATTTTTGAACAGCCCACCAGTCAAAAAAGGGAAGAAAGACTGGGTGAAGTAAGCCAGAATGTTGATGTTCGGGTCATGGCCGATGAAAGCCTCAAAACTTTAAAAGATGCATTCCGCCTTACACGTAACGATTTAATAGACATGGTCAACATCAAGATCATGAAAGTGGGTGGAATATTGGAGTCCCAGCACATCAACTCGGTGGCCAAAGCAGCCGGAGTTGAGGTCATGGTGGGTTGCATCGATGAATGCGCCCTGGGGATATCGGCCGGACTCCATTTTACGCTGAGTAGGGCCAATATTGTATGCGCCGATTTGGATGGCCACCTGGATTTACTGAAGGACCCATTCACAGGTTTATTCAAGTTAAAAAATGGGATTCTGTACCCTTCGGCCCATCCCGGACTTGGAAAAATCAGCCTTTAACAGAATGAATAAATAATATATTTATCCCATAAATTCAAAAATCATGTCAAAAACAAACAAAGGGGCATCCAAAAAAATACGGCCCAAATCTCAGAAAATGGATTTTGAATCAAAATCCGAGATAAAGTATAAAGGCTTAAGCGGCTATTATTTTGACGATGAGTCCTATGACCGCCAGCGATTTAAAAGAAAGTCAGAGGATATGGACAGCGATGATTATGATTAGTATATTGCTGTATGTGTGAGGAATATCAAAAAATTGTTAAATAAAAATATGAGATATTTATTAGTATATGCTGTTTTTTCACTTTGCTTTCTGACCGCCCTTCGCGCTCAAAGCTCTTCAAATAGTGAAATAGGGCAAATGATAGAAGCGTACAAAAAAGATAGCAGAGGCCCCTATAAGGAAATCAGGTGGTATTGCAAAGACGGAACAATTCTGCCTCCTAAGGAACGATGTCCCGAGCCTGGAGGCGTACAAAGGGCCAGGCATAAAGATGAGGTATACGCCCTGAGCCTGAGTAATCATGTTTTTTTAGGACAGATTCTGGCGACTACCCCCTTCCCGGATTTCTGGGATGCCAGCAGTAATCATTCTCGTTTGAAGCAGTATCTCCTGGAGAAGTATCTTAGGGAAATCGATAATGGCTGGGTGCTCAGGAAGGCGCAATATTACCGGGGGGCCTTTCAGGAAGAAGACGAAAACAACTGGGGCCTGAATTTCTACCAATGGATCCTGGCAGATGAGAAGGCAATAACAGAAAACTACTTCCTGTTGCGTCAGTCCATAAAGGATATTCCTCATCGGGGCGACAGCAATCTTACCCTGCAAATTCGCTCGGGTTCAAAAGTAATCTCTGAAGAATACCCTCCCTTCCTCGATTTAAGGGTAAAAATTCATGGTCAGCCCGAGGAATCCGACCTGAGAAAGGTGATCCAATTCAGGGATAGTCACCAGCAGAAACTTGATAAAGAAGTACTGGTCTTATTCGATAAGCTTATCGCCGACATGAAAAAGCTTTACAGTCCGGTCGATCTGAATGCTCTAAGCAAATACCTGGATCAGCTTCCAGCCAATTCCGTTTTTAAAAACAATGTACTGGACGGTATCTCTGAGTACAGCCTTGCTAAGCCAGGTCAGGAAAAAATTGCCAGTCTTTCGTCCATTCTCTATGATCTGAGGGAGGGAATCTTGTCGGTAGACAGACCCGAGGCCCGATTGGCCGTTTTTGACCTCTCCATCGCACTTGAGAAACTCCTAATGAGTGAACTGTCAGGGCTTTCCATGTCGAGTATAAAAGACAGGCTTGAAGTGATGAACAGCCTGGGGATGGCCTCGGCAGGTTGCGGTTATCTTGAATTGTGGGAGTGGGAGCAGGTAGCTTCCCTGGTCAGGATCTCCGGGGAAAAGGAGTTAAGCCTGAATCAACTGCAGGAGATCTTCGAGACCGGACGACGAATTACAGAATGGGGAATCGGGATGTTCAGAGCGCATTACGATGAGGTGATCGACCTTTACGGGGGATTTGAACCCCTGTCAAATACCTTTCTTGATGATCAGGTCAGATCAACAATTTTGCTCTATTTTGGAATTACCCTGGATCAGTTGGATAAGCAGCTGATGGCCTACAAACCGGCCTTAAATCATGTGATGGGCCTGCAGGGGCAACACGCCATTAGGGGATTAAACCCCGGGTATGCACTTGGAGAGTTAGTGGTGGTATCCGGATCATCGGAGAACCTGGTGATGGACAGGGAAAAAATCTATGTCTTTAATAAGCCTCCCCCGGATCTCAAACCGGTTGCCGGGATTGCCACCGTGAGCGAAGGAAATGTGGTATCACATGTTCAGCTTCTGGCCCGAAACCTGGGGATTCCTAATGCGGTATTGTCAGCGCAAAATCTTGAGGCGCTTAAAAATTATTCCGGACGCCTTGTTTTCTACGCGGTTTCCTCGGGTGGGACAGTGGTCATGAAGCCTTATGAAGAGACCAGTTCGGAAGAAAAAAAGCTCATTGAGACCCGTAAGCGCAATCAGGAAAAAATAGAGGTTCCGGTCCATAAAATCAACCTTAAACAAACAAAAATCATCCCTTTAAGCCAGGTATCATCTGAGTCTTCAGGCATTCTTTGCGGTCCAAAAGCAGCAAATCTCGGACAGTTAAAAAAGATGTTTCCCGACCATGTGGTCGACGGAATTGTAATTCCTTTCGGAATCTTTCGCATGCATCTCGATCAGGATATGCCCGGACAGGCTGTTTCATATTGGGACTACCTGGGAAAGTTGTATGAGTCTGCCGATCAGATGAAGTTAGACGGGGCCTCTGAAAATGAGCTGGAAAGTTATATGCTGAGTCAACTTGAAATATTCAGACAATCGGTTCGCCAGATCAGCTTTCAGGAAGGGTTTCTGGCGGATCTGAAGGCCGGATTTTATGCTGCATTTGGTCGTGAAATCGGGAAGCAAGCTGTATTCCTCAGAAGCGATACTAATATGGAGGATCTGAAGGAGTTCACCGGGGCAGGGCTGAACCTGACCCTGTTTAACGTGGTAGATGAAGAATCAATTCTCCAGGGAATCAGGGATGTATGGGCATCTCCATACACAGAAAGAAGCTATAAATGGCGTCAGCAATACTTGCTTAATCCTGAAAACGTTTTTCCCTCTATTTTGATAATTCCTTCTGTGGATGTAGACTATTCGGGGGTGATGGTTACCAGGGGACTTAGTAAGCATGGAGAAAACGATTTGACGCTGGCTTTTAACCGGGGGGCCGGAGGGGCTGTTGACGGACAGGCGGCAGAATCCTTATTGCTTATGAAAGATGGTAACAAGGTGCTTTTATCACCTGCCCGTGAACCTTCCTATATTCGTCTCCCTGCAAGCGGAGGAGCTCAAAAACAGTTTGCCACCTTTGAGGAACCCGTGCTGAACGAGGAGAATATAAAATCACTAAGGACATTTGCTGAACAGGTGAAAAAGGATTTGCCTTCCGCACCGGGTATTGAAACAAAGGGCCCCTTTGATATCGAACTGGGTTTTAAAGAGGATACGTTGTGGCTGTTCCAGGTGCGTCCTTTTGTTGAGAATAAAAATGCTGCTGCTTCACTCTACCTTAACTCCCTGAATCCTGTGTATGATGGAAAAATTTTGATTCCCATCCTGTAATAAGAGAAAACATATCTTATCCTAAACGCTATGATCTTAGAGAATCTTAAAAAATTGTTGTTCGTTTTTCTTCTGGGAATGATTTCTTTCGGGCTTGAAGCTTACCCCATTGATGGATATACCTTAACCGGGATCAGGCGGCTATTGTATCTGCAGCTGGTAATGAAAGGAGAACTGAAGGCCACGCTCCCGCTCAAAGGAGCGCAGCGTTCCATCAATGATATTACATTGAATCTGTCGGGAGAGAGAGGAGACAGCCTTCAGGGTCTTCCTTTGGCCGATCCCTTCTTACAAAAATCGATCAATCAGATATTTCCCAACCTGGATGAAAGCTATTCCATTGCCGTCCTTGATATCACACCGGGTCGTCCCATACGTTATGCCGGCCGAGAGGAAAAGAAACAGTTCCAGCCCGGAAGTGTTGGAAAGTTGCTGGTTGTGGCCGGTTTGTTCAATGAATTGCAAAAAATTTACCCCGAATCGTTTGAAAAGCGGCAGGACTTATTGAGGAACAGGTTTGTGAGTGGCGGAAAGTGGGCGGTATATGATGAGCATACGGTCCCTGTTTTTGATACGCTAAGCAGAAAACTTGTAAAAAGAAGAATCACAGAAACCGATATTTTTTCACTTTACGAATGGACCGATCATATGTTATCGGCCAGTAATAACGGTGCTGCCAATGTGGTGTGGAGGGAGTGTATTCTGATGCGTGTGTTCGGAAGAGAATACCCCTATTTAAGCGAAGAAACGGCCGCAGAGTTCTTCAGGACTACTCCGAAGAGCCAGCTCATGGAACTTGCAGTGGAAGTAGTAAATGAACCCATCAATAAGCTGGGTATCACCAGGGAAGAATGGAAACTTGGAAGTATGTTTACCGGAGAAGCTAAAAAGATTATACCCGGTTCGGGAGGTAGTTCCGGAAGCCCTTATGCTTTAATTAAATATTTAGTAGCGCTTGAGCGTGGAAAAATGGTTGACGAAGCATCCAGTCTTGAAATCAAACGCTTTCTCTACATGACCGCTACACGTATCCGCTATGCCTCTTCATGGTCGCTGAAGGAAGCGGGGGTCTATTTTAAATCGGGAAGTCTTTATCAGTGTCGTGAAGAGGAGGGATACAAATGTGAAAAGTACATGGGCAATGTAAACAACTACATGAATTCGGTCATTATTGTTGAGCATCCCGACGGTACCGCCTACATGGTGGCCCTGATGTCAAATGTGCTAAAACGAAATTCAGCAGCCGACCATAGCGCCCTGGCTTCAAAAATTGATCAGGCGGTGCGAAAGAAGTAGTGAAGTACTCAATTCTCTTGTAAGCGATCGATTGTGGAAAGTGCCAGGGAACGGATTTTTTGATCCGGATGAACACCAAAGGGTTCGAGAAGGTCAATATACTTGCTGTCGTTGAGCAAAATGATCAAATCAAAAACAGCCTTCTGTAGTTGCAGGTCCTTCCCGGTTAGCAGCAATTTGAGACATTCATGCTGATTTGAAATTTTAACATTCAGGGTTTTAAGGGTCTCCCGGGTAATGGATTCTGTCAAAAGGGTTTCAATTATGGGAATAAGTACCTTTTTCAGGTTCACCTCGAGCAGGTTGTCCAGAAATTCAATGGCATTTACCCTCAAATCGGATTTGTCGCTTTTTATATTTTTATAAACTGTTTCTATTTCATCCGGAGGGTATTTGAGCTCCAGAAGCTTAAAAATACGTTCAAGGTTCTCATCCAGCCTCTGTTCGAGCAATAGAATCAGCTTTTTTCTTGCCTCGAACACCTCATCCTTCATGCGGGAAATGCTGGCTTTGTCTTTCCCGGAAATATCATTCTGCTGAACGTACAATGCCAGGAGGGTTTCAAGAAATAGCTTTGCTTCATCCAGGATTGAATTAAGGATTTGTTTTTTATTGAATACCAGATGAGGGAACTTAATTTTCAATTTTGTAAGGGACTCCAATACTCCTGTCCTTAATGCAGGATCCGGGTGATCGAGCAGCGTAAACAGGAATTGTATCGATTTCTGGCTGCCGATTTTCTCCATTACACTTGGGAAACAGCGAATGATATTCAGATCTGGTTCAGACCTGAGCATCTCCTCCTCGAAGTAGTCCGAGATCGAGTTCCCATAATTAGCCAGGGCCAGCACAGCACTATCCCGGGTCCTTTTATTCCTTAGACCCTTGAGGATCTCCGGAATGAAATCTGAATCAAAGGTGTTTCCGGCAGAAAGAAGGGCCTGGTTTCGTATTTCCACTTCATTCGATTTCATGGATTCGGAAATTATATAAAAATACTGTGGCAGCCCTGCTTTGCCGATCATCCTGAGCAGATTGATCTTTCTGAATTTAAGTTCCTCGGCATTTTCAGTTTTCTTAAGCCTGCCTATTCTATCCTTGATGATTTTCTCCAGTTCAAAGAAGGTTTTCAACTCCGGATTGTCTTTTGCTTCGTTTACGAGGCTCAGTGCAGTTGCTCCGCTCACCCGGTAATCCTGGTCATTTAAATATTTGCCGATGAGTTCTTTTTCCTGCCCCTGCGAATTTCCAATCAGGTATTCAATAGCAGCAACCTTCACCTGGTAATCCTTATCGTGGACCATCAGGTTCACTTCTTTGCTAAGGTTTTCGTTTTTATAGTGATAGAGCCCTCTCAAAGCCTCAGCCCTTACCTGGGGGTTGTCATGCTTCAGCAGATTCCTAAGGCTTTCAAATAATTTAACATGCTGTATATCTACGGTTTGATTCAAGACAAACAATATTTGTTTAGCACTTCCAGATTCAAACACCTTCTGAATACCTCCATATACGGTTTCGTCAGAAATATTTATAGCTGTATAGGGGTCCTCGGGATTAAACTGTTTGAGTTTCCGTTTGAACAGCAATACATATTCCCGCCTCACCTTGGTGGCAAAGTAGAACCACCCCATCACCAGCAGAATAATGGTGATACTGATGACCCAGCTGGGAAGTGAAAGGCCGTTCACCAATGTAATAAGGATAATCCCGCTGAGGCCTGTGGCGAGACTGTCTACAACTACATCGATGAAGGTCTTGGCCTGGTTTTTAATCTCCGTGGGAACAGGAAGGGCCAGCAATTCGATGGCAGATTTATTGATCGATTGCTTCAGGCTCCCATCGGCCGATTTAATAAACACCGCCGACCAGAGTCCGGGAATAAAAAGAACTGTCAGCGCACCTATGAGGAGTCCGGCCGGCAAAATATACAGGGATATTCCTACTCCGAATACACCCACAATTTTGCGGGTCAGGAAAAGCTGTATCAAAAGAGAAATAATGTTAAAATTTGAAAACCAGAATCCAAAGAATGCAGTGAGTTCATCCTGATCAGTAATCCTTGCCGAGGAGATTGCACTAAACTGATAGTCAACCAGGCGGGCAACAAGGACCGCAAAAACAGTAATCAGAGCGAGGTAGGTCAGATGCTTCGAATTCTTAATCAGTCGAAGGGGCCTCTCGGCGAGCTTATCCACACGCATTTTTTGTCTTCGAAATGACACCCCTGCCAATTCGGGGCTCTTCCAGATGGCTTTATTGACAAAAATGCATATAAGTAGCAGTAAAACACCTACAAAAAGAAGGTTCTCACTTCCAATGGAAGGGGCCAGGATAGAGGCCAGGTAACCCCCGAAAATTCCACCGGCAATAGCCCCGCTTCCAATCAGGCCAAACAATCTTTTTGCTTCCCGGGCATTAAATACGATATTGGCGAAGATCCAAAACTGCGATGCAGATATCACGCCAAAAACAGCTACCCATACATAAAACAGGTAAAGCACCCAGGTTTCGATATAATTGAGCCTTAGCAGGAGCGCAAAAACAGTAATGGATGCCACCGAAACCAGCAGGGTATAGTTGATGATTTTATTAAGCGGCCGGCTTCTGAGCAATCTGGAATAGAAAGTCATAATAATGCCTGCACTTGCGGCCACCAGCATAAATGCCAGGGGTAATTTCTCAATCCCTACATTTGTAAGAAACAGGGAGTTGATTGTAGGTTTTATGATAAGCAGAGTGGATATGAGGAGAAAGATATTCAATTGCATAAGCAGGGCCCTGCGCAGTTCCCCTTCCCTGATATCAAAAGTCCTTTTGAATAGAAGCGTTAAATGGTGTTCTTGGATAGTCATATGGCAATTGCGGACATCAATTCTATTTATGATCGGGATTTCAAAAGTTTATCTGCCACGAGTACAAGATTTTGAAGCACCCTCTCGCCGTCTTCATCCTCGATCAAAGCTACCAGGATGTACCTTCTTTCCGGGCCCCATACCAGCACAGAATCGGCATGGTAATTACGCCAGGTCCCTGACTTCCTGTATAATTTCGCCTCAGGAGCAATCTTTTCAAGATTTGCCACAAATTTATGGTGCAACTTGGGGTCGGCCATCAGCTCCAGCATCTCCTGGGAACGGTCATAGGAGATCAATTTCCCGTATGCCATCAGGTAATAATAGCGACATACCTGGGTAACCGTTGCTCCATGACTTATTCCCCTTAAGGGATCGGGATGCCTCTCTCCAGTTTTTGCATAGCGTTTTCCTACCCATAAACCCCCGCCATACTCTTCATCGTACAGATCATACTTTGGGTCCTCAAGTACACTTTCAATTTTCTCAAATCCCAGCATATCCATTAATTCGGTAGCTGCCACATTGCTTGATTTGCTAATCATCAATCGCATCTTTTCCCTCAATTCAGGAGTGTCTTCCAGCTCTCCTTTTTCGATCGCATCCATGGCGGCCAGCAGAATAGCAATTTTTGGCAGGCTGGCAGCATACATCATCACATTGCCGTTTAATCTTGCATATATAGGCTTGTATGGATCACTAAGATCGACCAGGCCAATTGCCATTTTTTTCTGGTTGATCAGCCTGTTCCACTTTGCATTCGCCCTGATCACCCTGTCAAGGTCGGCCTGAAAGGAAGGATCAATTAAGGTCCTCAATGATTGAACACTATCCGGGCCCAAATCCAATGGAAGTGAATTAAGATCCGGATGGTCTTTTTTAATTTCAGGAATATTGAGATCCTGGGCATCATGTTCACACGAAATCAGAAGCAGCACAAGTGCAAAAAAAAGATTCTTTAGGTTCATAATGAGTATCAATGAATGTATGTAAATTTATATCAAATAAAGTGGCAATAGCATGCATTAGACTCTTTAAATGCTTTTAGTCACAATTAGAATGCCGTAATTTTTTTATTCATTCAAAAGAGTCATAACTTGTGGATATGGACATAAAAATTAAAATTATTCGTTCGATAGATTATCTTTCTGTGACTGATGATGGCGGCGTTGAATTTGAAGAAAGCAAAAAAAGGCTACATGAAATAGCAGGAGTGAAGCGTCCTCCGGCCGATTTTGACATCCTCCTGGATTTTCGACGCACGCAATGGGTGCTATCCACCGAGGAAATTTTTTCCCTGGCCAATGTACTTATCAATGATCCGGAATCACACAGGGATAAGATTGCCCTGCTTGTACTGCCTGGTGTGAATTTCAGTAAAGCTGATTTCGAGGAGCTTTGCTCCGGAACAAAGGGGGTGGAAGTTCAGACTTTTACAAATTATGAAGATGCAATTCACTGGTTCTATGATGATTGACAGAATATTTTCATGCCTCATCAACCAGGCCTTTCTGGATGGCAAATTTCACTAAACCCGCTGTATTTTTAGCACCCAGTTTCTCAAGAAGATTTCTCCTGTGGGTATCAACTGTACGGATACTAATAAACAGTTTATCGGCAATTTCGGGATTAGAATGCTCTTGTGCGATGAGTTTCAGCACTTCAATTTCCCTGGGTGAAATGGGAATATCCGTATTTTTTCTTTTTGATGATGTGGGTTTATTTAGTTGCTCAATTAAAATTGCGGAAACCTCCCGGCTGAAATAGCTGTCTCCTTTCGCGACGCTTCGTATGGCTGTGAGGACTTCATCCTTCCCCGTATTCTTCAGTAAAAAGCCGATCGCCCCTTTTTCAAGGGCCTGAATGACAAAATCATGTAAGCCCATCATCGATAAAATCAGGATTTTTACATGGGGATGACTCTGGCTGATCATTTCGGTGATTTCGATGCCGTTGGGCTTCCCAATATCGATATCTAGTACAAGCACATCTACATCCAGGGATTCTATTTTCTCAATTACCTCAGGTCCGTTGGCAGCTTCGTCAACTACCTCCATATCCTTCTCATTTTCAAGGATTGATCGGACTCCATCCCGAAAAATTTTATGATCATCCGCTAGCAGTACTCTTATTTTATCCATGATCGTTTTTTTTAAGCAGCCTAATTAACCGGAACCTCTATACTTGCAGTGGTTCCTTTATTGATACGTGATTCGATGATGAACGCTCCTTTTAATGTTCTTACGCGCGTTTTAATATTGGTGAGCCCAATGCCATAATGCTCGGGATTATTATCGTTTTGTTCAAATCCCACTCCATCATCTTCAACCATCAGTACGATACTGTGATCATGTTTGATCAGCTGAACCAGTATTTCTGACGCTTTAGCATGTTTCACTGCGTTATTCACCAGTTCCTGTCCACATCGATAAAGATTGAGTTCCAGGTCGGGATCAAACCGGGTCGAGGAATCAATATTACAATAAAATTCTATTTTTGATTTTATGGTATTGTTCAATTTTGTGATCAGGCTGTTAAAAGCAGAAAATAATCCAAATTCTTCGAGAAGTCTGGGTATTAAATGGTGTGAGAGATCTCGCAAATCATTAGTGATGGAGTCAAGTGTTTGACGGATATTTATGAGCTTCTCGTCAGGTATGTCTTTATTTTGTTCTACATATTCATCAAGGAATGCATCCAGCTCAAGTTTGGAATAGGATAATAAGGGTCCTATACCATCATGAATCTCCCTTGCGATCCTCCGGCGCTCAATTTCCTGGCCAGCGATAATGGATTGGATGGATTCCGTCTCAATTTCCTTCACCCTGGAGATATCATTAATGATGCAGATGAATCCATTCTTGAGTCTGACCCCTTTTATGATGATGTATTTTTCATTTATATTGATGGGCCCTGTATTAAATGATTTTCTGTTCTTTTCAAGAAATACGGATACTTTCTCCTGTAGCAATGGGATATGGTTCACGCAATCCCAGATACTTCGGCCGGTAATTTTTTGATTTAGGGGGCTTAGCTGAAGCAGGACCTTTGCCAAACGATTCGCATGGCTCACAAGGCCCGCTTCATTGACAGAAATAATTCCCAAAGGGGCATTATTCATTAAGGATGTAAGAAAGTCCTCCGAACTAAAAGTATTTGAATTTTTGAATTCCATTTCTTATAAGTCTGCCAGTAAAAGTATACAGCATATCCTTCTATGTCAAATATAACTGCTTTCTGCAATCATTTATGTGACTATTCCCGGATATGTAGTCCAAATTAGAAACAATACGCTTATGTCCAGAAGACGAATCCTTGTGCCCATCGATTTTAAAGCACATTCTGATGCAGCATTGTACTATGCAAGGAAAATTGCATGTAAGCAAAATGATATGATTTCCTGCATCTATGTGATGGAAGAAGAAGGGATCAGGCCACATCTAGAAGTGGGAGAAAGAAGCGATCCCAGGAAACGAAGAGAAGCAGAAACCAGGTTGTCTGAAAAAGTGCACTCTATATTGAAACCCGAGGATAAGACTCCTTTTGAATTAATAATTACCTCTGGCAAAGTGCATGAGAAAATTGTCGAGAAGGCAAAATATCTAAATGCTGGCTTAATCGTTATGGGATACTCTGGCAGCATGGATAAAAGGAAATCCAGAATCGGCACTAATGCAAAAAAGGTTATCTCGAAATCTCATGTTCCGGTCATTACCGTTAAGAATAAAAGGAGTGGCGATGACAACTATATTATTGTCCCCGTTGACTTGTTTAAACCCTTCAGAAATCAAATCCAGTGCGCTATAGATACAGCAAGACCATTAAATGCAGGAGTATGTGTACTTAGCGTTCTTCATAGAGACATGTTAAGCCTGGAGCCAGAATGTAGATCCAGGCTAAAAGAAATAAGACATTTATTAGGAGAAGAGGGTATCAGTTGTACCACACGCCTGCTTCTTGCCCAATCTTCTGTTTCAGAAAAGATCCTTTCCTTTTCGAACAGAATTGATTCAGGCTTGATCCTGATGATGACTCAACAGGGAAACGGCTCAGGCACTTCAAAACTCGGTTCCATAACGCGTGAGGTCATTGCAAATGCCGAAGTCCCGGTTCAGTGCTTTAATCCGGATTATATTACAGAAAACCAAACTCTTACGGAAGGAGCTTCTATTTTTTAAGCACTTTTCCGGGAGGGTATTCCTTGAAGCGGCTCACGAAAGTATTCTCTTTTTCGAACCGTATCTAAAGGCATTCGTATGTACTGGTCACAGGCTTAAAATCGGGAAACAGGCTTTCTCCTATCAATATTTTTTGGTATTTTTCTTTACTCAGCATTCCAGTTGATCGGGTTGCGAAAGAAGCACATTCAATTAGTGGGTTAATTCATTGTCAATTAAATAAATATGAAACAAAAGCAGGTTCTGTTTTATATGTTGTTACTCGCAATGGTTTCGTGCGGGAAAGGGGACGATCCAGATCCAGACAAGCCGCCTGTGGTGATTGATCTTTTCGACCTTTCCTTAACAACCATCCATTTTACAGCAGAAAAGGATGCCAGTCTGGTCGTTATAAAAACAGATAGCGACTGGGATGCAACATGCACTGCAAACTGGATTTCACTTTCGGCCTATGAGGGAAATCAATCCACAGGGTTTATTATCGGGGCTTCGGCCAACAGGCGTTTTTCCCGCGAAGCAAGCGTGAGTATTTCATCGGAAGGACAAACCAGGGAGCTCAAAGTAAAGCAGGCGGGTGTCTCTTCGATTCAGTTCGAAATAGGCGGGGTTTCATTTTCTTTATTGCCCGTAGAAGCCGATACGACTTTTTCTCTGGACGGGGCAACCTACCTGGCTTCCAGAAAGGTTTTCCTCGATAGTTATTTTCTCTCTGAAACAGAAATTACAAATGCCCAGTGGGAAGCAGTTATGGGTAGCCTGCCTTATGAAGGGGAAAATACAATGCCGGAGGTTCCGGTGGTCGTGAACTGGAATGCGATTAGCGAGCATTTCATTCCAAAGATCAATGAACAAACCGGGTATCAGTTTCGGCTGCCCACTGAAAACGAATGGGAAGTGGCTGCCCGCGGTGGGAAAGAGGACGACAATACAAGCTATGCCGGAAGTATCTACATTGATGAAGTTGCCTGGCATTATAAAAACTCGGAAGGAAGGAAACACCCGGTTGCCTTAAAAAACCCCAATGAACTGGGGCTGTATGATATGAGCGGCAATGTCAGTGAGTGGTGCAGCGACTGGTACCTGGCATGGACCGAAGAGAATCGTCCGCCGGCAGAAGCAAGCAATCCCACCGGTCCGGCCTCCGGAACTGAAAAGGTGATTAGGGGCGGGGACTATCGTGCAGACAAATTTGAATATGATCGAAATAGTTGCAGGATCGTTTCCCGAAATTATCTGCCCCCCGATATCGACAGTGACTATTTTCTTTATGATGGTTATCCACATGTTACCGGGTTCAGACTGGTACTGGCAAAAGATGAATAAAATGATCATAAAAAAGGCATTCCTGCTTTTCGCTTTTGCAGGTGTATTGAATACAGGGTATTCCCAGACCCTCGTAAAAATGGATCTTCCCAGGCAGGCCGAACAGGTGCTGAATGTGGTTGCCCTGTTTGATGAAGAACTGCCAGAAGGGATTCCGGTGGTCCTGGGACTGATGGGTTATGATGTGGAAGGAGGGATCACTCCTTACACTTTTGAATGGCTGCTCAACGATGAAGTGATCTCAACCAGCGATATTGCAGTGTTTACTCCCAAACAGGGAGATGACCTTGTATTAAGCGTGAGCGACAAAAACCATTGCAGGGCTACCACTGCATTTAATCTGAAAGCATTAATCGTTCCGAAGACTCCGGATGAAGGAGGAGAAGAAGAAATTAAAGTTTACCCCACGGTTTTTACCGGGGAGCTTACCATAGAAATTCCTGAATCAGCTCATAAAAAGGCACTTGTAAGGATCTTTACCCTGAGTGGGACTATGGTCTGCCAGGAATATTTGCCTGAAAGCACGAGCCTTTTTCTGAATTTGATTCCGGGAACCTATTTCATTTCGGTAAAAACCGAAGAGCAACATAAGCTTGAAAAAATAATCGCCCAGTAATAAAGACGAATGATCCAACAATTCAAAAATATGAGCCGGATGAATTTTCCATTCAGACTTATCTGCTTTATTTCAGTACTGTTTACAATCAGTTCGTCCGTCATTTCGCAAAGCGACGAAACCCTTGCAGCAAAGCAGTTTGCGGCTGATTTCTTCAAAGCAAGGGCGTTAAATACAAGCCTGCTTAAAAGTACACAGGCTGAACCACAACTCACACTGGGATATCGGTCCACCCAGGATGTTAAGACCCCGCTTTTCGTTTTTCAACAGCCAGGAAAAGGCTTTGCCATGGTGGCATCAGATCAGGGCAATTTCACCCTTGTTGGATATTCGGATGAAACCGAATTTCAGGCTGAGCATATTCCGCCACAATTGCGTGCCTTAATGGATTATTATGAAGATTCCCTTCAGTTTATGGATCTTGTTCCGGAAATGAAGACAAGTGGTAGTTCCGGGGTTCCCGCACTTTTATATGAGCATGGGATTAAGCTGAATCAATATAATCACCCCGAAGTGGGGGGCAGTTATACCGGGTGCATGGCAACGGCGCTGACACAAGTTCTGCTCTTTCATTCCCTGGAAAGGAGCACACTCGTAAAAGGGTATGAATCGCACTGTTACGATTATCCACCCTATGGCGAATTGTGTGCTGATTTTGAAAACACAACATATAGTTCGACGGAGCTATTATCCTACCATGTCGCGCTTTCGCTTGATATGCGATTTACAATTTTTGGGAGCAGCCCACCTCCCACGGTGAATGTAGTTGAAAGCCTGGGGAAGTATTTTCATTATTTTGTGGCCACTGGTATTGCAGACAACTTTTACATAAAGAATGAACTTGAGCATCGTCGACCTGTGTATGCAGGCTTAATCGGGTATCCGGAGAATCACGCAGTGGTCATTGATGGCTACGACGATCGTGATTACTTTCATCTGAATTTCGGATGGGGGGGACACTTTAACGGATATTTTTTGATGAATACCGGTTCGTGGGTTGGAACGGGAAGCGGGATGGAAAAGTATTATACGAATTTTGCAAATATTTACATTATATCTCCCACCTCACTTCAAGTGAACGAGCAGGATTCCCTGGCCCTGGTGGCCCTGCATAATGCACTGGGAGGATATGAAGCTACCCACTGGGATTTAACATTACCTGTCCGGAACTGGCCCGGTGTGCTTGTGATGAATGACCGTGTCATCCGCTTAAGCCTGCAATCCTTGATCCCACCGGCATCGGCAAGCAGCATTCCTGCTGAAATTGGAAATCTGACTGCCTTACAGGAACTGCATCTGTACGGGTGTTTTAATGGGACGGTTCCATCGACGATTACCCAGCTCAAAGACTTAAAAAAATTAAACATTGGAAATACCGGGGTATATGTGGCCCCAAATCTTTACAAAGGAGACCTGAAATGGGTTTTGCCTGGAGATATCGATCAGCTCGAGCACCTTGAGTCGCTGTCGGTATCCAATATCCTGGAAGGGACCCTGCCGGCATCTATCGGAAACCTGGCAGATTTGAATCATATTTACATCCGTCAGGATACCGGGTATTACGGGAAAGGCAAGCTGGGGGGGCCATTGCCTTCGGGCTTGGGTAATCTGCTTAAACTGCAACAACTTCACATAAGCGACCAGGGTCTGGAAGGCCCACTTCCGCCAGGCATTGATCATTTACCCGAACTCATAGAATTGGACCTATCCGGCAACTTTCTTGACGGCCCCCTTCCTGCATTCGACCTGGAAAGTATTGCCTACATAAATTTAAGCTATAACCAGTTCTCAGAATTTGCAGATGGTAATGGGAATTGCCCGAATCTGAAGAGCTTACAATTACAAAATAATAAACTAGCAGGAAGCATGCCATCCTATTTTTGCAATTGCGCGAAAATGGAATCTTTGATTATATCAGAGAACCAGATAGTCTCTGTTCCTGAAGAAATTGGCAATTTGACGCTCCTGAAAAGTTTTAAAGCAGATCACAATCAATTACAGCTTTTACCAGACGGACTGGCACTGCTTCTTCATTTGCAAAACCTCTCGGCCAGTTACAATCAAATAGGGTACATTCCGGGTAGCCTTGGGCAAACACGCAGCCTGGTCACACTGGATCTTTCCAATAACCTGATTCAAACCATTCCTCAGTCCCTGGGGAATTGTCCGGATTTATACCAGGTCTTCTTAAATCATAATAAAATCGACAGCATCCCGGCAAGCTTTGCTCATCTTTGTGATGAGGCCACAGTTTTATTGAACGAAAACGAGATACAGGGCAAGATCCCGGAAGAACTGATGACTTCCCCCAGTGGTGCCAAATATGTTCGGCTGGACAGGAACCGCTTTCTGTTTAACGATATTCCGGAATCGGAGAATCTCATGTTTGGCGTTCGAAATCAAAAGGAAGTTGCCCTGAAAAAGCAGGTGTACCTTGTCCAGGCGGGGGATGAAATATCCATAGATATCCGTTCAATTACAAGGCTTGCACATCCCGACAATGAGTATTACTGGCTCCCATACCCCGAATTTACAGGCCTTAGTTTTAAAAATGAGTACTTCAGTGAGAAGGAAAGTAACCCGGTACTGAAGCTTACAATTGATGAAAAAAATGTGGAGAACAGTTACTACTGCAAGGTATTTAATCCCCGGGTTCCTTCCTACTCTTTCTATTTTGAAGGAAGCACGGTAAGCTCTTCCTGTATGGAATATTTAAATACGGGTGCCCTGCAATTGAAACTGGCCAGCGATGAGGAAATCCTCGGGGAAGAATTTGAAAATGATTTTGTGACTTCACTGGAATCCCTTCCTGATAAAACGATAAGTGATGGCACCGTTACACTGGTGCCCCCTTTAAATATTTTAAGGGGAAGCGTGCAATGGGAAGCTTCTGCTGATGGTCAGGCCTGGGAAAGAATCTCTGAATCGATGGAACGGGCCGATTTGAAAGCAAATGTGGAAAGTGTCAGTGACGACATGCTGGTTCTTACACCTAAAAACACCGCCTATTATCGTTGTCGTCTGGACGAAATGAATTGTGATCCCCAGTATAGCGATCCTCTGAAAGTGAAAGCCCTGGGGAATATTCTTTTTGATGAGACCATCAACGTAAGTGAACAAGCACGCACCATCGATGTAGACAGCATTGAAGTTTTGGTGCCTGAGCACTTTTATGAAGGTGATTTTCGCCTCACCATTACCAAAATAGAAAATCCACCTGCTGCTCCGGATTCTGTCAGGGTCGGGAGCGCCTATGACGTGTCTGTAAGTTTTGGCGACACCTTTGAAATACCCCTGTTGATTAAGCTAAAGAATATCGATCGGACAAAAATCACTGACACAGAGATCGACCGGTTCAAAGCGGTGTATTTCGATGATAAGAACCAGGAATGGAAGCTCTTCGACCACGCGCATTTAAGCTTGAAAGACAGCACCATCGCCTTTACCAGCAACCATCTCACAAAGCTTTCGTGGTGGTGGGTCGGGGAAATTGCATTGGGATATACCGACGTGTATGAAAGAAACAATATCCGTGTTTTTTATAAGGAAGGGGATATTGATTTTATGAAATATGGGTATGCCAAAAAGCAAAGTTCCCAGGACTGGCACATTGCTGGCATCCCCCTGTTGGTGCAGGATATCACCGAATTTTTGCCCATCGTAAGAGCAAAATATAAATCCCTTGGACTCGAGGTGCCTGATGGAATATTCTCGGTGTATGTAAAACAAATGGATGATGCCGGATGTGTGGGCTTACTGGGTATGCTGAATGGCTATATGCTGATCGATGCCAATATGTCAAATCTTGTGGAATTACGACAGGTTTTAGCCCACGAGTATATGCACTACACCCAGGATTATTATATCTCAGCCAATCCCGGTAACAGCTTCTGGATGGAAGCCCATGCCACTTTAGCCGATCGCATGGTCTGGAACAAGCAGGAGGTTCCCTTGTGTGAATCGGAAGAACTCTTGCTGGGAGGAAGAACGTCAAACATTTCCATGTTCAATTTTCTTTCCAACTCCTGGGATTACTGGGATAAATCGATGGCCACTAACAATTTACTTGGGAATATTCACTACAATTACCTGGCCGGAACCCTTCTGCATTACATGCGCAGCGAAAGGGAATATGGTGAGAAACTGGAACCGGCAACCTTATTAAAGGAAACCTCCTGGCTCGGCAGCTGGCGGAGCTACCTGGGCTCTTATGTGAACAAGCATATGGAGGCGGTCCTGGGCTTGGAATATGAAGACTTTGTGAAGTATATTTTATCAGGTAAAAATGAAAATTTCACCCTCCTGAATAAAAAAGGGAATCCCTATGCATATCTGCAGGATCCTAAAAATAAAAAAGTCTTTACTCATCCGGTTTCTTATAGTTTCCGCGAAGGAGAAGAGATGGTTCAAAAGGATGAAATAAATATCAAAGTTCCATACATGGCTTCGAAAATCGTGCTGCTTGAAAATACAAACCCCGACACGATGGTTCTTGTAAATTATCAACGTAAGCACAGCCTTGATAATGATCACCTGGTATATCACGTAAGCTATGATTTTCAAACAAAGGAAATGATCTTTACAGATATTTCAGATTCAATCGAATATAACTTCCTCCTGGAGGCCAGGAACAAGGAAAATACCCTGAGCAGGTTTAAGAACTTTAGTTTCCTGTTATTGATCAATAAATCTTATATCGGGGTGAGTGCCTTCATAGAGGATTTTGATGCCTCCTTTGAGCTCACTGCCATGCCGGTGCTTGATATCGACCGCATTGCCATGTTGGATATATACAGCGGCAACTCACCCATGAGGCATTCTTTCAGCGACAGGCTGGATTACATTTCCATTGGTTCACCGGATGCTGCATACATGCAGAAAGTTACCGAATTCAGTGTGCAAATACTTGATAAATCTGTTTCGAAAAAAATCCTGGATGAACGCACTTACCGGATTAGTACCCAGTTCACCCTGGTCATCGATCAGGGCCAGATTAAAGGAATGCCCACCATGAAAGACAGTACGGTTTACACCCAGACCATCGATCATGATGTGCTTTCCGGAACCCTTAAAATAACTGAGCTTGCACATAAAATTCATAAGCTGAATACTTTTATCGAATTGGTTGAAGGTCCGGATGGAGATGTGGAAGAAAGATTGGTGTACAGGGCTTATGTTCAAGAGCTGGACGACAGAGCCAAAACTTACTGGTTGAAAGATTTCATACACATTATGAAGCCCAAAGATGCCAATGCCAGTTGGGAAACAGCCTACGGAAAGAACATGATCCTCTTTGAAACAGGAAATACGGCAGAAACACAGGCAGTGGTAACAAAAATTGATGGAACGACTCACATCATCCATTACAATTCCAGTGGTGTGCCTGGTTCGGAGGAGCATTCAACTTACCAGAGTACGGATTATACCAATCCAGATCTTACCCTCAGAATGATTATTCAAACGGTGGAAAAATGATCCTTCGCTTTTATCAATAGGCTATGTCCATGATCTCAAAGACCAGGTTCTCCCCGGCTCTTTGTAAAATAGCTGTGTCGCCAATTTTTTTGTTTATTAATACTTTGGCCAGGGGTGAAGTGAAGGATATTTTCCCCTTTGAAAAATCCGCCTCATCAACGCCAACTATTTGAAGTGTTTGGGGTTTTTTATTTGCTGCTGCTTTGAGCTTTACCCTTGCTCCAAACCTTATTTCTTCAGGTACCTGCTCATTTGGATGAATAATTTTGGCTGTGGCAATTCTGTTATTCAGGAGCTGTAATTTTGCATTGACATGATTCATGGCGATGCGTTTCTCGTCTTCGTTGGGACTATCGATCTGGCTTTTTTCATCGATCAGCATCTGTTTTTCAGCCAACAGTTCGTCCATTCCCACCGGGGTCACATAGTTAGTCACTCCCTCGGGCAAATCTGCCCTTGGAGGTACCATTGGAATTTCTTCCTGGTCATCTTCTTTAACAAATCCTCTGCTCATTGTGTATTACTTTTGCTGTAGATAAATCATTTCTGACCTAGTAGTTCCAGCAGCATTCGAGTCATTCCCTCCACCCCGGTTTTGAGGGTGGCCGGATAATCCTGGTAAAAATTCGCGTTGTGCAGGCCGGGAATTGATTCGCCCGATGAGATTCTTTCGGGATGGATGCTTCCCAGCCACATCAAGCTGATGGGTACCTTTTCAGGTGTTAGCCCGTACTGACCGAAATCTTCTCCAACCATGAGTGGCTGAATCTCTATTATATTTTTCTCTCCAAGTGCTTCAGATAAAACAGGGACAAGCCGGTTGGTGAGTTCCGGGTTGTTGATTACCGGTGGTGTTGATTCATGCTGGACCTTCACAAGGGGGTATTTTTCAGGAGGGAGTCCGGCCGAGGCAGCCAATCCGTTCCCAATTCTTTTCAATGACGAAACAATTTGCTCACCCACAGCCTCATCATAATAGCGTATGGTAAGTTGCAGCTTCACCTCATCGGGGATGATGTTGTGCCTGGTTCCCCCATGGATCGATCCGACCGTTACTACTGCAGGTTGCAGGGGAGAGATCTCCCTGCTTACGATGGTCTGGATATCCACAACCATCCTCGCTGCCAGAACAACAGGATCAATGGTCTGGTCGGGTAGCGCACCATGTCCACCTTCCCCATAAATGGTGATGTCCACAGAGCTGACGCCTGCCATGATGGGGCCCCCCCTGTAGCCAATGGTCCCGGAAGGAAGCTTATCGCTCACATGGAAGGCCAGTGCATAATCGGGGACCGGAAATTTACTATACAGACCAGCCTTAATTGCATTTTTTGCACCCCCGCTTCGCTCTTCCGCCTGTTGGGCGATCATCATAAGCGTCCCCTTCCATTGATCTTTCAGATCGATCATCACCTTTGCAGTACCCGTCCAGACCGTCATATGCATATCATGACCACAGGCATGCATGGCTGCCACCTGATTACCATCCCGGTCTTCGGTAATCACTTTACTTGCGAAGGGAAGCCCCGTTTCCTCTTCAAGGGGCAAGGCATCCATATCGGTCCGCACCAAAACTACAGGCCCATCGCCATTCCTGAATAATCCAACCAGTGTATTTCCGGAGAACTTCTCATGCACTTCAAAACCAAGTGATTTCAACTCACCTGCCATTGTTCGGGCAGTATTAAACTCCATGAAAGATAGTTCGGGGCTCTGGTGCAGGTTAATATAAAGGTCCTGAAGATCATCCTGGTGATGTTCAATCCTTGCATTTATGTCGGCCTGGGCAAAATTCGATACGGGGAAAAGCAGGATGAGTATCCCCATGAGACAAGTGGATCTATGCATGATAGAGATTTTCATCTTTTATTTTTGAAATGCTTTCGTATGATTGCATCAAATTCTTCTTCATCGATAGGTTTTGATATATAATCGCTGCAACCCGCATCCATTGCTTTTTCTCTATCGCCGCTTAAGCCATAAGCGGTTTGTGCTATGATGATTACCTCTTTATTAAATTCACGGATATGCCGGGTGGCTTCATATCCGTTCATTCCAGGTATTTGAATATCCATCAATATCAGGTCAATATCAGGATGATTGCGGCATGCTTCCACAGCTTCTTTCCCATTTATCAGACTCATAATTTCTCTTCCATAAGGATCTACAATTTCAGATAATAGCTGACTGGAAGGTTCATCGTCCTCTACAATTAGTATTTTCAGGTCTAGCTTCAGTGACTCATCACCATCATTCATACGATCAAGGTCCCTTTTCTTTTTAATTGCTTTTTTGTAGGGAATAGAGAAATAGAAGCTTGAGCCTTTCCCTTCTTCACTAACTACCCACATTTTACCGTTTAGCATTTCCACATATGCTTTCGAAATCGATAAACCCAATCCGGCTCCCTGTCGTGCCTGGGTATCGCTTATGTCAGCCTGGATAAAACGTTCAAAAATGGCTTTCTGTCGGTCATTGGGGATGCCAATTCCCGTGTCTTTCACAAAAAACTCAATCCAATCTCCTTTCGCATTATACCCAAATTCAATAGAACCTTTGTCTGTGTATTTAATTGCATTTTTAACAAGGTTTGTGAGGATTGCATATACTTTCTCGCGGTCGGTATTAATGATGGCTTCTTTTGCAGGCAATGTATTTTTAAACGAAAGCTTTATTCCTTTGGCATCCACCTCAGGTTTGAAAAAAGTATAAATGTATTCGATTTGTTCGTTTATATTCGATTCTGTTATATCCAGAGCCATCAGCCCGGCTTCTATTTTCGAAATATCAACAATATCGTTGATTATATTGAGCATTCGTGTCCCGGATTTCTCGATGATGCCTATGTACTTTTGTTGTTGTTGTCCTGTAAGGTTTGGTTTTTTTAACAGGTTTGAAAAGCCCAGAATTCCATTCATGGGTGTTCGGATTTCGTGGCTCATATTTGCCAGGAAAGCAGACTTGAGGCGGTCGCTTTCTTCGGCTTTTTGTTTGGCTTTGAGTAATTCTAATTCTGTGTTTTTGATCTCGCTTATGTCAACGTGAGTACCTATCATTCTGATAGCTTTACCCCCGCTATCGAAAACAGCTTCTGCACGAGAAAGAATATCAACCCAATGCCCGTTTTTGTGTTTCATTCTAAATTCAATTTCAAAACGATCACGCTGCTTATTTATGAGCTCCTGCTGTATTTTCCATGATCGCTCCACGTCTTTTGGATCGGTTAATTTTTCCCATACTGTAAAATCGTTTGGCAACTCTTCTTCGTCATAACCCAACATGCTTTTCCATCCGGGGGAGTAATAGATTTCGTTGGTTGAAAGGTCCCAATCGTACAGGCCATCTTTGGATGCTTTCATTGCCAGGTTGAAGCGTTCCTGGTTCTCTTTTATTCGGGCTGTTGCATTTTCCCGATCAGACACATCATCATAAATAGCGACGATCTCGCCACTTGGCAAACGGAATATCCTGTTTTCATAATAGTTAGAATATTTTTCGTCCACATATTCTTTGGCCGGGAAGAAAGTTGGTTCGCCTGTTTTCCAAACTTTTTGGAACATATCAATTAAACCATATTCATCTATATTCGGGCGAATATCCCTCAAACTTTTACCAACGATATCTTGTTTTTCTAATTGCTCATGCTTCAATGCGAATTCATTGAATTCCTTAATTATATAATCAGCACCTGAATGGCCATCATTTATAACTTCATATATGGCTACCCCGCTGTTAAGGGTGTTTACCAGTTCCCTGAATCTTTCTTCACTTTCTTTAAATTCTTTTTCTGCCAGGTTACGCTCGGTAATATCCTGAGTAAAACCAATGGCTTTAATAGCATTGCCTTTATCATCAAATTCAATATCTGCTTTTTCTCTGACCCATTTGACCTGGTCTCCAATCAGCAGGCGGTGCTCAATATCGTACGATTTGGTTTTAAGGGCCGCGTTCCATTCTGTATTTACATATTCTCTATCATCGGGATGAATTTGGTTCAAGAACAACTCATAAGTCATGGGCGTTCCTATAGGCACTCCAAATATTTTGTAATTCTCATCCGTCCAAATAAGCTGATTCTTTAAAAGATCAAGTTCCCAGGTGCCAATATTCCCAATTTCCTGGGCTTTACTTAAATAATAATGATTTTGAAGTAGGTCTTTTTCGGTTTTCTTTTTTTCGGTAATATCTAAGAATACTGTAGCAAAGCTTCCTTTTGCTGGCGAAAAAACAGAAACAAGAAAATGCTTATTCATAGGTTCAAAAAAGAGCTCAAATGAATACGGCTCACCCGTTTCAGCAACTTTTGAATATGTATCCAGAAAAGGAGCCTCCTGGGTTCCAAAGAGTTCGGTTGCCAGTTTGCCAATGGCATCTTCTCTTTTAATATTCAGATATTCCTCGGAAATTGGATTGGCTTCAATAATTCTATAATTACATGCATTCCCTTGATCATCATAAACCAAACTATGTAAGTAAACGCCTTCCTGCATTGAATTAAACAAGCTTCGGTATTGGTTTTCACTTGCAATAAGAGACTCATTTGCAGACCTGAGTTGTTGTTCATTTGCACTTAACTGTTCATTTGCAGCCTTGAGTTGCTGCTCGCTGGCCTGAAGCTGTTGATTTGCCGCTTTGAGTTGTTGCTCATTTGCAAGCAGTTGTTGATTCAGGGCTTTTAACTTATCATCTGCTTTTGTTCTTTTGGTAATATCGTTTAGCGTAATAATAAGTGCCCCTGGAATGAATTGCGCATATATTTCGCAAATCTTTACGCTTCCATTTTTACAACTAATTTCATATGCTCCTGTATTTACTGCTTTTTCTGCGTTTTGAGCGGTTTGCAAAAAAGACTTCCAGCGTTCAACAACTTCTTTACGATATTCGGGATTGGGGTAGGCGAGCTCATACCACTCTTCTGATGTTTTAGGATTATGTCCAAATAGTTGAATGGCACTTTTGCTCCAATGCTGGATATGATGATCTTTTACATCCACTACTGCAATAGGGAAAGGGCTATTGTCAATAATGACTTTAAGTCTTTCGTCGCGCATAGCGACAAGATATGTATTTTTACTTATTTCCGGCTTGCTAAAGTATTTCCTTTTTGAAAGTTAATAATTATTCCAAATTGGCTATATGTCAGCTTCCTATACGTAATTCACAGAAGATTTTAATGCTATTTATGATGGCGATACAGGATGAGTTTCCGGATCTCCGGGTGTTTATCCACAGAGAGTTGGTAGAGATAAATTCCCGGAGGTAAATCCCCGGCCTCCCACCGGACCACATGTTCACCTTTCTGCCGGAATCCACTTTCGACGGTTTCAACTTCCTGTCCGGCGAGGGAGAGAATTTTAAGGGAAACCTGCGCCGGCTGCTGAAGGATATAGTAAAAGGAGGTTTCGTTTTGAAAGGGGTTTGGATAAGCGCTAAGCGATGTGGAAGATTGGGTACGGGCCTGGGTGAGGGTTGAAGGTGCAGGTATGGCCTCTCCTTTTCGGAGAAGGATGTTATCGAAATATACAGGGGTCGGATCGCCACCAATATCAAATCCCAGGCGGGATTTTGGATCGCCTGGATCGTTCATGTCAAAGGTAAATGAGTAGCGCTCTTTGCTGGTTGTGAGGCTGATGGCTTGCTCGTCGCTGTATACGGTCCAGGGTTCCGCATTTTTCCCAACCAGGGCACTTATCTGCCTGGGCGTTTCGGCATAGGCATCAAAAGATACAATGTACTCAAAGCCATGCTCCACGGGGATTCCCGATTGTCCAAGGTGAAGGTCCCAGGGGTCGGAACCTCCATTGCTGATGGACACAGCATATTCTCCTTTCGTGACGGTTCCCTCCGCGATGGCAGCGGAGTGCGTAGTCAGTGACCAGGCTTCCATGTCATCAAAGAAATCGGGATTTTTTACAAGGTTCAGTTCTTTTAGTTCCTGGGTGGTCAGCTCAAAATCATCCAGATGGTATAGCCCTGTATGCCCCCCCATATCCACATTAAATGCAGCAGTCATGGATGCTGAAGGCGTGAAATCAAATTCATACAAGTCCCAGCTTTCTCCAAGTGTGACTGTGGTTTGTCCGGCCAGGGCATAATTTGAACTGTTGATCACTGCAGCACTGATCTGGTCCTGTGTGGTCCCGGATTTTGCCATAAAGCTGGCGTGGTATTTTGTTCCGCCTTTAAGTGCAATGTCACCCTGCGACAGCTGAACATCCCAGGCATTACCTGATGGGTCTGTGACGCCGGCAGAAACCGAATGGCCTCCCCCGTAGAATTCCTTTTCATCGAGCGTAATTTGTGCCTTTACCGGGTAGCCGGAGGCACTCCGCCAGTGCTTCACACCCTTCTCAAAACCCATATTTTTAATAAGATTGGACGACACGCGCACGGGCAGGTTTTTTAAGTAGGTAACCTCCCCGGAGGTAATTTCGGCGGCTATGTCTCCTCCAAATAGTCCCCAGTTCACGGTAATTTCAGAACTGCCCTGTCCCGAGATGATTTCAGCTCCCCCGGGCACGCGCCACTGGTAGGTGGCACCCTCGATTTCCCCGAGGGAGTAGCTTACATTTTCAGTATTGTAGGTGATGAATTCGCTGCCCTGAATTGCCAAATCGTCCAGCGCCTGGTATACCCTCACATAATCGACCTCCATGATGGCTGGAAAGACAGTGGATTCATTGGGCGTTCCCACCCATCCTCCCCCGACGGCAAGGTTCAGGATTATATAAAAGGGCTGATTGAAGGGCCAGGTGTCAGACGATCCATCGTCATTTTGAAATGCATAGTACATTTGATCATCCACAAAAAATTTGATGCTTTCAGGACTCCACTCGATGGCGTAGAGGTGAAAAACGCTCTCGGCATCGGGAATGTCTGTTGTATTGCCCTGTGGGGGTAAGGGACCTTCAAAAAGGTTGTAGTTTCCGGTATGCACGGTGCCGTAAATCGTGGTGAGTTCATTGGTGGGGTGTTCCATGATGTCAATTTCACCACTGTTGGGCCACCAGCCATACTGGTCATCAAGGGGAAGCATCCAGAACGCAGGAACAAATCCGGGTGAGGACGGAAGTTTAATGCTCGCCTCCATCCTTCCGTATCTCCAGCTTCTTGCCTTTTCTGTCCGGATATGGGCCGAGGTATATTCAAAACCCTGGTAGGATTCTTTTAATGCGACAATCCGGAGTTTGCCATCGACCAGACTCGCATTTTCGGTCCGGTCGGTATAATATTGAACATTGTCGTTGGAGGGTCCTGACTCGTATTGCCAGATCGAGGGATCAATAGAACTTCCATCAAATTCATCGGCCCAGACCAGGTGAAGGTCCTGGGCTTCCAGATGGGCCCCTGACCCGCATACGAATACCAGCAGGCAGAACAAAGA
>CAZRPW010000016.1:0-55032 GCA_964601975.1 uncultured Bacteroides sp.
ACCTGACTTCTGAGGAACCGGATGCGCAAAAGCCGATCGTCAGGCCCATATTTTTTTGCTTATCACTACAGAAAACACTAAGGATCAGATCCTGCCTGACACACTGAGTGCTTATGGGAATAATATTGGGGTATCTCCACATATATATTGGAGATACCCCAACATGTCTTCATGTGTGAACTCTGCCTCAGGCTAATCCGGTAATTCAAAAGATGGAGAAGTGATAAGTCCTGAAAAAAAGGAGGAATTTTATCCGGCTACCACTTGGAATCTATTCAGAATGATATCTATTATCGTTTTATTCACCTTATAACTGAATATACTGATATTAGAACTCACTTGTAAATTTTCCATTATCCTATTATTAAGTTTATTTGATAATAACTTGCTATTAGATATCACTATTGACCAAGTCGCTGCACATTTGAGGATCAGATTCCGTCTGACATACTGAGAGCTTATGGAAAAATCATTGATGAAGTACAAGATCGTCGTGACCTTTTTCGTGCAATAGTTGATGCAGGCAGAAGGCCTGATCGCTTTATGCTGTGGGGATCAGCATCAAGGATTATCATATTTCACCATCACCTAATCAAGTCCCTTTACCTGGTGGTGTGTAGGAATTTTGTCCTCTAAATTTTTATATCTCAAGGTTTTTATGCTACTCATTTTCAGGTATATTTTTCTTAGTGATTTTGCTGATCTCTCCGGTGATTTCCAATATTTTGGAATCCCCACCTGCCGACAGGTATTTCTGGTTGGCAGCTTCAGCATCGGTAAGGTATTCGGCTACAATTTGTGTACTGCTTAGCATATAGTCGGCCCGGGCTGCTTGCACATCTCTGAGGGGTATGTTGAACATGTACAGACCCACTCCCCCAACTGTCAATACACCTGTAAATCCGATTATGACATTGTTTCGCATAAGCCTTTTCATTTTCACTCTTTTATGGATTTGGTAAGTCAGCCGGAAAAAACCACATAAACTGACAGATAATTCAAACTATATTTCACCCAGGCGGAACAATCCGGGTTTCATCGGTTCCTGGAAACTGATGTGTCACAACTGGGTTTTTTTGGAGTCTTTGAACCAAAACTAAATACTTAGTTATGAAAAAAACGAATTGGATGATTGTAATATTGCTCCTTATAAGCATTGCAGAAAACAGCTTATTTGCGCAGCAAAAAGGATTTATATCCACAGATTTTCAGGAAGACATAGAAGAATTAATGCTTGAAAAGAAAGTTCCTGCCCTTGGGATAGGAATTATTGAAGATGGAGTACTGCGCCAAATCAGGGTGTATGGAGAACTCAAAAAAAATACGCCTGCTCCCTGCGATGCAGTCTTTAATATAGCTTCCCTGAGTAAACCCATTTCCACATTACTAACATTACAACTGGTCAGCAATGGTGATTGGGATTTAGACGAGCCCCTTTATCATTATTGGATTGACCCTGATGTTAAGGATGACTCTACCTATAAATTGCTCACGAGCCGTCATGTTCTGAACCACACCACCGGATTTGACAATTGGAGAAGAATGCATCCTTCGAAAAAATTAACTTTCAATTCTGCGCCTGGAACAAAAGTTAAATATTCAGGAGAAGGATTTGAATATCTGAGACGTGCCATCGAGCGGAAGTTTAACAAAGCCTTTGAGGACCTTGCAGACTCTCTCGTATTTAAACCTTACGGGATGCATCATACCTCATTGCTATGGGATGAAGATGTGCATCCATTGGTCTACGCTGAAGAACACAACAAAGAAGGTGAACCCTATCATTTACGAAAACGAGTAGAAAATGCATGTGCTTCTGATGATGTACTCACGACCATTGAAGACTATTGTAATTTCGGGATTCATGTAATGAAGGGCACAGGATTAACAAAAGAAGTACACCAGGATATGCTCAGGCTTCAAGCCATCGTTGATGAAAAAGGAGGTTTTGGCCTGGGATGGTATATTGTACTGAATTTCTATAACAATGAATATGCCCTCATACACGATGGCAGTGATGCAGGAGTGGCCACAAAAGTGATTCTTTTGCCAGCATCCAAACAAGGGATTGTGATGCTTACAAATGGTGATATGGGCTTTGATATTATCAAAAAAGTTGAAGCCGAATTCCTTCCTTCAGGAGAATAAATCTTATCCCCGAACAGTTTAGCACCATTTGCTAATAGCAGATCTAATGAGTTGCTGAACACCTTCAGCATGGGAATAAGCTCCCTCAGCATGTTTTAGTTTCACAGGGTTCCTCCAGGTCATATTTTTGATTCATCAAACTGATAATGAAATGCTAATCGATGAATCAAATAATTAATTTCTAATCACCTAATCATTTATACACCATGAAAAAAAATGCCTTCATCTCAATCGGCCTGGCTTTTATATTGTCCACTGCAATGTACTGCCAGGAAAACAGTTCAAAGGACTATAACTGGTCCTGACAGAAAAACCAAAAAACACACACGCTCGGATTATACGGGGGCGTTTATGGCAGCTATTCGCCTGTCGGAGACAGGCCCGCACAATGGTTCACTGCCCGGATGGGGGTGAGCTTCAATCACCGCTGGGGTTTTGGCCTGGCGGGCTCAGTGCTCAACTACGATTACGAACTGGATGAACTCGTTAACGATGGAACTTACCGCTTACAGGCTGGTTTCACCGGGATGTTTATCGAACGCATGTTCAGTCTTACCGAATGGTCCAAATTGAATCTTTCATGGACAACCGGTATGGGCCGGGCATTCTATCAGTACAATAAAGATTTCAGGGAAGACCGCCCCTGGTATGAAGAAACCATCGACACAGAGGATTTTGCTGCCAATGAACTGGGACTGGAACTCCAGTTTAAAACATTTGGGAAGTTGTGGGCAGGACTATATGGTTCATACAGGCTTAGCTCTCCCATCATGCTGATGGGGACCGATGAAGATTTTCTGACCGATTACTCAGTAGGTGTCTCTGTCAAATACGGATTGTTCTGAGTCAGACTATTCGGTTTTTAAGGTTTTGAATCTATCTTTATATAGAAATCCAGCCCCATGTTTTTCAAGGAACTCCATAGCACACTCTCCTTTAAGCGCCTTTTCAGGTTTCTGTTTGGATTGGCCATCGGATTGCAGCTTATAATTGTCATCTTCAACCACCTCAGCGGGTACCATGAACTTGACAATGTGCAGCTCTTCGGTTTAAGGGTGGCCAGGGGATCATTGATGAGCCTGGTGGCTGGATTCCTGCTGGCTTACCCCGATCTTATGCTGATTCGTTTCCTGAACAGGATCGCGCCATGGGGAAGCAGAACAATGAAAAGGATAACGATCCAGCTAGGCACCGCCATTTCGGTTGCCGTGCTTATATCAGTAGCCATCACCCTCTTTGCCCATTGGCTTAGCCCATACAGAGAGGATCTCAGGGGGGTATTGTTTTACAATGCCCTGATTTATTCAGTGGTCAACATTATCATGTTATCCATTCTTGAGGGATGGATTTTCTTTATCGAAAGCCGGAAGGCCAAAGCGGTGGCCGATCATCTGCGTGAGGAATTATCACAAATAAAGTTCGAGGTTCTCAGGAGCCAGATCAATCCGCACTTCATGTTCAACAGTCTCAATGTATTGTCCGGCCTAATCCACAAGGATGTCAAAAAAGCCCAGCAATTCATTGATGAGTTTTCACAGATTTACCGCTATGTTCTGGAAACCATTGAGCAACCGGTGGTCGGCCTGGACAGGGAATTGGAATTTATGCGATCCTACCTCTTTTTACAGCAGATCCGCTATGGGGACGCCCTGAGTTTCGATGTACACGTTCCCTCCGGGTTCCTTGAGTGGGTCCTTCCTCCCCTCTCCCTGCAGGTCGTACTGGAGAATGCCATCAAGCACAACATCGTAAATGAGTCCAAACCTCTCCATATTCAAATTGTTGTTGAGGAGGAAACTCTCGTGGTAAAGAACACGATTCAACCGAAAATATCGAAGGGAAGCTCCACCGGGCTGGGGCTCAAAAACCTTGTAAAACGCTATGCCCTGGTGAGTGTGTTTGAACCCACTTTCGAGGTCGAAACCACACAATATGTGGCCAGACTGCCCTTACTAAATACCGAGCACAATGAAAGTACTGATCATTGAAGATGAAAGTCTTGCAGCCGAAAAGCTGGAACATCTATTGCATGAGATTGATCCAGGTATTCAAGTACTGGCTAAGTTGGGATCCATCAAAGAGTCTGTACAATGGCTAAGCCGGCAAAGTGCCGAGCTGATTTTCCTGGACATCCAGCTTTCAGATGGGATTAGCTTCAGCATATTTGACCGGGTTAACGTACACACACCTGTGATTTTCACAACCGCCTTTGACCATTATGCCATCAAAGCTTTTCAGCTAAATAGCATCTCCTATTTATTGAAACCCATCCGAAAGTCTGAGCTGATTGAAAGCCTGGATAAATACAAAAATCTGAAGACTGCTTTTGGCATCGATTTCGATTCCTTATTAGCCCAACTTCAAGGTCAGGAACCAGGGTTCAAGAAACGCTTCCTGATCCAGATCGGGGAAAAGATCCGAAAGATTGAGGTCGCAGAAATCGCCTATTTCTACGTGCTGCAAAAGGGAGTATATACGAAAACCTTCCAGGGAAAATCTTACCCGATAGAGTATACCCTTGATAAGCTGGAAACGCTTGTGAAACCATCCGTCTTCTTCCGAATCAATCGAAAATACCTTGTAAATATGGATGCCATCTCAAACATGCTTGCTTACTCCAGGGGCCGCGTAAAACTGGAGCTGAGACCAGCTGTCGAGGATCCAATGGACACCATTGTAAGCATCGATCGTTCGGCCGAATTTAAAAGATGGCTGAATAGCTAAGATCAATGCAGATGCCTGCGCTTGGAGGCTTTACTACTCAGCCTCTTTTAATTCTTTCAATACGGCAAGCAAAAAGTCTCCACCAAGCCTCATTTTGTAGTTGGGATTAATATACTCGAACTCTATTACTCCCGAAGTATCGACAACGAAAACAGAAGGGACCGGAAGCAAACCTTCATTCAATCCGTCTGAGTATTTCATTAGCCTGTCTTTAGACCCTTCGGACGCTTTAAAAGCAATCCCAACCGCTTTCATAAATGCCCCGTCGCTGTCGGAATACAAGCTGTAGTGCAAGTCATTTTTTTCATCACTTAGTTGAAGATTTTCAGGTGAGTCCGGGCTTATGGCCACAATTTGATAGCCATGGTCAATAATTTTACTTTCCACGCTTTGTATTTCTGCCAGATGCATATTACAATAAGGGCACCATCCTCCCCGGTAGAATAAAATGACAGTAGGTTTTTTACGAAGGATATCTAACACGGAATGATCACTCGCATCAGCTGCTTTCAACAAAGCGTCAGGGATGATTTCGCCAATGAGTAATGGGGAAATATCTTCAGCCCTTTCGGGGATTTGGGCCTGTATCGAACTACCGATAAGCATCAGCCCAAGTATCATAATCGTTAAGTGTTTCATTGACATAAGAATTCATTTAAAGTGGATTGCTTTCATAGTAACAAAAAGAATAGGATAAAGTTTCTAAGTGAAGGCCAGGAGCTTCGACAAACTCATTTTCTCGGAAGATATTGAAAGAAAAGCCATGGTAAACATCTAAAGAAATCAATAACTTCGATAAAAAGTTCGGAATGAAAAACTCATGGATTGCATTACTTATAGCATTAATCATTAGCTCAAGCCTTGATCTCAGGGGGCAAGATTCCCCAAAGCTTGATAAATATGTTCCGATTTACTTCGACACCTACGTTCCAAATAAGTATGTAAAAGAGAATGTGTTTCTGACAAGTCCGGTTGATTCAACAACACCTCCTGCATTTTCTGCAGTCAAAGATCTATTACCTGAACCCATCTGGCCAAAATGTCCCGATGGCATTCGTTTATATTGGAGAACCTGGGAGATTGCATTCGGCAACCTGTATAAGGCTTCAAAAGAAAAGGGATTTCTTGCGCCATATATTGACCCTGCATTCAACAACAACATTTTTACCGAAGCTTGTGGTTTTATGTTATTGTTTGCACGTTATGGATCCAGGGCATTCAATTTTCAGCAAACCCTTGATAATTTTTATACCAAGCAGCACAAAGATGGTTTTATTTGTCGCGAAATTCGGGGCGTTGACGGGTATGATGCATTTCACAGATACGACCCCTCAAGTGCCGGTATAAACATATTTCCGTGGACCGAATGGGAATATTTCAAAAATATAGATGATCTTGAACGTCTCCAAAAAGTTTTCCCTGTTTTGCTGGCTAATTATCAATGGTATAGCAGTTACAGGACCTGGCCCGATGGCAGCTATTTTTCGAGTGGATGGGGTTGCGGGATGGATAACCAACCCAGGCTCCCAAAAGGATATAACCATGCATTTAGTCACGGACATATGTCCTGGATAGATGCGAGCTTGCAGCAAATATATTCAGGTAAGTTGCTCATTGAAATGGCCCAAATACTGGACCGTAACGAAGATGTTACTGAGATTAAAGAAGAGGTTTCACGTCTTTCATCCTTTGTGAATTCAAAAATGTGGGATTCAAAAGAAAGTTTCTATTTCGACAGGTTCCGGGGTGGAAGCCTGTCGGATGTTAAAACCATCGGGGCCTACTGGGCATTACTTGCTGATATTTTGCCCGAAAAAGAAGAAACGAACTTTTTAGCGCACTTATCGGACACTACCGAGTTTAACAGACCTCACCGTATCCCCACGCTTTCTGCCGATCATCCGCAGTATGATCCCACCGGAGGATATTGGAGGGGAGCCATCTGGGCAATGACAAATTATTCTGTTTTGCGCGGACTCACCACCATTGGAGCCGACTCACTTGCCTATGAAATAGCCGATAACCATGTCAGGAACGTTATTGAAATATTCAAGGAATCTGGAATTGTCTGGGAAAACTATGCGCCTGAATTTCAAACAGGTAGCGGCAAAGAGAATTTTGTGGGAGAGGGTGGACTCACAGGGACCGCCATTTTGCTTGAATACATTTTCGGAATTCGCGCCGATGTTCCAAATCAAACCGTAATATGGGATATACGACTATGCGATGAATTTGGAGTGAATCGATATCCTTATGGAAAGGATGGCCTTGTAAGCTTTCACTGCAAAAAAAGATCAAATCCAAAAAATGAACCAAAGATCAAAATCAAATCCAATACGCCATTTACGTTGAAGGTCATTTGGGAGGGAGGCAGTAAAACAATGGCCATAAAAGCTAATTTGGAAAGCAATTAATTTGTACTTTGATTCTTTCAAAATACAACAGAAATGCGCTTAGCGATCCTGTCAGATATCCATGAGGACTATGAGAACCTGCTTAAATTGGTGGGGAAAGCAGAGGCCAGGGGCTTCGATAAACTCATATGCCTGGGTGACATTTCAGGTTTCAGCCTGCCCTATTACAAGTATGAGAAATCGAGAAACGCACCAGCCTGCCTGGCCTTGCTCAGGGAGAAATGCGACATCATCATTCCGGGCAATCACGATTTACATGCAGCGGGTATCGATCCGGAGCTTCCCGACATGTTAAAGGGCCGGGAAACCTGGCCACACGAGCTGGATATGAATCCCGGGTACAGTGAGGAGGATATCCGCTTTCTGGCTTCCCTGCCACGCTATGAGATCCTCCCCACGCCTGCAGGCAATATCCTTTTCAGTCATTATGTCTATCCTAATCTTTCAGGGTTTGTGAAAGGTTTTTACTACCTGGAAAAGGAGTTTGAGGAGCACTTTGCCTTCATGAAAAAGCACGAATGCAGCCTTTGTTTCACCGGGCATGCCCACCCCAGGGGGTTTTACAGAGTTATACCAGGGCGCTTTAAACAATATCGGTATCGGAGCATCAAAATCACCACCTTCCCAAGCCTGATTGGAATTCCTCCCACAACACGGCACAAACACCGAAGTAGTTTTTGTATATTTGATACCAATAGCCTCCGGCTGCAAGTGCCCAGATAAAACATTCCATCCATGCCGCAGACCAACCAGAACCGCTACTTCATTTCCATTGTCGTGCTTTCCATTCTGACTGTGGGCCTTTTCATTCTATCCATTTTCGTGGTTATTCTGCCCCGCTTTGAAAGGACCATTCTTGCCGGGAAGAAGGAAATGGTCTCAGAGTTAACCCAATCGGTGTGCAGCCTTATAGAAGAATACCACCAGGAAGCAGAGAGCTTCAAGATCAGCCTTGATTCGGCACAGTCAATGGCACTGGAAAGGATTCGAAAAATGCGCTACGGGCAAGAACTCAAAGACTATTTCTGGATCATCGACATGCATCCCAACATGATCATGCATCCTTACCGACCCGAGCTGGTGGGATCAGATCTGAAGGGCTACAAGGATCCCTATGGTAAATTGCTATTTGTGGAATCCGTAAATACGGTTTCGGAGCAGGGTGAGGGCTTTATCGATTATATGTGGCAATGGAAAGACGACAGCACCCGCATTGTTCCCAAACTATCCTATGTGAAAGCTTTTAAACCCTGGGGCTGGATTGTGGGGACCGGTATTTACCTGGAGGATGTAAGAATCGAGATAAGCCAACTTAGAACCCGCCTGCTCAAAATTGCGCTGTGGATGTCCTTCATCCTGGGAACCATCCTGGCATTTATAATCAGGCAGAGTCTGGGCATTGAAACCCGGAGACTCCGAGCCGAAAGGGAACTTCGACAAAGCCGGGAAAAATACAAGACCCTTGTCCAGGCTTCCACAGAAGGAACCCTGATGATCGTGGATCAAAGCTTTGCCTTTTCAAACCTTAAATTCAGCAGGCTTTCGGGATACGACCCAGCAGAAATAAGAGAGATGGATTTCGAGAGCCTCTTCAACCTGAAGTGGTCCACGCTGGTGTCTTCCTTCAAGGATCCGAAAAAATCTATTTCCTGCGAAATCTCACTCAAGTGCAAAGACGGAAGCACCAAAGATGTTGTAATTTCTGCTTCCAGGGTAAGCCAGGCTAAGCAGACCACCTACATCCTCATCATTAAGGAGCTAAGTTCACAAGTGCAATACCAAAAGGAGGGAAAGCTGCTCTCCAGGGAATTGCAAAACTCTCTTCAACTGATGAACCAGCCCCTGGTATCACTGGCCAGGGAGATACTCAGATGCCCCGCCAGCACCTCGGTGCGGGAGGCCGCCAGGATCATGACCCGGAAAAAAAGGAATGTCCTGTTTATATCGCAGGACCATGAAATCATCGGACTCATCACCAACAATGATTTAAACAGAAGGGCCCTGGCTGCGGGACTTGATCCTGAAACCCGGGTAATTGAAATCATGACCTCTCCCATTGCCAAACTGCCCGAAAAAGCCCTGATCTACGAAGGCTTACTTCACATGAAGCGGGAACGTATATCCCACATTGCCCTGCCCGGCAAAGATGGAAAAATTGCCCTGGTAGTAGGCTACGAAGAAATACTAAGGATGCAACAGAACATGCTTGGTTTTATGATCAGCGAGATTGAAAGTGCCGAAGAGCTGAGCCAGATCACCCGCATCTATCAGCGCTTACCTGTGCTGATTCAGGCCCTCATCGAAAGTGGAAGTATTACCTCGAACCTGACTGAGATCATCAGTTCGGTAGGAGATGCCATTCACAAACGCCTTATAGAAATTGCCCTGGAGGAGCTTGGACCTGCTCCCAGGAACTTTGCCTTTATGGTCATGGGGAGCCAGGCCCGGGGTGAGCAAACCCTTGCAACCGACCAGGATAATGCCATCGTGATTGACAATGATCCCGGAAAGTTGAGCAAAGAAGACCAGGCTTATTTTCTCGAATTGGGGAAAAAGCTAAATAATGACCTGAATACGGTGGGGTACAAATACTGTCCGGGAAAGGTAATGGCAGGAAATCCCAGGTGGAACCAGGACCTCAACACCTGGCAATCCTACTTCAGCGAATGGATCCGGAACAGTCAACCGAAAGACATCCTGGACATGGCCATATTCTTAGATTTCCGAGGCCTGTACGGGGATCTGAGTCTCATTGAAAAACTAAGAGCTCACGTGAATCGTTCTGCTGAAGGTAAATCCATATTCTTCTACCACCTGGCCCAACCGATTTTGAAAATAAAAGCCCTGCCCAATCTGCCCGGAAACATGAAAGCAGCTTCACATTCGGACACCCCGGTGGACCTCAAAATGGCGCTGCTACCCGTCACCTGTTTCATCCGGCTGTATGCCATTCGCGAAAAACTTGTATCGAACAATAGTATGGAGCGTGCCGGGGCCTTGCACAAAATGAATGTGATTAATGCCTCCACCCTTGAAGAATTAAGCGAAACTTTTGATTTTCTTACTTACCTGAGAATCAAAAATCAGGCATCCAGTATATCGCGCCACGAAGTGCCCGGAAACCTAGTAAAATTGGGACAGTTATCACATATCGAAGCCCTTACCCTGAAAAAGATAAACACAGATATTGCCAGCCTTCAAACCCTCCTGGGCAGCGTTTACAGCAGAGCGGATTAAACAAGAATTCCTGCAACAAGCTGAACAAAGTCCTCTAATCCCAGGTGCATTCTTCATGGGCAGGACAGGGCAGGATACACAGACCTTTAAAAACCAATAGATTTGTTTTTATGCGATAAATCAGCACGCTCATTCACCTAACTAAATCATCACTTATGAAAAAAACATTTTTACTATCATTACTGTTAGTGGTCGGTGGTATACTGTATGCACAGGATACCATCAAGACCCTGTTGATCACGGAGGCCCACCTGGGAACCCCAAATATCACCTTCGTGGAAATCTCCAATGTGGGAGATGATGCAATCCAGCTCAGTGAGTTCGAATTGGGAATGGATGTCCAAAATGACTTTGTCAACACTACAAATATCAGGCTCCCTGATTTCCTGTTACCCGCAGGGGAGAGTTACCTGATTGCCTCTGTCCGTGATTTTGCCACCTATGCTTATAAAATGGGTATAGACGCTTTCGGTGCTTCTGAGGTGGCCACTCCCCTGGATATCCTGGATCTGGTGGATTTGGAGATTCACTATTTAGAGAAAATAAACAACGAGCCCTACTGGCCCGAGCACGACAGCATCTCAGATGTAAGCCCCATCGGGATGTATTTCGGACGCGCTTGCGTCTACCTGGAACATCACCTGTCCAATGGCGACTCGGCGGTTGTAGACCAGGTAATGGGAGTGTTTGACACATCCGTTGGAACAGAAGGATACATGGCAAACAAGTCAATGGCCCTAACGGGTGATGCCTACGATGTGGCAGGTTATCCCGCCGCAGGGAACTTTGCTGTTATGATCCGGAAGAATTCCGTAAAGGAAGGAAACCTTGAATTTGTAAGGGGAACCGGCGAAGCCGATTCTGAGTGGATCTGCCTGGATAATCGCAGCGGGATGTCTTATAGGATGCAGCCCTGGACCATGAAATCTCACGGTGATTACAACCTGGATGAGAACACACTGGTTGCGGATGTGGCCACCGTCGATTTTGCCAACAAGACCATTACCGTACCCTGGGGAACCAGGAAGCCCGACGGAATCATGAAACTCATGGAGAAAAAACCCGGTATATACTGGAACTATATTTTTAATGATGTTGAGGAAGATTCCCTTGCCTATGCCTGTAAGACCGGTGATCAACTTGAGATCATTGTCTGCGGAAACGATGCCGACAGAGGTACTTTCGACATTATCGTAAGTGACCCTCTGGACTCGGATAATTTCGTCGTACCCAGGGCAAACTGGACCTCAGCAACCAGTTTCAGTGCAGGATTGAATCCTGTAAAAGTACCCTACTATGTGGTTAACATCATGACAGGACGCGTACCCGACTGGCCCTTTATTATTGATGGAGGGGACAACATGGATACCCTTTCTGGAAGAGGAGTTATTACCAACCTGGGGATTCCATTCGCAACACGGGTCGACTCACTATTAGAAAGGCTCGAGAAGGCTCCCATGGCAGAATGGGAAATTGTACCCGTTGATGGGAATACCACCCGGCCCGACCTCCTGGAAGGAGATATCCTGAAGGTTACTGCCGAGAATGGAAGTGTACAGGAGTATTATCTCCAGTTGAATGAGTATGAAGGTTCGGAAGATGCACAGCTGGCTTCCATTACCTGGCCCGACAACCCGGATCCTATCGTATTAGAGGACCTTTATGGTTGGAAAGGTGATACCATCCCGAACTTCTCGTCAGGATCTTTCAATTATCAGGTCACCTTGCCTGCCAACATTAAGCAGGTTCCTGCCACTGTTGCCAAGGCAGTTAGCATCAACTCGACCATAGAAGTAAATAAGGCCATCAATCTTACAAGCTTTAATGTGGACGACCGTACGACCAAGTATGTCGTCACAGCCGAGAGTGATACTTCCAGCACATATACAGTAGAATGGCAGAGAGAGCAGTTGCCCAGTAACATTCAGCCCTATTATGCGGAACCCTTTGTTTCGCAATATATTATGCGCTACTATTTCTCGGAGGTTGCCCTGGAGGTTTGTAATCCCGGAAATATGCCGCTTGACCTGAGCCACTATATGTTTGTTACAGCCTATAACTCCAACCCGGCAGAAGCCATCGCCGCTGAACCGGAAAATTGGGAGTCACGGTACATCAAATATGTACCAGGCCGCAAGTGGGTGGACAGTACCGCATGGGTAACCAATCCCAACATCCTGACTGAAGACCTGGGAGTGAATCCATGGGTACAGCCAGGTGATGTATTCTGCATGTCAGGAGTTACCACGAATGGTTGGTGGGGATATGGAAACACAGGTTGGAACGACACCCTCTACCCTGCTATTACCGAAGCCGACGTAACTTTTTACGACAACCTGGTTCATAACGAAGATGGTACCTTCTCCGGTTATACAAATAACCCCTGGGGCGAGCCGGTAGCATTGTATACGCTTCCTATCGCCATGCCCGATCACGGAGAGATCCAGTACATCTTTAAGATCGTTGGTGAAGGAGGAGACTCTGTAAGAGCTGGTTTGAAACCTGCCACCGATCCTAATGACTTTGAACTGATCGAGACTATCGGTATGGAAGATGAGTCACCCTATTCCTGGGGTCGGACAGAAGCGTCGGATGGATATAACTTCACTGCCTTTGTAAGGTCGCCCGAATACGTTTTCCCAAAAGCAACCATTCAGGAATCCTTCGGTGATACAGCCACAAATACACCCACCGAATGGTATATGATGAACCGGACTACAAAATATACTGTACCTGGCTGGCCAGTATCATGGACTGCAACTCCCTTGATTGGTTTTGGATCGCACTATTTTATCCCGACCACTACTTATCTTTCAACAGTCAGTTCCAATTACTACAAAGTATCCCTTGGATATGAAGTTGAAGATATCAAAGGACTGGTTACCGGGATAACTGTTGAATCCTTCTTCCCCAAGCTGACCCCGGCTGACGAGAATCAGACCTGGGTTGTGGTCAATGGCACAACCGGTGCAGAACTTGCTACCGATGCAGCCATCACCAACGGGGATACCCTCCTTGTAACCTCGGCAGATGGTGTTAATACCACCAAGTATGTATTGGATGTCAGTGATGATGGGCTCAGTTCAGACGCGCTTATCACTTCGACGACCTACACAGTCGATGTAACAGTGGATCCTGCTGAAGGGAATGAATTCATGGGTGAGGGAACCCTTTCCGGTTTCCCCTACATGACCACACTGGAAACCATTGTGGATAACATTACCCTGCCAAGCGGGTCAGAGCTTACCATTCTTGATGATATGGGTAATTTTGTACCGTTGAACACTCTGAATTACGATACCATTTACGTGAAGACCGCTGTAAATGACCGGACAATGTTAAAGGTGGTGGCAGAAGATATGGTCACTTCAATTAGCTATGTCTTAAGTCCGGATGCCACTTCGGATGACGCAATGATCTATTCGGATGTCTTACTTGTTGACCAGGCAGCTATGCTTGTTAAACTCGTGCCCTACGGAATTTCCGTGAAAAACCTGATGAGCAGACTTTATGCCTCCAGGGGTGCAAGTGTAAAAGTGGTTGACAGGTCCGGTCTTGAAAGAGCTGGAACCGGTATTGTAAGGTATGACGACAAGCTGATCGTTACCTCCGAAAGCGGGGCAGTATCCAAAGCTTACTACCTCTCCTACTCCTGGATGGATTACAATCCCTACATCTTGTATGTACTTTCCGATGTGTACTCCGTAGACAACGTGGGATATGTTATCCCCATGGTTCCTGGTGGATCCACTGTTGCCGATTTCCTTGGCAATCTGACAGCTTCTGCCTTCGATGCAAGCATGAAAGTCATGGATGCAGCCGGCAGTGAGAAAACGGATGGTAACCTTGTGGAAGATGACAAGCTGATGTTGTCTAGTGCAGACGGAAGCCTCGTGATCAACTATACAGTGACAATTGGACCTGGTGTTTCAGTGCCATCGTCAGAGGCCGGCCAAATCAACATTTATCCGAATCCGACCAGCGGTCAGGTTCGTGTTAGTGGTCTGGTTGCAGGTCAGAGGATTCAGGTGTATAACCCGATTGGTGCAGTGATCTATGATGCTAAAGTTAGTGCTCTGGATGAGATCATTTCACTGGAAAATCAAGCAGACGGTCTGTATATTATTGTGATACGCGATAAGGACCTGGTTGCCCGATACAAAGTTATCAAGCAATAAAACTGCTGATTGAATAATTCATGTTGATTAGTTTAAAATACTACCTGGAGGATATGACTCCTCCAGGTAGTTTTTCTTAAGATTTCTATATTTACTACATCTATGTCTCTGAAGAGAATATTGGGCATCCTTTTGATGATTGTGCTTGCCAGCTCCTGTAAGAGGGATCTGGATGATATTTATGCGCGACCTGACTGGCTTGCCGGGAAGGTCTATGACCAGATTCTTGAACAGCCGGAACTTTCCACTTTCGCCCAGTGTATCGAACGGACTGGCTTTGATGAGATCATCAATGTATCTGGCTCATACACCGTATTTGCACCTTCCAACGATGCCTGGAATACTTTTTTTCAGGAAAGTCCCGATTACAACACCGTTGAAGAGATCCCCCTTGATGAACTGGAGGATCTAGTGAAATATCATATTGTGCAGGACGCATGGAGTAAGGTCCAACTGCGATCGCTGGATGTATTCGGGTGGATCGATACCCTGGATATTACAAACAACAAACCACGAGGTTTCAAACGTGAAACCTTTCTTCTCGAAGAGAACCAGAAATACGGGGTTGGGTACAAAGGTATTGGATCTGCCCGGAAGGAGATCATTGTGGATACACTGGATACTGATTTACACCGCATTGTGGCCACCGACTCCCGTAAATATGCGCCCATATTCTACAGCGAATACCTGGACATATACAATCTTGATCAAAGCGATTATGAGTTTTATTTCGACCGCAGCTTTGGTGGTGCGGAAGATATCTATTTCGCAGGATCAAAAATTACAAGTGAGGAGATTTTCGCCGAAAACGGATTTATATATATCACCGACCAGGTGGTTAAACCCTTGAAAACGGCCTACCAGATTCTCGCCGAAAAGGAAGAGAAGGAAGAATATACTGATTTCCTTGACCTCCTGAATCTCTTCCCTGAATTTACATATAACGAGACGGAAACCTATGAACAACCGGGTGCCGAAGCGGGCCTGGAGGTTGACTCTCTTTTTGACCTTTCCTACAATGAATTAGTTTTCGACATCACGAACGAAAAGACCAGTGCCCGTAAGGGGGAAGTAGGTTTACCCTCCAATGTTACAATCAGGTATCATCACGGGATGTTGGCTCCCACCAATACTGCATTTGAGACCTTCATCAACACGTATCTGAACATCGACCAGGGATGGCAAAGTATCCTGAATGCTCCGAATCATATCCAGAGGATTATTGCCAATAGCCATATGTCATTCACTACCATATACCCAACCGACTTCCAGCAGGGATTTTTAAATGGTGAAGATGATATTGTCACCCTTGATGAAGGTAATATTAGCGAAAAACAATTTGGAAGCAATGCCACTTTTATTGGATTGAATCAGGCGATTGTTCCGCGGGCATTCAAGAGCGTTACCGGGCCTGTATATCTGAGACGGGGCTTTAGCAAGATCATGTATGCCATTGAAGCGGCAGGACTTCTGCCTGCACTGAAGCGTGAGAATAAGGATTATTCATTATTTGTTGAATCTGATCTGAATACGGACTTAGACTCATCCTTATTCTACGACAACGGTACTTTCATAGCACTGCAAATCCTGGGCGGGGGGTTCGCTGACAGATGGGTCCTTAGCACAAATGACCTGAGGAACCTGATCCTGAACCACGTAGCCCTTAGAACCCCCCTGGGAACATCCCGGAAGGAATTTATACCGAATATGGCAGGAAATTATTTAATCTTCAATAATGAAACCGGTGAGGTCTCCGGTACAGCCGCTTCCACCCATGGGTTCAAGGGCACCACTAATATACCCAATTTCCCCCGGGAAATCGACTTTGATGCGGACAATGGCAAAACCTATGAGATCGACAACTGGTTCAGTTTCTCAACTTCGGACATCTATTCCATCATATCCCTTAATTTTCCGGCCTTCCACAATCTGCTGGTTCAGGCCGGGCTGGCGCTTACGAATAGTTACGAGTATACTTTCCTTTCCGACAACGAGTTTTATACAATTTTCGCACCCAGCGACGAAGCCCTGGCTTCCCAGGATCTCAGCGAGCTAACCCGGGATGAGCTGCGCAATTTTCTTTTGCTGCATTTTGTAAGAGGTGACATCATCTTTACAGATGGGTCCTCATCACCAGGATATTATACCACGGAGCGGAAGGATGAGAAATCCACAAGCTTTAGCACCATCAACACAAAGATCTATATCAATCCGGCCTATGATTTGATCACCCTTAAAGGAAGGAATGGAACAGGCAACATCGAGGTCTATGAATCTCAAACCTCAAACAGACTTGCCGGAGTAAAAACCGGGGAAGCTGTGAACGAGGCTTTCCCGTCCATGTACAATAACGCGGTCATCCACGAGATCGATCAGGTGTTGAATGTTGAAAATCTGGATACCCAATGAAACAAATCTACACGATCTTTATAAGCATTTTCCTGCTTTTTACATCTTCTGTTCTATTTGGACAGCAGAAGAGCATCATCAGGGGCCGGGTGATAGATGCGGCCGATGGGTCGGCCATCATCGGTGCCACAATTATTGAATATGACAGCGATGAGCGGGTGGTGAATGGTTCTATTACTGACGCTGACGGACTCTTTGTCCTGGAATTAAAAGATCCCACCCACATTGTCAGGGTCAGGGTCATTGGTTACCAATCGAAACAAATCGAGGTGAAGTCCGGTGTGTCCGTCACGGTTGAACTTGAATCAGAAAATTTGAAGATTGAAGAAGTTACCGTTACCGCTGTGGCTACCAGTACGAACAGCCTCACAAACCTGGCAGACAGGGATAAAGCTTCCTCATCCGTAAAAATCGACATGGCCGATATGCAGGATGCAGGGATGTTGTCTGCCACAGACGCCCTGCAGGGGAAAGTAAGTGGCCTGGATATTATTTCCGCTTCCGGCGATCCGGGTTCCGGTTCTCAACTGGTTATAAGGGGCCTGAGCTCCATGGGAAACAACCAGCCTCTGATTGTTATAGACGGAATTCCTCAATTCAAAGTATCCAGCAGTTTTGACCTCACCTCGGCCGATTCGGAAGATATCAGTAACCTGATTAACATTGCCCTGCAGGATATCAAATCCATCGAGGTCCTGAAAGATGCGGCCTCAACAGCCGTCTACGGCTCCCAGGGAGCTGACGGAGTACTGCTCATCGAAACCAACAAGGGAAGAATGGGTAAGGTGCAATTCGACTACCAGTACAAAACCAACCTGAATATTCAGCCCCCGGCCATCCCCATGCTGAACGGAGATGAGTACATTATGTTGCAGCTCGAAGAGTGGCACAACCAGCTGGGTGTTTATAATGTGCCTGACGAGATTGCCTATAGCAAAGATTATGTTGATTTTAATAACTACTCTGCCAATACCGACTGGCTGAAAGAAATCACACAGAATTCTATATCCCAGGATCACTACTTCAGCGTTTCAGGGGGTGGCCAGAAAACCAGGTATTTTACTTCATTTAATTACCTGGATGAGAAAGGCACCACCATCAATACGGGCTTTAAACGCTTCTCTTCCAGGGTTAATCTTGACTACTACCTCTCCAGGAAACTCCTGTTCCAGATCAAGTTCAACTACACCAGAAGTACCAGGGAGTCGAATCTGAACGTGAACGGAATAAATATCCGTTACATGTCCTATATTAAGGCTCCCAATATGACCATCTGGGAGAAGGACTACAACGGAGACCCCACCGGGGAATATTTCACTCCAATCACCAGCTACCAGGGCAATGGAGTCACTTACTACAATCCTGTAGCCGTAGCCAACCTGGGCTTGAATGATTCCTACAACAATGGATTGGACAACACCTTCACCCTCAGGTACAAAATTAATCACTGGATTACTCTCAGGGAGACCTTATCATTTCAATTCGGCGGCAGTAAAGATAACACCTTTCTCCCTTACAACGCCATTGGTTCTGACTGGCTGGGCTCATCTGTAAACAGTTCGAGAGAATCCAATAACATGAGCCAGTCTATCCGGAACGAGTTACAACTTGCCCTGGGGTACCCCTTCCGGAATGAAAACCACGATTTTTCGGGTGCCTTTACCCTGGTTGCCGAACGCTACAGTGGTGAGTATCTCGGGGTAATGAGCATGCACTCCCCCAGTACCGATATCTTGGATCCTTCAGCCGATCCCGGGACCTATGCCATGTGGAACGGGAACTATGAAAGCAGACTGATCAGAAACGTTAACAACCTGAATTATAAATTCAAGGACAGGTATATGCTTCAGGGTATACTTACCTTTGACGGGCACTCCTCATTCGGAGACAACAACCGCTGGGGCCTTTTCCCCGGGTTATTTGTGGGTTGGAGGTTTTCAGACGAGCCCTGGCTCAGGGACCTCCCCTGGCTTAGTGAAAGTAAGCTCCGTGCCAGCTGGGGGATATCAGGGCGCAGGCCAAACGATGTATATGCCCGCTTTGCCAGCTACGAGTCTTCAGGGTCGGGGAACTACATCCTGGAACCGGCCATCGCCCCTACATCAATTCAATTAACCAACCTCAAATGGGAGAGCGTCGCTTCCTGGGATGTGGGCATAGACCTGGGCTTGTTCAAAGACCGGGCATACATTGAAGCCAATATTTATGAGAAGACAACCCGGGACATATTATTTGAAGATTACGATATACCTTCTTCAACCGGATACGATGAGCTTGGCTACTACAACGGTGGACGTATGACCAATCAGGGGTGGGAGTTTATGGCTGATTTTAAACTGATTAAAAATGCCAACTGGCTTTGGTCCCTCAACTTCAATGCTTCCCAGAACATCAATACTTTTGTGGAATTGCCCGACAATTTTAACAATGAGCAATCCACATCCATCGGGAATGGTCAGTATCCCCTGCTGGTGGAAGAGGGTGAACCCATCGGTTCTTTTTTCGGATTCCGCTACCTGGGAGTCTGGTCCAGCGATGAAGATGTGGTAGCCAGGGATGCCGATGGGAATGTGTCCATCGACAGTGATGGAAATCCCATCCCCCTCAGATACATGGACTCCTATACCTTCCAGGGAGGGGATCCTATTTATGAGGACATCAATCACGATGGAAAGATTGACCTGAATGATGTGGTCTATATCGGAGATTCAAATCCCAAGTTTTTCGGGGGATTCGGAACCTCGGTGAAATATAAGAACTGGGATATGTCAATTGCATTCCATTACCGGACAGGATTTGATATCATCAACGGAATAGCCATTCAGACCCAGGGGATGAACAACCGGAACAACCAGAGTAAGGCTACCCTGAGGCGATGGAGGATACAGGGACAGGACGAGGAGGACATGTTGCCGCGGGCCTACATGAATCATCCTGCCAATAACCTGGGATCGGACCGCTACGTGGAAAATGGGGATTATTTGCGCCTAAACAACCTGAAAATCTCCTACAGGCTAAATCAACAAATACTCAACCGGCTCAATATGAGGAAGGTTATTGTTTCTTTCAGTGCACGAAAGCTCTATACCCTCACCCAGTACACGGGACAGGACCCGGCAATCGGACAGGATGCATCTAATCCCTTCTGGATTGGAGTGGATTATGCCCGCACCCCACCTCCTAAAATATTCACCCTTAGCATTTCTGTAGGATTATGATAGAAAAGAATATGATGCAAAGGATAAAATACATGATGCTCGCAGGATTGATTTTAATCTCCACATCCTGTAATGACTGGCTGGAATTATTGCCTCCTGGGGGATTAATCCGTGAAGAATACTGGCAAACAAAAGCGGATGTAAAGGCAGTGCTGATGGCAACCTATGAAAGCTTTGCCGGTCTGGACGGAGACCTGTTCATTTTCGGCGAAATCAGAGCCGATATGGTGCTGGGTGACATAAACCAGCCCACCAATGAGGAGCTGCTGATGGAAAGCAACATCTATCCCGATAACAGCATCTGCGACTGGAGCAATTTCTATACCCTTATCAACTATGCCAACGAGGTAATTAAGAATGCCCCCCTTGTGCAGGAAATTGACAATACTTTTACTGATTTTGAAAGGCAGGGGCTGGAGTCAGAGGCCTACTTCCTGAGAAGTCTGGCCTACTTCTACCTGGTCAGGTTATACGGAGAAGTACCCCTGGTCCTTGAACCCACCGAAACAGACGATGCCGATTTTTATCTGCCCAAATCGCCCGAAGATGTGATACTTGACCAGCTGGTAGCCGACCTGGAGGCTAACCGTGCCTTTGCCCCTTCCGGGGGCTTTGCCACCCTCGCAGAAAACAAGGGAAGGGCCTCTAAACAGGCATTTGATGCCTTACTGGCAGATATCGCCCTGTGGCGATTTGACTACGCCGCCGTGATTGAGCACGTTGAAAAAATCGAAGAAGTACCTGAAATTGATCTGGTACCCAGTAACATGTGGTTTGATATTTTCTACCCGGGAAATAGCCAGGAGGGTATCTTTGAATTTCAGTTTGACGGAGACCTGCAACAAAATAACAGCACCTACGGGATGACCAACTGGTATGCAAACAGGTACGACCCCAGCCAGACTGCCCTGAACATGTTCGCTTCTGAATATGATTCCAAGGAGAAGGTCAGGGGAGAGGGTACTTCCATCGCGGAACAGGATGATGATGATTACATCATTTGGAAATACGTGGGTCGGGCTTCTGACGGACTCTCCCTGCGATCGGGCCTCGAAACATCCAGTTGCAACTGGATTGTCTATCGATATGCAGACGTTTTGCTGATGAAAGCCGAAGCTCTTTCCCAGATGAACCAGTTTGCCGAGGCTGCTGAAATACTGGACAGGATCAGGTTGCGAGCTGACCTTAATTCCTTACTAATCCCTAATACTCCCAGTGCTTATGAAGATGCCATCATGGATGAAAGAGCCAGGGAACTGGCCTATGAAGGAAAACGTTGGTTCGACCTTATGAGAATGGGGAGAAGAAATAATTATGCCAGGAGCAGCAAACTGATCGAGGTAATCATCACCAATGTACCTCCCACGCAAAAAAGGATTTTATCGGCAAAACTAACCAACCCGCTGGGCTGGTACCTTCCCATTTATGAGAACGAAATTGAGCGGAATAAGAAACTAGTTCAGAATCCGTATTATGAAAATTAAAATGAAGCAGACCGGATACATATTGTTGATGATACTGTTGTTTTCAGCATTCTCCTGTGAAGACCGCATCCGTGAGGCAAATTTCGAGGACCTGGAACAGTATACCATTCTTGATTACATTCTCGAAAACGAGGAACAATTCTCTTCCTTCCTGGCCATCCTGAAGGTGGGAGAACTGGATATTACCATGGGCACCTACAATCCGCATGGACAGGATTATACCCTTTTCCTGCCCGATAACGAGGCCCTGGACCAGTTTTTCAGGGAATCTGACCAGGTATCATCCCTGGATGAGATGCTGGACAACCCTGAACTGGCCAGAGAATTCTGCAGGTATCACGTTTTAAACATGGGGATTCATTCGGGAAATTTCCCATTCGGGGCCTTCCCCGAATATACCCTCTCAGAAGACCTGCTCAGTGTGAGTTTCATAATCGACAGCGATTCATCCTATTATAAGATCAATAACCAGGCTGTTGTAATTTATCCCGATATAGAGGTTTCCAACGGTTACATCCATTTGATTGATCCCGCTTTAAATCCCATTACCCAGACCACTTACGAATGGCTGGAGCTGAACAGTTCATATTCGATATTCAAAGAGTTGGTAGATATGACCGGTTTCTCCGACCAGCTGAACAAGGACACCAAGGAGAGTGATACCATACAACCTGTAACGCTGCTCCTTGAATCGGATGAGGTGTATAATAACTTCGGCATCTATTCGGCAGAAGATCTGGCTGCACAAATCAGTCCCGAGAACAATGACTATACATCCATACTGAATCCCCTGTACAATTATGTCGGATACCACACCCTGACCGGAAACCACTTTATTGACGATTTTGAAGGGGTCCGAACCAATTATACAACCCTGTCCGATGTACCTCTCAATATCGACGGAACAGGGCTTGAATTTGCCATCAACCCCGGGAAGGAAATCTTTGACACCATCGTTGTGGAAGGAGATACCAGCTTTATTGACTTTATCGGATTTTATTATGATAAGAGCAACGTGTTAAGCAGAAGCGGTGCCATCCATATGATTGACAGAGTCATGAAACAACAATCTGCAACCAGGGCATCAGTGTACTTTCAGTTCTACGAGGAAACGGCTTTTAGCGAATACCGGTCCAATGAAGGTTCTTACCTGCTCGAAGAAGATATGAACCTTAGTTATTTGGAATGGAAGGGCGCCGATCTTTACTTCGTCGATCTCGGGACGGAGGAATCCACCGTATGGGATAACGATTACCTTGAAATAGATGGCGATTTTGAGATCTCCTATCATGTTTCAAAGATCGTTGCAGGTAAGTACGAATTATATATTCGTGCGGATATGCTCAACACTGAAAACGCCATGGTGGAAATATTCGTGGACGGTAAAAAAGTGGGCGGCTTCTTAGACTTAAGCAGGGGAGGCACCCTCGATGCTCCCTTCCAGAGCTACCTGGTGGGTACCGTAGACCTGAAAAGCTATCAATCCCATACAGTAACGGTAACATCACTTATTCCGGGCAAGTTCCAGTGGGACTTTGTCCACTTCGAACCGATTTAACAGCAAGGCATGATGAATCAGAAATTATATACCATATCCCTCTTAATCTTCTACATACTCCTGGTCACCGCCTGCGATCCGGGATGGGAGGAGTATTATGACGATTATCCTGAAACCGTGAACAAAAAGGTGTGGGACGTGCTGAAGGAAGACCCGGATGTTTCATCGTTCGTCGAACTCATAGAAGCATATGAGTATGACACCCTGTTTAATTCGGATATTTCCTACACCCTGTTTATCCCCGGTAACGAAGCTCTTGAAAGCTACCTGGCCCGGGAAGAGCTTACAGACTATTTCCTGGGATACCATTTTTCTCCCCTGATTGTTCAGTCGGGAAACCTTACAGATAAAGAAAGACTCGTTCAAACTATCAGTGAAAAATACATACGCCTTCAAAGAAGCGGTGCTTCAGTATCCGCAGATGGCGTTTCCGCAGAATACGAGAGCCCCTTATTCCTGGACGGCAAATATTACATCCTGAAGGACGCTATAGAGCCCCGACCCAATCTGTACGAGTACTTCAAAAGCACCAATTCGGTCCTCAGTGATTATATCGATACCCAGGACTCCATCATCCTGGACAAGGCCCTAAGTATCCCCATAGGTTTTGATGAATATGGCAGAACCGTTTATGACACGGTCTCCGAAGTTCTCAATCTCTTTGAAGAAGAATACTTTACAGTCAAACAGGAAGACCGTTCGGTATTCGGGACCATCGTCTTTCCCAAGGCTGAGGACTATAACGAGGCTCTCAATGTTGTGGCGGAAAGCCTGGGCGCCTCCATAGTAAATTACGAGGATATTCCCCTGGAATGGCAGCATGAGGTCCTGCTTCCCTACCTCTTCAGAAAGGGAATCTTCCTGAATGAAATCGAACAGGTGGAGTTTCCAACAAATATTGAGTCCCCTAAAAACAAGATGTTGAATATCCTCGGGGACAGTATTGTGATTGATTATATCCCGGCAGAAAAGGCTGAGTGCAGTAACGGATATGCTTATAATTACCTGGATTTCACCATCCCCGAGAAATTATACCAGGGGAGCGTTCATTTTGAGTTGGAAAGCCTGCTGGACCAGATCGGGATCAACCGCTTTGCATGGAAGGAAACCGTGGAGGTTGAGACTGAACTTTTAGTGGTACCCGAAAGGGTTTATATAAATACTGCTTCTAACGATTCTATTATAAGGGTGCAATTCCCAAGTGGATATGAGGGAACCTACTCCCTGCATTTCAAAGGCCCCCGGCTTTTCCCCCGGAACTACCTGATGGTGGTGTCAACCAATATGGATAACGGGGGGATTTATGATATTTATGTGAACGGCGAGTTAGCCACCACCTTCGATTATACCGAATATCTCTATTCACGGGGTGTTATTTACGGGGCCACAGGAGAACGATACCTTCCCGATGGCCGGTTTAATAAATTCGACATGCTGGTGGAAAATGTCACCTCCTATACTGAGGTGGATATCAAATTTGAATACAGGGGACCGGGGAGTGTTGCCAACAACGGCCTGGTATTGGATAAGTTAGAATTCATCCCCTATAATGATTGATCTGATGATGAAACAAACGTTGAAAGTTGTATTCCTGGTTGCGGTTTTGTGGTTTACCCTGGGTTCTTATTCGGGTATGGCGCAGGATACACTTACAATCAGGGGGACGGTGCTAAACGGAGCAAACAGACCGGTAGCCGGCGTATCCGTAGGTATAAAAGGCTCTTCTGTCTTTCCGGATATCACAGACGATTCCGGATCATTTGTCCTACGTTCATCTACCGCCGATGCATGGTTGAATGTGGTACCCTCTGCCGATTACAAGAATAAAACCATTTATTTGAATAAGCGGACCCAATTAACCATCTACCTTACCGACAATGCGGTTGCCTCGGGAGATGATCCAATCACTTACTTCTCCCTGGAAATTCTCAGGAAAGACATGATTACAGCCTTTTCCACCCTGGATCCTGATAAGATAAACAACTCGCCTGCAGTATCCATCGACCAGTACCTCCAGGGAAGGGCAAGCGGGATGCACGTGACCAACCGTTCCGGATTTCCAGGCAGCGGGGCAACCACCTTCTCCCGGGGGGTGAATTCCCTGACAGCCGACAGCCGTCCTCTTTATATCGTGGATGGAATGCCCCTGACCAACCTGGGTGTATTCAGTTCCAAAATTGCCGGATTTGAGCATAATGCCCTCTTATCGCTCAATACCATGGATATTTCAGGGATCACCATACTCAACGATGGTTTGCTAACAGTTCCTTATGGTTCAATGGCTCCCAATGGTGTCATACTCATCGAATCGCTCGACCCATCGGCTACGGAAACGGTCATAGAAGTGGATTACCGGTCCATATATTCCCTTGCTCCGTCAAATCAGCTTCCACAGATGAACGCGAACCAGCACAAAACACTTATGAGCGAATTGCTCTTTTCAACAGGCATGCAGGAGGAGCAAATTCAGGTGGACTATCCTACCCTCTTTCTCTCCGGGGAAGATGAAGGGTATATTGATTACCAGCACAATACCAACTGGCAGGATCTTATTTTCACAAACTCTCTCTCCAATCATTTGAACGTAAATGTAAAGGGAGGCGATGAAATTGCACGTTACGGGCTCTCCTTTGGCTATCTCAATACGAAAGGCACCATTAAGAATACGGGGTATGACGGGTATAATCTGAGATTTGTAGGCTTGCTGAACATCTTCACCTGGCTGAAGATGAACGCGGGCGTCTCCATGAATTACGGGAAAGCACAAATCAAGGAATCGGCGTACTCACCGGAAACCAGTCCGATCCTTTCGAGCCTTTGGAAATCTCCCCTGCTGAATCCCTATCAATATGATGACCTGGGCCAGGAACTTTTGGCTCTCGCAGAGGTAGACGAAATCGGGGTAAGCAACCCGGTGGCCGTGATCAATAATCACGAAGCTGCCAGCAATAATTTCGATTTTACCTCCACTGTAGGGTTTACTGCCAGGGTGAATGATAAAATAAATTTCCGCTCAAACCTTGGTTTAAATTACAATATCCAAAAGGAGAACAATTTCAAACCAAACATCGGTATGGAGCTTTATCACAACGATGAAGCCATCAATGTTTCCCAATCCACCAACAACACCCTTAACTCCTTCTATACAACCAATTACCTCTCGTATAATATATTATCGGGAAACATCCATAAGCTTACTTCCGTTACAGGGATGAATCTCCTTACCAATACCTATGAACTGGATTGGGCACTGACCCGAAATGCCCATGAGAATGACGAGTACCGGCAGCTGCAGGATGGCTCAAGCGACATATGGGAAATAGGAGGTGATAATCGCAAATGGAACAGGCTTTCCATCTATGAAAACCTCTCCTACAGTTATAGAGACAAGTACCTTGCCACTGCCTCCTTTTCTTTGGACGGATCCTCCAGGGTTGGCAGGAATGCGATCAATACGGTAAGCTTAGGCGGTACACCCTTTGGCATGTTCTATTCACTGGGAGCCGCATGGAGAATCAGTAATGAGTCCTTCCTTAAAAATATTTCAGCCCTTGATGAACTGAAGCTACGCCTGTCGTACAGCCGCATTGGAAATGACGATATCGGGGAAAGCACGGCCACCAACTATTATGAAATTGTCAAATTCAGGGAAACCACGGGTCTTTACCCGGCTCTTTTACCAAACACAGAGCTTAGCTACGAGGTGATTTCGCGTATGAACGGCGGACTGGACCTTTCTCTGATGGGCAACCGGATTGCTGCCAGTGTGGATGTTTACAGGTCCGTAACCGATAACCTGCTGGTATATGTACCCCTGCAGGCCTATTTCGGATACGACTACAGGCCCGAAAATAATGGGATGATGGAGAACAGGGGCCTGGATCTCCAGGCATTTTTCAGGATCATTGACCGTCCCCGTTTTCAGTGGGATATCCAGGCATGGACCTCTCTGAACAGTAACAAGATCCTTGAAATCGAGGGGGGAAAACAAGTAATCGATGTCCTGGGAGGCCAGGTGGTAAACATGGAAGGCGAAAAAGCCCATAGTTTCTATGGATATGTTTTCAACGGCGTGTATTCCACAAGCCAGGAAGCTTCAGCGTCGGGACTGCTAAATGAACGGATGGTTCCCTACCAGGCTGGCGATGCCATCTATGAAGACCTGTCGGGTCCGCTCGGGGAAAAGGACGGGATTATCAACGATTATGACAAAACCATTATTGGATCCTCCATGCCCGATTTTTACGGGGGAGTCAGCAACAGTTTCACCTATGGAAAGTGGAAGTTAAGTGCTTTTATCCAATATGTTTCGGGTAACGAGTTATACAACTATGTCCGTTACCAGAACGAAAGGATGACCGGACTGCAAAACCAGAGTACAAGAGTACTGTCCAGGTGGCAGTACGAAGGACAACAAACCGAAGTGCCCAGGGCTGTTTTTGGCGATCCTGTAGGAAATACAGACTTTTCTACCCGCTGGATCGAAGATGGCTCCTATGTCCGCCTGAAAAACCTCACACTATCCTATACCCTGCCTGATGGTCTGCTGCAAATAAGGAATGTTCAGGTCTATTTTTCAGTATCGAACCTGTTCACCCTTCACTCTTACCTGGGCTATGATCCTGAGTTCTCTCATTCATTCAGTCATATTACCCAGGGAATTGATTACGGACAAACCCCCCAGCCCAGGCAATTCATGGCGGGTATCAAACTTGGATTGTAATAGAAAATATTTGTTGATATGAAGATTTCGTCCGCCCTATACGCTGCTACTGCGCTGATTCTGTCCATAACGATTCTGACTGGATGTGAAAAATTTTTCGATCCTGATCAGGAGATCAATATCACCGAAGACAAGTTGTTTGACGACTGGTATGAATACCGGTCTGTCGAAATGGGGCTGTACAGCATTCAATCCGAACTGGTGGAACAGATCATGGTGCTGGGAGAGCTGAGGGCCGATCTGCTCCAGATTACCGATAATGCCGATGCCGACCTAATTGAGATTTACAACTTCAATATCTCACATGAGAACCCCTACGCCTCCCCTACGACCTTCTTCACACTGATCTCGGCCTGTAACAACCTGATCAGGGTCCTTGAGGAGAAGCATCCCGAGGTCATTGATCCTTCAAGCGATATCACCAACTACGACCGCCTTTACGGAGAGGTTCTCTGCATGCGGGCCTGGGCCAATTTTAATGCAGTTCGCATCTATGGGAAAATTCCATTTATTCACGAATCATTGACCACCATCGGGGAAGTGAACGACTTCCTGAATTCTTCCGGGACCTATATCGACAGCCTGAATATCTCTTTTGGCCGGAACGGCTTTGACAACGATACAGCAGAGGTCAACACACCCATTCCTCTGGAAAAACAGTATTTTAACGAGAAACTTATAATTGATTACTTCACCAATGAATTAAAAACCAGGGTGAAAGCAGTTGGAGTGAACCACTCCATTAACAACAACGATGATACCTGGGAAGTTACCACATGGAGTACCTATTCCATGAATACCCTCCTGGGAATCATGTATCTCACTGAAGGCGATCTTCTGCAGGCAGCTACCCACTTCGAAAAGGTAATTTACAATTCCTCGCTGAACTACCAGTACCAGCTCGACAACACCTTCAAGGATAGGAACTGGAGGCAGATATTCAACATCATCGATATCAGGGAGCACATCCTGGTGGCAGATTTCAGCAAGGGTAACCATCAGCAGAACCAATTCCAGAATCTCTTTGATACCAGGTCACCCCATGAATACAAGTTAAAACCCACCCGGAAGGCCATCGATTTCTGGGAAACCATTTGGGATAATTTCTCCATATATTCCTATAATTTTCCCTCAGAAGCCAAAATTCTTTTAGAGGGAAGGCCCGGGGATTTTCATCGTGGCCATGGTGTTTCCTATGCCTATACCCGTAATGGGGTAACATTGGAAGATCAGGACATCCAGGATATGTTGATTCTGAAATCCGATGGTGATATCCGGACCTCATCCCTTTTGGTGCGTGACGCTGATACAGTGGTCTGGAAATATTCATGGAACAAGAATGTTTATGATGAGGATGCCGATTTTAACTTTTATCGCGCAGCAGGTGTACACCTCTGGCTGGCAGAGATCTATTCCTACCTGGCTACCGTAAAGAACGGAATCCTCCGGGAATCAACTCCCACCGCGGAAGCATTGCTGAACGATGGTGCCAACTATTCCCTGGGAACCAGGGCACAGCTGGGCGTCAGGGGACGTGTCGGATTTGGAGGAAAGTTAGACGGGGATGGTGCACGCATCGGTAACTATATCTATAACCATGATCCCGTCACCAATAAAATTATCGGATACCGCGATCTGACAACCGATTTTTACGAGAAACAGAAGGTTCTGGAACAGTACGTCATGGATGAAAGGGCCCGGGAACTCGCCTTTGAAGGAGAACGCTTCTATGACCTGGTGAGGGTAGCCAGACGCAGAGACGATCCTGCTTATCTTGCCAGCGCCATCTCAGAGAAGTATCCTGAGGGACAACGGGAGCGGATCTATAACCTTCTCCTTGACGAGAATAACTGGTATATCCACTACTTCGAGTAGATCATTTTTTGATTTGGTTTTCCTGCACGTCTGAAATACCTCCATTCACCCAGCTGACAAATACAAAATACCCATAGCGAATGGAGAGGGCATTCTAACCACAGATATCAACGGAGATGATAAGCCTGATAGTATCACAAACACGTACTGGTATGAAAACACAGGCAATATTCAGAACTGGACCGGATGAATACGGACATATGCTATCGTTGGTGGGCCGGGTTGTTAGCAGCATGAGGGGAAACTGGAACTCCGGCTCCCGGGTGACTATGGCGCCCGCTTCTTCGAAATCACTTATTAGGGAATGACAATAATTCTAGTAAATCACCAAGCGTCTTGTATTCCTTCCCATCTGCACTGCATAAATCCCCTGGGGCAGGTGACCGGAGTGGATGAAATTTCTCCCCGCCCCGATTGTTTCCTGATGGATTTCAATACCGTTCTCGTTGTAGATGCGAAGCAAGGCCTCTTCTTGTGATTCGATTATAAATGAGTCACTGGCAGGATTGGGATAGATGCTGGTAAGCATGCCCTCCCTAATATCATTCCCGGTTGGCTCCGGATTGGTAGGATAAAGGATCACCTCCCCGGATACCTCACCATCCCGGCTTGAAGCCCTTAAGATCATGGAATCACTTTCGTTGGACAGATCATTGCTTACGTAAACAAGACAATGCGTATCATACTTCAGGAGACTATAATTCCCCGAATTCTGCAGGAGGGTCCACTCTACCTCTTTGTCCCAGGAATTTGACGGAGAGTAGACCGCAGAAAACCTCTTTGATTCACCGGCTTCCTCGAAATGATAGTTACCCTCGGGGATCTCAATACCTGCAATTCTGGGATAGGGATAAGAGGCCAGTGGAAGGTTTGTCATTTCTATATCATCGCACTGGAAATGGAGGATCGCCATTCCATGCTTCGGGACCTTAACGATCATGCTGTCGTTTATGTCTACCTCAGTTGTATCTTCCACGGCATACTTTGTGCTAAAATCGGCACCTGTGATCAGGAACAACCGACCCGTATCATGATGTGCCAGGGTATCAGGGAGATCAATCTCCACATAGTGATCATCCTCGAAATCCCTGCTAATCAGCACCACCGAATAACCCTGATCGTTCCGGTAGGCATGGGCACCCACCGGTCGCTCGCTGAACAATGCACCCGTTCCGGAGCTTCCGCCCTGGTTAGAATCATAGGTGTTGGAAAGGACATCTCCCTTGCATAACTGGTTAAAATACCTGGCCGTCAGGAAGAGGGGAAGCCTGCGATACTTGTTCTCCGGTTCGGTGATCCTCCATTGTCCGCCGGTAAGATGAAAGATCGTGGGAATGGCCGATCCCCTTTCCATGGCGCTCAGGTAGTAATCGGTACTTACCAGGGCCTGCCCCAGTCTGCCATTGTAGGTGGGAGTAGTGGTATTTGATTCATACATGTACTGCTTCATCAAACGGCCCGTTTCCTCCACTTCATATCTGTGAGAAGAGACCATGCCCTTCAGGTAGCGGTCAGCCCGATCCCGCACATTCTGGTAATATTCCAGCTCTGATTCTGCGGGGGGGAATTCCGGATCATAATCCAGGTTACCACCCAGGTAACCCGAGGGGCCGGTCCATTCAACCTCCCCCTTACCCCCGTCGATAATCTTATCATTCAGGCCATAGCTATCCTCCCTTGAAGGATACCTGGCACTGTAAACCAGTACAATTTTCGTTGAATCATAGTAGGGGGATGACTTCATAAGCCGGGCCATCTCCCGGCACCAGTTGGCATATGCCACGTAGTCAGCCCCGATCTGGGCATTGTGTGCACTCCTGCCCCATACCTCATTCCCGAATTCGAAAATCAATCCCGGACTGTTGGGAAGCAGAGGTTCCGTGAACCCATCGGCATATCTGAGTTGTCCCCCGGGGCTGTTTTTCGGGCCATTTATGTATTCCATAAAACGTAAAAAGGTCTCCGGTTCTTTTCTCCAGTCGGTACTGTTTTCCACCCCGCAACAAAATGCAGCACAGGCATTCAACTGGTTACATTGATCAATGAATTTCGCGATATTCACCTTACTTCTGTTTCCCGCATAATCCTTAAAGCTTAAGGGGTTCGCTGTGAGTGCACCCCAGCGGATGGCTCCCGGTTGAAGATCCTTAAACAAGCCTATATGTGTATTCGTGAACATTTCCCCACTGATGAAGTCTGGATTAATTCCAATGCCTTCGTTATAGGACATGGCCTCTGCCGAAAGCTCCATTCTACCCGTCTTTAAACCCAGGTTGCTGTGCAGGGGATCAAAGGCGGTACTGGAAATATTGAACACCTTACTCTTCTCTGAGAAGTTCATTCCGGCATCCACTGATTGGATCTCAAGGCTGTATGCGGTTTCCGGAGTCAGCACCTTCAGTACAGCAGAATTTCCCAGGATAATATCATCCGGGTTATAAAGCTCGCCATCCAGGTAGAGATTGTAGCCAATAACGGAAGACTGCTCATCCAGGGCTCCTTCCCAGGATACGCTTACGGCAAGCCCCGTGGCCTCATCAATGGTCAGTGAGGTGGGAGCCCGGGGGGGTATGGAATCCCTCTCCAGGGTCCGAACATTAAGGATTTGCTGCATATAAGATTCATTGTCTACCTGATCCACAGCACTTACGGTAATGGAATAGTCCGAACTGGCCTGCAGGTTCTCCAGGAATATGCTGGTATCGGTTTCCGGAACGGTGGCGGTTTTCTGACCATTCAGGTAAATGTGGTAAGCCTTCAGTTTCTGATCATCGCTGCCTTTCGCCCAGGATATCCTCAAAAATCTATCCCCGATGGCCCTTACTTCCAGCCCTTCTATTTCTTCTGGCCGCTCTGTATCCCATTTCGGGTAAAGAAAGGATCCTTTGATATCCTCTGCACTGAACTCCCCGGGCAATTCCCACTTGATCCCCCCGCCCTCGTTGTGTACGTTCCATTGCGCCGCGTAGATGGCATAAACCTTTCCCGAATCCAATGCTATTGCGGCCGACTTCCTTCCATTAATGGATTCTCCCACATCTCCGTAATTATCACTTTTTGCCGCAACCACCGAAGCATTTTCAAATTTACTGTCACTGCTTAGAAAAAGCGCATAGTCTCCCTCTCCTCTCATATAGAAATGATAGCTGCCTTTTTTTTTGGGCACGAGGAATCCTTCCAGAAATCCCGTGCAGAAATCATGTCCGTCACACAGCATGGCATTGTCGCACCCGGCACTTACTGTCAGGGGTATATTATTCCAGTTCAGACTATTATAAGCGAGGTACATATTGGTTGTCTGAATGACGGAACCAAAAACGGGAACATCATTTACAGGGACCACCTCCTGCCAGAATATGGCATCGTGGATTTCGAAATTGATCCCATGGTGTGGATACTCCGATACCAGGACCTCCAATTCGCCTACAAAGGATCCGTCGGGATCGCTCACGGTAACTTCCACAGTCACAGGCCCTGTCTTCCCCAGTTCTGAGACCCAGATCAGGGCCATTTGATCACCCATTGAAAATGTAACTGAATCAACCACCAACAGGGAGGTGTTGAACGAAACTGCCTCTATGGTCAATGGCTGGGTCCCATCATCCCCATCGCTCAGCATGGGCAGAATGAGGTGGTTACTACCCGAATGGACAATCAGTGTATCCCTTGCCGGAATCTCGAAGCCAGGCAACTCCTGCGCCCCGATGATCATGGAGAACCCTGTAAAAAGCAAGAGGGAGAAGATTCGTTTTATTCGTCTCATTATAATACGACTATGGTTTTCTGATAACGTTTTTGCTCGATCACCACCTGGAGGAGGTAGGAACCCTTCTCAAAATTGACTGGGATGGAAGGCTGGTAAGGGTATATTTCCCCATGCTGGATCACCCTTCCACTCAGATCAGTGATTGAATATTTGCAGGTTCTGCCACCTTCGGGCACAACGACCTGGATTCGTGATCCGTCCACCGGGTTTGGATAGATAACGATATCCTCTGTGCCGGACTGGCTCACCCCGGTGATCATGCCCTCCTGGAATACGGCAATGGTTGCACTTCCAAGGCAGGATTCAACACCCACTTCTGCCTGTCGGGGGTTCTCAGAATCATTCTCTGAAACATAGAGCCAGATGGTATCCTTTGAGGCAGAAAGCTCCGCCTGTACAAAATCCTGGTCCGATTGTACCAAAATACTCCCGTTGCTGCTGAGGGGAACGGCCACAGATTGTGCCTGGCTGCTCACAGATATTGTATCCACTTCCAGCAGAAACCTGCAGGGAGCACCCTCCTGGCTAATCTTAACCTGGAGAATCGTGCCGCATCCAACGACTTCAAATGATCCGGTTCTGCTTTCCAGGGCCGTATTTTCTGTGACCTTTACCTCAATGCTATCCTCTTTCAATTCCAGGGAGAAGAAACCCTCCGACAAGCTTCCTGTACTAAATCCTCCCGAAGCCGCGACAGTCAATACTTTCGCAGAAGCACCCGAGTCAAAGTGCAGGGAATCTGCAGAGAGGGACAGCGTACAGCTTGTAAATGTTTCAAGGGCTCCCACATCCCTTTTCCCCTCAGGGGCGCGTCCGGCAATATCGTAGAGGAAGGGTCCGTTCGACTGCCAGGCATATAGTTCGTCGATGGTGGTCATGGCATCTGCCAGGGAGCCTTTTGAAATGCGCAGGAAATCCAGCATCCCCTTGAAATACTTATCACCTGTGCCCCGTCCCACCATCAGATTGGCTCCATTGGAGAGGGACGCAGATTGATCGGGCATGGAACCATTTAGCATCCCGTTGGAAAGTTTGCCATCCAGAAACAGCTGGATCCCTCGATGTCTCACGACCTCCACCAGCAGGTGGTGCCAGCTTCCGTCATTGACCTTCACCGCACTTTTTTGGTCCACAACAACAGCCCCCGATTCAAACAAGGTAAGGGCTGCGAAACCCTGGTCATCTATTCCCAGCTCATATCCTGCCGAACCATCCTGCTTGGAAACAAGAATTCCTTCGGTATAGGCGCTATCGGATTGAAAATAAACTTCAATTATGAAATCATTATCGGTCATATCCACGTTGTTACTCTTCACAGCACTCGCCTGAGCATGATCGATCTGGCAAAAGATACTATCGCCATCAAATTTCAGGGCCCCACGGGTCCAGTCTTCCAGCTCACCCATCACGAAACTGGAGTCGCTTACATTCACAGCATTCAGGTGGTTCTTGGGTATGTCCTGGTAAGTGATCCGATCATTGAAGTCCTCGGTCATGTAAAAATTATCGCCCATGATCAGGCTTGAATCGGCCGGGTGGACATAGAAGTTCCATTCACCCACTACCCTGGACAGCGGAAAGGCGGTAAAGAAACGGACACCCTGGTCAATGGCCTTGCTGCTTGCCAGCGGGCGAAAATCTTTCTCATTCGCCAGGGGAATAGCCTCTCCGGATTGGTTCCAGCCGGTCTGGGTCAGCTGTGAGCGGTACTCTTCCAGCTTGCCTGAGAACTGTTCCAGTGAAAGATTCACATCCCTGTTCTCCAGGGTCCCGATAAAGGAAGAACCGGCAGCCAGGTTGTTCCCGAAGGATTCAAAGGGGATATAGTCCGGGTTGATCTCATGCCTGAAGAACCACTGTACATCTTCCGACAGGTTGGCCAGGTAGGCGTTATGTCCGTTGAGACCCAGGGATCCTTTCCACGCATGGAAAAAATTCGAGGTATTGTAGGCCGTGTTATGCGCAAAGATGTTATAGTACCCCAGTACCTGCATGATGGCCGCCGCGTTGCGATTGTGGGAAATCCCGGAGGCAATGTTGTTGAATACCGAATGCTTAAATGAGCCATCAAAATAGTAAGCATACCCGATCGAGGAATTGTTATAATGCTTGTAACCATTCGCATTATGGGAGTAATTGTTAAAGCAGTAGACCGGACCCCCCTGCCAGCTTTCAATCCCCCCGTAATCGTTTGTCCCGATAAGGGTATTCGAGGCCTTATTCTGGTAAATGAGCCCCCTTATAAAAGGCACATAGAAATCGCTGTTCCCCCCTTTGCCCCAGAACATATCAATACCATTTCCCCACGATTCCTCAATAATATTCCCGGCCACCTCACCATAATTCAGTTGCCCGTAGATGGCCGGAATGGAACTGTAAGATCTGCCCTGGTGCCTGTAACCGTTATTGAAGATATTGTTCCTGAGAATATGGATGTCATCTATATAAGTCTGGTCGGTGGAAAAAACAATAGCCAGGTCTCCGATATGCTGCAGGTCATTGTCGCTGACCGTAATAGCATGGGTATTCACTTCAGTTGAGCCTGTATTATTGAGAGATACACCACCATTTAAATAGTAAAACTTATTGTTCCGTATATCAATGTGATGGCAGATTCCATTCATCCTGATGGTGGAAGCCATATCCTGCTGCCCGTAACGGACCTTATGAGCCGTTGTGAACCCAAAGGTAAGGCCGCTGATCTCAATACAATGCTGGTTGGTGATATCGATCAGCTTTGTTTTATCCGCCACCTCAAGAGTGCTTGTATTGGGATCCCGCTCTCCCGACAGACGGACAAACAGCCTCCCGACAGCCCGGTCATAATAAAACTCATCAAGCGTATCCAGCAGGAAAGGGGTGTTCTCGATGTAATAGTGCGAGCCTACTCCCCCGAAACTGGTGCCGGAGACCTTCACCCGGTGATTTGTCGGATCCCATTCGTTCACGTCCTGGTTCCAGACCGTGCACATTACGATCGCATCCTCCTGGCTAAAGATGGTCGCACCCTGGTAATAGGCCGGATCGGTCTGGACCAGGTTGACCCTGTCGGTCAGCCAGAGTCCCCCGTCGCCTTCCGTTTTCCCGGTCATGGTCCACCAGGTCTTAAGCGGATCATCAGGGGTGCGCTGGTAATTGGGGGAACGGGCCAGGTGCACGGGCCTGATCTGATCTCCTTCCAGTTCACAAAGCATTTTCGTTTCAGGAAGGTCGATGTCCATGTACCATACCTTATCCGCATCCGGGATATTGGGTGCTATAGAGGCATTGGCCTGTGTCCATCCCCCGGTCAGTCGTTGGGAACCATAGAAGCAGGCCTCACCGCTTCCCCACGATGGATCGGAGGTAAGGCGGATTGGTTCGAGGAGGGTTCCCGAGGAATTTGCAGTTAACATACCCCGGTAGACTACCCCTCGTTTAAAGACGTAGGTGTGGATTCCCGCACAGGTTGCAGCATTTCCAGTGGCGCTGCCATCCCAGGGATGATGCTTCCAGGCTGTCTGTTTGCTCAGGCCATCATTGATATCATCTCCGCCTTCAAAATCGATGTAGCGGATCGAAGGACCAGGAGTATACTCAAAACTCTCCGGCTTCCACTCCATGTCGCCTCCGGGAAGATATTTCACGTGGGACTGCTCCCAGGAATAGGTAAAATCGGCAGGTCTGTTCAGCAGGCTAACCTCCAGCCTGGGTGACTCACCCGAAATATTCTCACCATTGTCCACGGCATAAACAGAATATTCCGCGGTGCTGCCCGCCATCTGGTGCTCGATCCAGACCATGGTATCCAGGGTGGATAAGAGATAGTTTCCATCCTGAAAAACCCTGTACGTTCCAATCCCACTCTCATCCTGTGTAGCATTCCATAAAAGGATGAAGCGGTCATTCCCTATTTTTTCAGCACTCAGATTTACAGGAGCCACAGGGGGCGTATCATCAGGCAGGAAACCGCTCAGGGTGATATCATCCAGGGTATAGGGATGGATGTCCGGACTTGTATGGGTAAATCTGATGTATAATTCCGGAACGGCCGGTAGTACCTGGCCCAGTTCCACGAATGCCCAAACATTATCATCTGCGCAGGGCCAGATGCTTTCATTAATCAGGTAGGCATTGTCAATAAGCAACCAATTGGCACTGTCCGTTGAGTATTCAATCTTTGTGAAATTGTTGGTAAGCTGGCAGGTTCCCCAGCCCGACGATTGATGGTCTATCCCGAAGCTAAGCCGGACCCCCGTATATCCTTCGCTATTGCATTGCATCACAAACTCGGTATTGATAGGTCCACTCCAGCTTCCCATGAGTACTGCACCCCCACCCGAAGCTGAAGCATAGCCAGAGGAGTTTGAGGCCGGAAAATCGTGGGGAGCATCACCGGAAAACAAGGCATCGCTTGTGTAAGCCGGGTACAATGCGGGATCTCCTGTCCACTCTTCCATTCCAAATTGTTCCTGCAAAATGGTCGATTGCGCGTACAGCGACAGCCCTGCGGCCAGGATTATTCCACTCATCAGAACGCTTGCCTTAAAGTAAAATCTTTTCATAGTAATATTATTTGCTGTATTCTATTTCGTAGTAAATGGTCCTGGTTTCCGCTCCATCCAGGACGATGACCCCATCCTTAACAGGGACCGTTTCTCCGGTTCTTCTGCCCACGTGATCGAGCAGGTGTACAAGAGGTACTCCTTTCCTGTGCATGCTCAGCTTCAGGCTGACGGGTTCCAGCAGGATGGGGGGACCACCCACCTCCAGCACCCTGGTTCCCTCCTCGTTATATTTCATTCCCGTATTGCGGGCCCGGGCCAAAGTGGTAACAAGGATGTGCTCCGAATCTGCGATGCACCGGTCCTTCTCCAATGCAGTCACCAGCACCACGGCAAAGGGGGACTCAATTTCCACAGAAAGATCGCCCAGCTTATGGATCTTACCCCGGGCAAATCCGACCACAGCCTGGAAAGCCGGAGTTTTGGCAGTTATATATCCCTGGTCGCTATAATCCCAGTGAAGCTGACCTGTATTGGAGCTTATATGTCTTTCTTCCTCGTTCCACAGGGCAGAAAGATCGGGGACGGGCGTCTCCCTGAACTGATCGGTGAACTCCACGACAAGCTTTCCGGCTGCAAGCGCTTCCGAGGGTACATCCCCGGTAATGAACTTATCGTCATACCCCTGTTCTACCCGCTCGTTGAAAAGCAATTTACCCTCGGAGAGGCTCGGGATATGAACATAGCGTGAGGAGATTACCTCCCCCTCTGCAATATCGTTGCGGTAAATCATCCTGGAAATAGCCGGGTAGAGCGTGAGTTGCGTGGGTGAAGTGACATTATAAACACCCGGGGTATGTATGGTTTCTGTGAACTCGGGATTATCGCTGGCGAAGTGAAAGGACGCATCCCAACCCTGGAGACCCATCCCGTAAAGGGCAATTATAGGGACGCCCTCTGCGACCCATTCATTGGGGATCAGGGACATCCATTCGGAGAGTGAAAACGGGCGGTCGGCCACCTGTTGCATTCCCGTGCTCAGGAGCCCGGACCCGGGATGGGAGATCATGGCCTTTGATTCTACCTTCCCCGCCTGCAGGCGATGGCCGGTGCCTCCCCCCCAGTAGTTGTGCCGGTCGATGAATCCAGCACGGTAATCGGCATGGAGGTTATAATAGTGAGAAGGACCCATGCCTGCCTGCCAGCAGGAACCAACGATCAGACCTTTATAACCGGTGGCACGGATCGAATCGGAAAAACGGTCGTAGAATTCAACCTGCTTTTCGTAAAGGAACTGCATTTTATCCAGGATGTGCCTTTGCATGGTTCTTCCTTCATCCATGGCAAGCTTATACTCGTATGAGAACAGGCTGTGGCTGGGGGTAGGGTCCATGTTTCCCTTTTCCAGTGACTGACCTTCGGGCAGGAATTCCTGTCCCCATGACCGAACCAATTCTTCGTTTGTTCCATACTTCTCTTTCAACCAATCGGAAAACTGCCGGTAGAGCAAATTCCGATAGGTGGGTGCCTGCTCAAGAGATTCCCCGATGGCCCCCCAGAATATATTGTCCTCATTCTGCAATTCAATGAAAGCCAGGGCCGGATCATCCGCGTAACGCTTCCCAATACGCGTATTCACCCTGTTCAGCATATTCATGGTCAGCTCGATACTCAGATCCTGCAGGTCGGGAGCAAAATTGATCAGGCTGGAGGTGCTTCCGTTCAACCAGCTCCAGGGGTAATCCAGGCCGGCAATCTCGTCATAGTTCAGGAGCTTGTCCCTGTCATCGGGTTTTACCTTATGTCCGTAAATATGAGACCACCCGTAGTATATCCCCTTTTTCTGAAGCTCCGAACTGAAGTAATCAAACTTCCTGTACTTCTGCTCGTCAGGGACAGTGGAGGAGTTAGCCGCAAAAGCGTAACTGGAGAATTTATGGAAGCGGACGCCATTGATCCCGTATTTGGCCAGCTGTTGCACCCATTGGTCCACCACCTCCTTATCCGAGTATGGATGCTGGCTGCAGATGTTCACTCCCCAGAATTTCACGGGTGTGCCATCCTCGAAGAGGAATGCGTCATCCTTCATTTGCAGGAAGCCATGCTTCCCTGCCGGGGCATCCAGCCACCGGGAGGCATCGATCACGCTCTCCGAGAAGTCCTCAACGGGTTTGAACTCGAACCATCCTTCAGTGGAAGAATGATCCTGGGCTGTTAGCCAGACCGGGAAAGTGAAAAGAATCATTGTCAGAATGACCCGTTTTGCGAACGTAAGAATATCCATAATGCGTTTTATAATTATACTTAAGTTTTAATCTGTAATGGGCAGGAACCAGCTTGGTAGTTCATGGATCTCGATGCCATACTTCCCTGTTTCCCTGAAAGGCACTAAGGTGCGTTTGCTGCCATCTTGTATGTCCCACCCACTTTCTTCATTGAAGCCTTCCAGGACCCACCTGTTTCCCTGATGACCAAAACGAATCACATCCTTTTCCCCCCCGGGTCTTGTAAGGCTTAACACCCCCTTATCGAACGAGGCTGCCGGAACGGGGGCTGCCCTCTTCTCATCTAACAAAACCGGGTATAAGACAGAGATAATCAGGTACTCCTGTTTCGAAAAAACCGGCGTTTTTTGTACTGCGTTCATGCTCCCGTTCTTTTCCTCCCAGCCTATGATCCGGGTCTCCATCTGATCACCTGCATCGATAAGGTGCATACAGTGCTGTTCACCATGGATCAGGGTGTGCCCGTCCACTACTTCGGCCCTGTGCCTGGTTTGCAGCCACCATTTCAGCTGACCACCATCTTTCACCTTGACTTCATCCATCACCACCAGGTAGCCGTCCCGCACGAAAAGCAGGTGCCTTATGAACTGATCCAGATGCTTCGCATCATATGCTTCAGTCAGATCGTTAGCCAGGTAATGGAAGGCTTTTCCAGAACCAAATTCCAGGTACTTCCCGGTGCCGGCCTTGACCTGATCCTCGTCATTAAAGGTAATTGTCGAGTGGTGACGTGCCTCCGAGTCTCCATAGCCGGGATCGTGTACCATTCTTTCCTTGTCGGCCACCAGGATGAAGGAACCCAGGTCACGGTTGTTATGGGATCGATCGCTTGTCCACCCTCCATTGAATGCAAGCCACAGATGGTCCGACTGAAGGATGGCATGACCGGCTCCCCTGAACAACACCGCATCCTGAAGCCCGGGTTTAGACTGCGGAGAAACCGCACCAGCACTAGCTTTGCGCCAGAGAAATGACCAGGGAGAAGCTCCATCCCAGTAATAGCGCGGAGCTCCATTGTCCGCCCCCCATAACAGAAGGGGATCTCCCCCGGGAGCAAGGGTCTCCATCAGGGCACAGATATCCGAATTCGGTCCACCCATATGGCGATGATCCTTCCCCCACAGTCCCTCGAAGGTGTTTTCCCCCATGTTATTGAAGTTGGCGTAGCGAGAATCCGGGGCTTGCATATAGATATCCCAGTACCCGGCCATCCGCCTGTTCAATTCCTCCAGAAAATCAATATCCATGCCGAATAGGCGCTGGGAAGCCATCATAAAATACAGGCCGAATAACTCCCCATACCGGGCATACATGACCCCCTCGTGTCCGCCCCCGTCTTCAAGGAACACATGATCGAGGAAGCCGGGGATAGATTCCCTGGCATAGTCCGTTACTTTCCGGGCAGTATCCGACTCGTTATACAGGGCCAAGGCTGCCAAACCAACGCCCCCATGTAACACGCCCGCCCAGTTTGATACCGGATTTCCCACCCAGAAATCGGGTCTCTCTCCTTCGATTGAAACCAGGTAATGCCTGATTCCCTTATCCATTATTGCATTTTTGATTTTTTTCCGCTCTTGAGGACTCATTGCGTCATAACACCAATCATAAACCATGGCCAGGGCATAACAAATCTCGGCCGTGTTTAAGTCAGCCCCCTTATTCCAGTCCCTGCTGTTGGGATTATACCAACCAAGGGTCCCCTCTGATGTTGGAATCACTCCCTCAACCATTGCCATGGCTTCTGCAATGGCACGATCGGCATACTTCTTCTCCTTAGTGATCACGTAAGCAAAGGATGATTTCCCTGCATGCGCCAAATATGTCCGGGCATTTCCCGCTTTTCCGGTCTCCCTTGCATTGTGAGGTTCCGTAAGCAGCACTTTTTCCGTATTACTTAAAAAAACATTCCAACGGGTCAGAAAGGGTTCCTCCTCCATACGCTCCCTGATTTCAGGAAGATCGCTTTCTGAAAAGAAAAGATAAGGGTGCTCAAGCCCCTCAAGTTTTACTTTTGATTGAGATAAAACAGGGCTAAGCCAAACCAGGCCCAGGCCGATCAGGAGTACCCTGATATTGAAAAAAGACCCTAAGTGAGTAGTATCTGTCATGGTTGATTCAGTGAATAATCGAGCATAGTTTCATAGAGAATCAACTGGTAATCCAGGATATCTTCAAAAGTAATATTGGGATTGGTGTCCCGAATACCTGGCTGACTGCTGAAAGATCCATGGGAACACTCATAGGTAAATACCAGGCTACCCGATGTATGGTGCAAGGCACCGGTCAGGTTAAACGGAGTCTTGGCAGGAAATTTCCGGTCTTCTACCGATGGTTCACCAAACACCTCATCCGGGTAACAGGGCAGGTTATTGCTTCTGTAAGCCAGGTTCACCCTTCTGCTCAAATCCTGGACCTCTTCTTTCATGTACCAGGGAAGGTAGCTAACGGGCAGGATCCGGGAAATCAGCTGAAATGAATGCAATGATACGGTCAGGTTGGGAGCCTCATCCCTGGCCAGGTCCAGGATGGCGCTGGTTTCCTTGGCCATGGGTGAAAAGAACTCGTCGTGCATTATATTGATTCCATCATCGTTGAAATAGCTGCCAAGAATGCCCACATCCCCTTGCATGGGATGGAGCGATTTGGACTGTGGCCACCCCCATGAAGAGCCATCTTTACGGGTCCCCTGTCCATATTTGGTCATGATTTCGGTGGGAAGGCCCAGAAAAGTGTCATAGGGGCATCTCGCGCGCCCATCCGGATTTCCACAGGGGACAATGATCGTCCTGCACTGTTGCAGCTTTTGCATCAGCGAAGGCCATTCCTTCCCACGGTAGTCCTTTCCGGTCTCGGCAATATGTATCAGATTCACAAGACCCACAATGCCTTCCATTTCCTGACCGTGGACCGGACCCAGGAAAAAAACCACCGGCTTGCTACCAGGGTCGCGCCTGGCGAAACTGGAAAGATCTTTGGCGCCAACAGCCGAGTTGTAGTTGGCCTGCGATTGGAAGTCCTCCTTATCACCGTAGAAAACCGCGTACACCGGGAAATCACCGGGAGAATGCGCAATAACTTTAACTTCTCCCTTCCGAACCAGGTTCACTTCTGCCTCAATGGCATTTAAGTCAGACTTAAAGAATGCTGGAATATCACTCCTGTTTGGCGGGTCTCCCTGTTCAGGCAGCCCCTGGGAATAGAGACCTTCAATAGAGCACAGGAATACCCCGCACAGGATCAGAATTATGCTAATCTTTTTCATGTTACCGTAATTTATTTCCCTTTTTTAAAAGTAGATGAAGGGGCATGATTACTTATCCTGTACTAACCTGCATTCCGCACAGGTAAGCACAGGACAGAAAGCCCGGCCGGGTTATCTATATTCACAAATTCGCTAAACATTATATTTAGGGGAATGAGAATGTACATGGATTTTTCTTATGTTTATCAGAATATACAAGATCTGCCAATAAAGCTCTGATGGAGGAATTCAAAGAAATTAATGAGCATTCCAAAACCCCGAAGTACCTCCAGCTGGTCGACCTTATTATTAAGGACATTCAAAATGGCAACCTGAAGATAGGTTCCCGTCTGCCTTCCATCAACGAAATCAGTTTCGAGTATTACCTTTCCCGTGACACTGTCGAAAAAGCCCTGAAGGAACTAAGAAACAGGGGGATCATTACCTCTATCAAGCGGCGGGGCTACTTCATTTCCAAAACAGATTTTACATTCGAGACAAAGATTGCATTTATTACAAACTCCATTACAGACTATAAGCGGAATATTTATGAGGCCTTTACCAGTGAGATCGGTGAAAACACCCTCGTAGATGTTTACGTATACAACTATGATTTGCGGAAATTTGAGATTATTCTCAAGAGCCACATGGATGATTACGATTACTACCTGGTCATTCCCTTTTTTAAAAGCGACCCTCATTACCAGAAAGCCCAGGAGTTGCTAAGCAGCATCCCTGACCGGAAACTGCTGGTTCTGGACAACCCGCTGAGCGGGATCAAATCCGATCATTCAACCGTGACCCAAAATTTCGAACTGGATATCAGGGAAGCGCTCACCTCCATGAACGATCAACTCTCGGCATACAGCAAACATTACATTCTTTATTCCCCTGAAAATACCCACCCAAAAGAGGTTGTCAAAGGATTTGAGGCCTTCTGCCGGATGTTTGAATACGAATACGAGGTACTATCCCATCTGGATCCTGATAAAATTCACAAGGGTGCCTGTTACATCCTGCTGAATGATGATCAGCTGGTTACTGCCATTGAACTGATCAGGGAAAAAAAGTTTGAATTTGGGAAAGATATAGGATTGATCTCCTATAATGATACACCACTAAAAAGGATTCTGGCCGGTGGAATATCCGTGATTTCCACCGATTGGCATGCCATGGGGCAGAAAGCTGCAGAATTGATACTCAAGCAGGAAACCGGTTCACAGAGGGTTCCCTTCAAGATCTTTTTAAGAAACTCATTACAAAGGTAACATGGCGGCCCGATCAAAAACCTTCAGAAAATTTGAATTAAAACTAAGCATCAATGTTTGGTACCGGTGGATCCTGATCCTGATCCTTGTCTTTACTGTATTGCTTTCGGCAAACAACAGATTATTGCTGTCGAATATCAAGGAGATAAACAATGAGCAGCTCATGTTTAACACCTTCTTCCAGGACAGGGAACTACACCTTTCAAAATTCTATAACAGTCTGAACAAAGATGACCTGATCAGGGAGTTATATGATGTGACCGGTGACAAAAAATACCTGAACGCTCTTCGTGAGAATGGTGTTTATATGCAACATGAATTTGACTCCCTGCACAGTTATTGCCTTGAAGACGAATCATATTGTACACCCCTGGACAGTGTAAAGTATTGCCTGGATCTGTATATTGAAATTTTGATCCCCCAGTACGAACTTGCTCACCAGGCAAGCAATAATCCTCCGGGTAATAAGGTGAATCTCGCCAGGCTGACAGTGAGGGATGGAACGGTCGAAGCGGAATACGTAACCCTCGATCCGGCAGACCACTCGGAAATAGGGGAGCTCCTCAATCATAACTACCAGGTATTAATGGAACGAATTGTGAAACCTGCCGGGAAAATCGTCAGTATGGACAGGGACATCAACAGGAACCGGCGTTTCAATACAACAGAACAGATATCGTCCCTGCATGCATGGCAAAAGATCATATCCATCATGTCCCTGATATTCGCGTTACTCCTGGTATTTGTTCTGGTATACATCTTTGTCAGACCACTTGAAAAACCACAGCCCGTATTAAGCAGGTTGCCCGATCAGAATTTCATGGCAACATACACTGGATTTGAATCGGAAATGAACACGCTTCTTGAGAAACATTATCAGCTCTTCAGAAAATATAAAGGGCTTATCCTCGTATTTCCAAGGGGTGGATTGTTCCCCGGTGAAATTACCCGGGTTTTTCAGAATTTCTGTAACATTCACCAGATACCCTACCGGCAAACAGAGGAGCTGCACCGTGGAGATGTAAAAAAAGGACTAGCCTATATGATACTGGAAGACAATACCCTGGCTGCTTTTGTTGAGATTACAACCGAGAAGGGACTCGTCATAGGTAAGGAAACCGGTGTTTTAAGCTACGAGGATAGTCCCCTGAAAAGAATCGTGGCCAATGGCATTACAGTCATCGAAAACATCCAGGACAACTGTGGACAACAGGGGAGCCGAACTAGTAAAACCGCTTCCGAGCATTGTCTTCGGTTTATTGAAAGAGAATCCCTATAAAAAAGTGAACATGAAACCTACTGTTTATAAAATTATAATTCCGGGCATCCTTGCACTTGTTTTGCTACAGTGTAGTTCCCGGGAGAAGACAGGGATAAGCCATGAAGAGGTTGAATCCCTGATATCCGAGAATATGGAATTTGCACAGCAGAAGATCCAATATTTCCTTGAAAACCTGGATTTCAATACCTATCCGGGTACCGTCGGTGACGAGGGCGAATTGCAAACACTCCCGCCAAGTTCCTGGGAGGCGGGATATCTGGCGGGCATCCTGTGGCACCTTTATGACTATACGGAACAGGAAAAATGGAAAGTATACGCGCAACAATGGACGGCTGGACTGGAACTGCAACAATTCAACAAGAAATCCCAGGATCTGCTGTTTATGCTCAATTCCAGTTTCGGGAACGGTTACAGGATCACAAAGGACAGTCTCTACAAAGATGTTCTTGTTTTAGGGGCAAAGCTCATGGCAGAAAGATATAATCCTGGCATCGGATGTATTAAATCGTGGGATCCTTTTTACGTTTCCATTCCCATCCAGTTTGCGGTAATTATTGATGGACTTTTATCCATCGAGATGTTATTCTACGTATCAGAAATAACAGGCGACACCACCTATTCCGGGATGGCATACCAGCATGCCCTGCGAACAAAACAGGACTTTTTCAGAGACGACTACAGTAGCTATTACCTTATTGATTATGATACAATTAACTTTGAGCCCAGAAAGAAGGGGACCTGGATGGGAGACTCGGACGAATCCACCTGGGCACGCGGACATGCACGGGCCATTTATGGTGCAGCTATAACCTTCAGAGAGACAGGAGATTCAAGCTTCCTCGACCTTGCACGCAAAACAGCTGACTTTTACATGGAACATCCCCGCTTACCAGATGACCTTGTCCCTTTCTGGGATTTCGATGACCCTGACATACCCAATGCCCCCAGGGATGCCTCGGCAGCCTGTATTGCTGCATCCGGAATCCTTGAACTCTCCAAATACCTCCCGGAAGATGCACAGAAAAAGTACTTTGAATTCGCAGTCCGCACCCTGCAAAGCCTGTCTTCAGATCAATACAGGAACCGACCCGATGAGAACCTTGGATTTATCCTGAAACATTCCACTGGAAGTCGCTCGTGGAACATTTATATCGACCGTCCCAAAATATCTGCCGATTATTATTTCATTGAATCTCTTATGAAACTCAAAGGGATTATTGAATGAAACATCGCATTCAGGACAGAACAGGACAGGGTATTTATGAGAGATTGTCATCTTTGATATAAGGTCCACAATATACCCGAAATGAATTATAAATGGATATCCCTTCTATTACTGATTGCCGTTATTACGGGATGTGTAAATCAGGATATATCTGAGCACTATGTGGTTAAAATTGAACCGGATACAGAAAACCAGCGTATCCACGGGTTTGGAACCAGCATGGTGAATTACAAAGAATTCCCCCCTGAATATTTCCAGGAAGATTTTCTGGATATGATTGTGTATGACCTGGGTATGAGCATTCTCAGGATACCGATCACCGAACATCTGGAATACAAGAATGATGATAATGATTCGGAGCACATTGCCTGGGAGAATTTCTATCTGTCCGACAACAATCAGCGGAAAGGTATGGAAGAAACATTCCGTTTTGTAAGTGAACTTAAAAACAGAGGTTTGAACCTGTTCATGGCCTCACCCTGGTCTCCGCCCCAGTATATGAAAACAAACCATGCTCCAATACAGGGAGGTTTTCTAAGAGCGGATATGTACGAGGAATTCGCGGAATATCTCTCTGCGTATATCATGCTCGCAAAGTGGAACTGGGATGTGGATATCAGCTGGATCAGCCTTCAGAATGAAAGCTTATTCATTGAGTTTTACAGGTCATGCCTCTACCATGGTCATGGAATGAAGGAAGCACTCAAAGCGATCATGGTAAAATTTGAAGAGGAACAGATCAATTCCAGGCTCCTGATCAACGAGGATCTGCTCATTCCTGAGAGAGTACATGCTTTTCTTGAACCCGTGTTCTCCGATCCGGTATCAAGCAAGTTTCCGGGCGACATTGCCGTGCACAGGCATGCCAGCGGAAATGATCTGCTTAAATGGAAAGACCTGGCCGCTGCCTATGGCAGGGAGTACCATATGACTGAAACTTCCGGACACCAGACCAATTGGAAGGGTGCATTGGGAATGGCCGTTGATATGCACGAATACCTGGTCCTCGGAAATTTTAGCTCATGGGTGTACTGGCAAATCAGCGGGAACACCGGAGGTAGCAACCCCGGTCTCTATACCCTGATGAATGATGGCAAACCCACTCCCAAATATTATGCAGCAAAACATTTTTACCGGAATATCAGACCCGGGGCCATTCGGGTTGAAGCCACCTGCGAAAGTGACTCAGTCCTGATCTCGGCCTATAAGCACCCCGCAACGGGGGATCTAAGCCTGGTATTTATAAATCCCTCTACAGAGCAACAGGTCATCAGGCTGAAAGAGGATAGCAGACTGCCCGCCAGATTTGACGTGCAATTGTCCAGGGAAGACGAATATTACCAGGACCAGGGGAAAATCCGAACAGGAGACCTGATCCATATTCCAGCCCAAAGTATCATGAGCCTGACAGGCAACTCCAGGGATCTCAAAGATCCCGGGAAAGTGCTGGAATACACAGAATCATGGACTCCAGGAACAGAAATGCCGACGAAAACAGGGAATCATGACCCCTTCCCGATTGAGTCCGAATGGCAGGCCGCCAGTGACAGGCATGCCGGCAGGTATATTGAGGCAGAAACTGCTATTGAAGAAGGGAAGATAAACCAGCAGCGGGCCGATGGCTGGACGCTGCTGCATGAGGCCATTCTGAACGGGGACGGGGAAGCTGTTAATTTGCTGATCAATAACGGGGCTGATGTGAACCTGTCCGCTACAGACGGATGGACTCCTCTGCATGCAGCTGCCTCAGGTTTTGTGGGGAATCGGGGAATCCAGGTTAAGTACAAAGAGTACAACCACTATGAGATCTTCAGGATGCTGCTGGATTCCGGGGCAGATATCACCGCACGTACAGAAGATGGGTGGACTCCCTTACATTGCGCGGTTATCAATGCCTACACGGGGTACAGGCAATCCGAATCAACCAGCATAAACAGGATAAAAGATCTTATTGCTGCCGGAGCAGATCTGGAAGCCAGGGATAAAAATGGAAGAACGCCCTTACACTGGGCTGCCATGCAAGGCTATTCCCACTTTATCAATGAAAAAACAGAGATAGAAGATGACGTGGTTAAAACCTTACTTGGTGCAGGAGCAAAAGTAAATACAAGCGATCTCTACGGATCCACACCCCTGCATTATGCTATCCAGATGGGATATGTTCCCATTACCAGGGCATTAATTCAGGGAGGAGCCCGTAAAGAAATAAAAAACCTGAACAAGCTTAGCCCCCTGGATATCGCCCTGGAACTTCATTCTGATACACTGCTAACCATTCTCAGCGGCATCTCCTCTGCCCAGGCAAATAGGTGGAGCCCAAAATCTTTAAAGAATCCAGACACCCTGGATCGGGATCAGGCGATGATATTGGCAGCCATTTCCGGAGATGAATTACAGCTGAAACGTTTGCTCAGCGAAGGTGCAGATATTCAATACAGGGACAGTGATGGATTCCGCGCCATTGACAGGGCCCGTGACACTGGAAAAAAAACGATTGTGAAGCTGCTTGAGGAAGCAGAAAGCGCCTATTAAAAATTCCTTTTTCGCTTATTCCTCTTTTCAAAACCGGATCCTAATGAATTTAATAAAAAAAGATCCAGACCTGCAAGCGGGTCTGGATCCCTCAAATTTAACTAACTTAACTACTACGACAACTAACTTTACTATTACTATAATATGTTAAAAATAAACAAGAAAGGTATGATTTCTATCCTGTCTTATCCTGCTAATCCATGGGTAAAAACCATCTCCCTATTGGCTGCCCTTTGGATCTGCTTTTCACCCGAAATGGCTGCACAAAAATTCGAAAACCTGGCCTTGACTCCACCCATGGGCTGGAATAGCTGGAACTATTATAATTGCGACGGAATCAACGAGGAAGTGATTCGGGCAACGGCCGATGCCATGGTGAGCTCGGGCATGAAGGAGGTGGGTTATGAATACATCGTAATCGATGATTGCTGGCAGCTAGGGAGGAATAAGGAAGGCAGGATCCTGGAAGATCCTGAAAAATTCCCTTCCGGAATGAAGGCACTGGCCGATTACATCCATTCACGGGGACTGAAGTTTGGTATCTACTCATGTGCAGGCACCCTTACCTGCCAGGACAGGCCGGGGAGCAGGGGTTATGAATACCAGGATGCCAGGACCTACGCCGAGTGGGGTGTCGATTTCCTGAAATACGACTGGTGTAACGTGGCAAGCCAGGACGCCATAGCTTCCTATACCCTCATGCGGGATGCCCTCTTTGCGGCCGGTCGTCCAATGGTCTTCAGTATTTGCGAATGGGGCCTGAGCAAGCCCTGGCTCTGGGCTGGGAAAGTGGGGCACCTGTATCGCACCACTGGCGACATCAGGAACAACTGGGACATCCCGGATGCCAAGCAGGGGAAGGTCTGGGGCGGTGGGGTGATCATCAACCTCGATATGCAAGAGGAACTGCATCCTTACTCCGGTCCCGGGCACTGGAATGATCCCGATATGCTGGAAGTGGGTAACGGTGTACTCACGCTGGAAGAATCCCGCTCTCATTTCAGTCTCTGGGCTATGCTGGCAGCCCCCCTGATGGCAGGCAATAATCTGATGGATATGGATGAATCAACGCGGCAGATCCTTACCAACAAAGAGGTAATCGCAGTAAACCAGGATCCACTGGGTATCTCCGCTCACAAAGCTTTAGACGAAGGCCAATTCGAGGTGTATATGAAGAAATTGGACGAGGACTGTTTATCCGTTTGTTTCTTTAACAGGGAAAACCAGCCCCTGGACATGGAATTCGCCTGGGACCGGCTCGGTCTGGAAGGAAGCTACACCATCCGCGATCTCTGGTTGCATAAAAATGCAGGTGATACACAAAAATCATTGAGAAAATCGATCCCCGCCCATGGGGTATATCACCTGATATTGATCCCGGAGAATTGACCGGAGTACCAGGGCTCCCTCACCCGGCTGAGATTGATTTTAACGATCCTGCCGGAGACGGCGCAAACCAGGAATTATAAATATCTACAAATTCAAAAGGCATGTTAGACAGTATTAAATCCAAAATTACTTTGTTAATTGTCGCTGGTTGTCTATTAGCTAGCCAGGTGGCCTTTTCACAAGGCGGTGATACGAAATGCAAGAGGACTATTGATTCAACTGTTGTTGCAAACACAAACTTTACAGTTGACTATTTCAGGTTGTATTCACCGAGTATGCAAAGAGAGGTAAAAGTATTGGTGGCAACACCCTCTTCGTATATGAAAAACCCGACAAAGGAATTTCCTGTTTTATATACACTGCACGGGGCAGGTTCGCCATATGATACCTGGCACCATTTATTGAAGCTTCAGGATAATATCAATGATAAACCTTTTATTTACACTTGTTTCGACGGGGATGCCACATCCAATTACATCGATTCGTATTATCCCTTAACCACATCGAGAGACAGGTCTGATACCACCAAACAAAAATCCTTATTCAAAACCTTTTTCTTTGATGAATTTATGCCGGCAATCGATGAATGGTACAGGGTAGATGCCTCCAGGAGAGCCATTACCGGTTATTCAATGGGGGGGCAGGGTGCGTTGAACTACATGCTCGTAGCACCCGAAAAATTCACCGCAATCAGTTCTTTATCAACCACTGTGCTCGATTTTGGAGATATAAGCGGGTATGGGTACAGTAGGATGAGCAGGTACCTGGGTGAATTTGAAACCTATCCGGAACGTTATGAGGCCCTTGACGAACTTGTAAGGATAAAGCAATACAAAGAAAAAAATGTAGCTCTTCCACCTGTTTACCTGCATTGTGGTTCTGACGATCGCCTTTTACCTACCAGCAAAAAATTGGACAATTACCTCCGGGAACTCGGTTATGAAGTCCGGTTCATTGAATCTGAAGGTGGCCATAATTGGGATTTCTGGCTCAAGGTAGCCGGTGATGTAATTGATTATCACTGGAAATACTTTAATAAATAGGTCTTGAGATATTTTTAGGTGTTTCTGAGGCAGAGTTGCTAATTCTTAGTTTCCGAGGTGCCAATGAAGGGGCCACCAATAGCAGTAGCTTTTCTGCACTTGCCGCGGGATACAGGTATGCCGATGGCACATTCAGAGCAGTAGGTGAGGCAACCGCATTCTGGGCCACTACTCATTACGTCCAGGGGATGTTGCACCGAAGATTACTTCATACAGACTATGGGCATTGGAACATCAAAGACCAATAATGCCAAAAAATCTGCTGTTAGACTTGGCTTTATTTGGAAATAATATTATGCCTTTTTTATCACTTATCTTTCAAAATTATCTATTTTCGACTTTTATAGTTTTATAAAATTAAATAGTAGTAATATTAAAATGCTTGCAATCCATCCCATACGATGGCAACAATACCTGGGGAAAACTGGAAATCTTTAAAGCAAAAATGAAAACAAACAAATTAAGGGTCATACAGGATTTTGAAAAAGTCGGCAAAGACATTCAGGAACAAATTAAACTGGTTTATCCTGAGGGCTTTAGCGAATATCTGGTGGAGTTTAAAAACAAAAACAATGAAACTGTTTTTGCTTTACCATTTGAGACTGACGACAAGATATATATGATCAGAATGTCACTTAAAAAGGCGCTGCAAATCATAGAGGATGATACGGACTACGATGATGATGGTATTTTAAAGGATCACATCAAGGCAAAGTATGAAGATGAGCATTCCGATATTGACTATTTATCGGAAAATGAAAACTATGACAGCGACTATTAGTGAGTTCCTCTTAGAACCTAACAAAAAAGACTTTTTTATTAAACGAGGCGATTAAGCTCCTTCCTGTATTCAGATGCACTCTTCCCTGCATATTCCTTAAATAATTTATTGAAATGTGAGAAATTATTAAACCCACATCCGAAGCTGATATCGGCAATACTATCGTTCGTTTCTGAAAGTAATCTTCGCGCCTGCACAATTCTGAATTCATTGACGAAACGGGTAAAGGTTCTCCCGGTAGACTTTTTGAAATACCGGCAAAATGCAGGCACGGTCATGCTTGAAAGGTCAGAAATCTCGTCAAGAGAAATGTACCTGCCAAAATTAATATTGATGTGTTTATATATTTCTTCTATTCTGTTACTGTCCTGAATCGTTGTTTCAAAAGCAAAACCATCCACATTAAGCAGTTGATAATCTTTTGCAAGGGCAAGGCCATTCAGTATTTCAAGTAGTTTAATAATCCGGTCAAATCCCTGGTACTTAACCAGAACTTTGATCTTCGGACCGATTTTCGCCTTGGCATCAACCTGGAATAAAACTCCCTTTTTTGCTCTTTCGAACAGACCCGCAATGGCATTCATTTCAGGGGTTTCCAGAAAGCTTTCACCAAGAAAATCAGGTTTGAATTGGATATAAGTTTCAGATCCTGTTCGGGTAAACTTATCGCTAAATCCACTATGAGGCAGGTTGGCTCCGATTAATAAAAGCTGACTGTTGTGAAAATAAGAAAGATGGTTCCCAATATGCCTTCTCCCTTCTCCCTTGTCCACGTATACCAGTTCCAGTTCAGGATGAAAATGCCAAAACGGGGGACTGGTTCGTTGTTCACAGGTCTGATGAACAAAGACAGAGTTATCAGGGCCGGGGTATATTTTTTCAAGTGTCGGTTTCTTCTTTGCCATCGTCTGATTTTCATTACAAATGTAAAAAGCTGTAAAAACATGCAATTATACACATTTAACCACAATGTGTGCTATTTTAACTATTAACTAATTGCTAATTGATATTAGTGTTAATTCTGTGCACATACTGGTCAAATCTGTAAATCTAAATCTCATAAAACCACGCTAATTTTGACCTGTGTTAAACACTTAAAACCGTAGATATGAAAAACTCAATTGTGGTATTATTGGTAATGGGAGCATTTTTTTCAGGTAATAAAATATATGCAAACGAAAATAGCAACCCTTCGGTGAAACCGGCAAAAAAAACGCAGGTATCCTTTGATAACGTAAACAAGGAATCAAAGCTATATATAAAAGACAGCCAGGGTCAAACTCTCTATACAGAAGATATAAGGGCGAAAGACATAAAGGCGGAAGGAAATTACAATAGAAGTTTCGATTTTTCTACCCTTCCTGCAAACGACTATTATTTTGAAGTTGACAAGAAAGCCTTTATTTCAATCTATCCCTTCACTGTAGAAGATGCATTTGTAGAGCTACATGAAGAATTAAACCACGAAATTGTAAAACCGATTCTCTTGTTTGGAAACAACAAGGCAAGACTGATGAGAAACCTTGATGAAAGCCAGTCGATAAAAGTTGAAATTTACTATGATAATAATAACCTTGTCTATAGTGAAAACATTGACCATGATGGCTTCATCAACAGAATATATGATTTTTCGAAAAGTGCCAGTGGTGATTATCTATTCTCCATCGAATATGAAGGTCGCACCCACGATGAATACCTCAGTATTCACACCATATATTAATCCCATTTTTTCAAGTAGTAGTAGTTTTAGTTAGTTGGTAGTTTA
>CAZRPW010000017.1:0-4302 GCA_964601975.1 uncultured Bacteroides sp.
GACTTTACAGACTTTACAGACTAAAGCAGCCCGAGTTCCAGTTTTGCTTCCTCGCTGAGCATGGATTTGTCCCAGGGAGGTTCGAAAACCAGGTTGATATTTGCTTTTTTGATGCCTTCCACACCCAGCAGGGCTTCTTCGGTATCGGCCAGAAGCATATCTACCATGGGACAGTTGGGGGCTGTGAGGGTCATTTTAACCTCAACTTCAGCCTTTTCGTTGACGTCGATCTCATATATAAGCCCCAGGTCATAGATGTTGACCGGAATTTCGGGATCGTATACCTGCTTCAGGGCTTCTACAATTTTGCCTTCTATCTCTAAAATATCCAGTGCTTTACTCATCTTGATCAGTTTTGTTTTTTCTTCTTTACAGACTTTACGGACTTTACGGACTTTACGGACTTTACAGACTTTACAGACTTTACAGACTTTACAGACTTTACAGACTTTCCTCTTTAGACTTATATGCTAAAGCGTAGAGTTTCATTTTCTTAACCATGGCCAGCAGTCCGTTCGAACGGGTGGGGGAGAGGTTCTGACTGAGTCCTATTTTTTCGATGAAAAACAAGTCATTATTTATGATTTCATCGGGTGTCCGGCCGCTCATTACTTTTACAAGCAGGGCCGCGATGCCCTTTACTATGATGGCATCACTTTCGGCATGGTATACAAGTTTACCATCCACCAGATCGGCATGCAGCCATACCTTCGACTGGCATCCGTTTATTAGGTATTCGTTGGTTTTATATTGCGGGTCGATTTCGGGAAGGTCATTCCCAAGTTCGATTAGATAATTGTAACGATCCAGCCAGTCTTCGAATATCGAAAATTCGTCTACAATATCGTTTTGTGCTTCTTCGAGGTTCATTGTATGCGCTTATGATAACATTTGTATGGTTCTTTCAATTCCACTCACCAGTTGATCCACCTCTTCGGTTGTATTATAAAACACCAAAGAGGCCCTTATGGTTCCCGAAATGCCAAAGTGATCCATCACAGGCTGGGTACAATGGGTGCCTGTCCGAACCGCAATCCCCATCTTATCCAGTATCATCCCGGCATCATAACTGTGCACATGCTCCATAAGAAAGGAGAATACTGCAATGCGTTCAGGTGCCCTGCCATAAAGCACCATCCCGGGAATATTTTCAAGCTTATCGAGGGTATAGCTTATCAATTTTTCTTCGTGGGAACGAATTCCTTCGATGCCCAGGTCCGTTACATATTTAAGCGCACTGGCCATTCCTATGGCTCCGATGTAATTGGAGGTTCCTGCTTCAAACTTAAAGGGCAGTTCATTGTAGCTGGTCTTATCGAAAGTGACCTGGTCCACCATATCTCCCCCTCCCTGGTAAGGAGGGAGTGTTTCGAGCAGGGCCTCTTTCCCATAGAGTACACCCGATCCGGTGGGACCAAATATTTTGTGCGAAGAGAATACATAAAAATCGCAATCCAGGTCCTGAACATCCACCGCTCCGTGCTGCACCATCTGGGCACCATCCAGCAAAACAGGGATGTTCTTTTCGTGTGCACGCCTGATCACTTCTTTTACAGGGTTGATGGTGGCCAGGGAATTGGAAGCGTGTGCCAATGCCACGATACGGGTCCGCTCGCTGAGCAAAACGTCAAGCTCTTCAAGCTTCAGGACACCCGAATCATCAAAGGGAATTACCTTCAGGCTGGCCCCCTTTCGATCACACAGCATCTGCCAGGGAACAATGTTTGAGTGGTGCTCCATTTCAGAGATCAGGATCTCGTCGTCCTTACCCACATATTTTTCCCCAAATGAAAATGCGACAGTGTTGATGGATCCGGTGGCGCCGCTTGTGAAAATTATCTCGTTTGTGGAGGAGGCATTGATGAAATTTCGGACCGTTTCCCGGGCTGCTTCATAACGCCCGGTCATTTGCTCGCTCAGGTAGTGGATTCCGCGGTGGATGGAGCTGTTGTGTTTCGACAGAAGTTCCTGAATGGTGTCTATAACCACAGTGGGTTTCTGGGTGGTTGCTCCATTGTCAAAATAGACCAGCGGCTTATTATAAACCCGCTGATTCAGTATGGGGAAATCCTGCCTGACTTTATTGATATCGAATCCCATGGGTTTAGGTATTAATCCTCACAATTCATGGCGCAGTTGTTACACCTTGAAAGCTCTCCCCTTAAGCGCTTGCTTACCAGGCCCGTGATCCGCTCCTGTAGCGATGGATGTTTAATACTTGTGATCACATCATGGGCAAATGCATCCATAAGCAGCAGGCGGCTCTCGTTTTTAGGGATGCCTCTTGACTGCAAATAGAAAAGTGCATCCATATCCAGCTGTCCCACCGTGGCACCGTGACTGCATTTTACGTCGTCGGCATAAATCTCCAGCTGTGGCTTTGTAAACATCCTTGCTGTATCGGAGAGGAGGATGTTGTTATTGGACTGAAAGGCTTCGGTTTTCTGCGCATCGGGAAAAACATGAATTTTTCCATTAAAGGCACCGGTAGACATATCGTCAAGAACCCCCTTGTAATGCTGACTGCTGCGGCAGTTGGGCGCCGTATGTTCAATCACTGTGAAGTTGTCTACATGCTGCATCTTATCCTCAAGGAAGAGACCCAGTGCATTGGTTTCGGCTCCTTCGCCGCGCATTTTCACATGCAGGTTATTTCGTACCAGACCCCCGTGAAGCGTGATGGTGCTATGCTGACTGCGCGAGCTGCGCTCCTGGCTGATCCAGGTGTTGGTGACCTGGCATGAATTGTTGTGCTCGTTCTGCAACCTCAGTACATCCAGGTCTGCGTTCTCACCCACAAATGATTCGGTCACCGAGTTGGTGAGGAAAAGCTGGGGCGAAAGGGTGTGGTCGCATATGATTACCTGTGCCGATGCGTTTTCTTCCATAACGAACAGGTTCCTGTGCTGAACCATCTGGTTTTGGTCTGACAGGAGCAGGTCGATGATCTGGATCGGCTTTTCAAGGTTTTTTCCTTTGGGGACATACAGGAAGATGCCATCCTGGGAAAAGGCTGTATTCAGGGAAACAAAGGCTTCCTTTTCCATGCTTGCATTTTTTCCAAGGTATTCAGAAACAAGCTCAGGGTAACGGAGGGTGGCCTCCTTCAGGCTTCCGTAAATGATGCCGTTCTCCAGTTCAAAAAGGGAAGGTCCGCCCGGGTTGAAAAAGAAGCCGTTCAAAACAGTGAGTACATGCGAATCGAGCATGGGGACATCACAACTGAAGAGTTCCTGGTTGTCAAAACTGATGTCTCTCGGGGTAAATACGAAGGAAAGCTCCCCGTTAAACACGGGTTCGAGGTGCGAGTAGCGATACTCCTCCTGCTTTTTGAGGGGAAAACCGATTTTTTCAAAGTTACGGATGCCTTCTTCCCTCAGCTTTTTCATAAAGGCTGGTTCTCCATTACTGATGAGTCCCTTGTTCTGCCTGAACAGTTCAATATACTTTTCGGCTGTGCCGGTTTCTTCAATCGTCTTCATGTTCCACCTCTTGCTTAATCCAGTCGTATCCGTGTACCTCCAGTTCCTTTGCCAGTTCTTTGCCACCCGATTTTACAATCCGGCCCTTGTAGAGTACATGCACAAAGTCGGGAACAATGTAGTCCAGCAAACGCTGGTAGTGGGTTATCACAATGGTTGCGTTCTCAGGTGAACGGAGCTTGTTTACCCCGTTGGCCACCACCCTGAGGGCATCAATATCGAGCCCTGAATCGGTTTCGTCCAGGACAGCCAGTATGGGCTCGAGCAGCGCCATCTGGAAAATTTCGTTCTTCTTTTTCTCTCCCCCCGAGAATCCTTCATTCACCGAACGGTTGGTGAGGTCGGAATTGATCTCTACGATCTTCTTCTTCTCTCTCATCAGCTTCAGGAAATCACCTGCCGGCATGGGGTCCTGTCCCAGATATTTTCGTTTTTCGTTGATGGCAGTGCGAAGAAAATTCACCATGCTCACACCCGGAATCTCCACGGGGTACTGAAATCCCAGGAAAATACCTTCCCTGGCCCGGTCCTCCGGGGCAAGTTCAAGGAGGTCCTTCCCCTTAAAGCTCACCTTGCCATGGGTGACCTCAAACTGGTCACGCCCGGCCAGTGCGGCAGCCAGTGTGCTTTTCCCCGATCCGTTGGGACCCATGATGGCATGTACCTCTCCGGCTTTTATTGAAAGATTGATCCCTTTCAGAATCTCCTTATTGTCGATGTTGACTTTTAAATCCTTTATTTCTAACATAGTACTCACTTCGTTCGTGCAATTGGTAAATGGTTACTGGTAATTGGGAAAACCACTTACTATTTACCACTT
>CAZRPW010000017.1:4402-54971 GCA_964601975.1 uncultured Bacteroides sp.
TTACTATTTACTATTTGCTATTTACTATTCTATCCAACCGACCCTTCAAGCGTAATTGCTAAAAGTTTCTGTGCCTCTACCGCAAATTCCATGGGCAGTTTGTTTAATACTTCCTTGGCATAGCCGTTTACGATCAGGCTGATTGCATTTTCAGTATCAATGCCCCGCTGGTTGCAATAGAAGATCTGGTCTTCTCCGATTTTCGAGGTGGTTGCCTCGTGTTCCACCATGGCCGTCTGGTTGTCCACCTCCAGGTAGGGGAAGGTATGAGCCCCGCATTTATCGCCCAGAAGCAGACTGTCGCACTGGGAAAAATTCCTTGCGTTTTTTGCGCCCTTCAGCACCTTCACCAGTCCCCTGTACGAGTTCTGGCTCTTACCGGCGCTGATTCCCTTGGAAATGATTGTCGATCGGGTGTTTTTCCCGATGTGGATCATTTTGGTACCGGTGTCGGCCTGCTGGTGATTATTGGTAACCGCCACCGAGTAAAACTCGCCCACCGAATTGTTTCCCATCAATATGCAACTGGGATACTTCCATGTAACAGCCGATCCGGTCTCCACCTGTGTCCAGGAGATCTTCGAATTGTCCCCTTTGCAAATCCCTCTTTTAGTAACGAAGTTGTAAATTCCTCCCTTTCCTTCCTTGTCGCCCGGGTACCAGTTCTGTACAGTGGAGTACTTTACACTGGCATTCTCCATGGCCACAATTTCAACGATGGCTGCATGCAGCTGGTTCTCGTCACGCATGGGTGCGGTACAGCCTTCCAGATAACTTACATAGGAATCGTCTTCGGCAACAATGAGGGTGCGCTCAAATTGACCTGTGTTTGCAGCATTGATCCTGAAATAGGTCGACAGCTCCATGGGACAACGGACCCCTTTTGGAATGTAACAGAAAGATCCGTCACTGAATACGGCCGAGTTGAGGGCTGCGAAAAAGTTATCCGTATAAGGAACCACCGATCCCATATATTTCTTGATCAGGTCGGGATGGTTTTTCACCGCGTCGCTGAAGGAGCAAAAGATAATCCCTTTGTCGGCCAGCGTATCCTGGAAGGTGGTCTTCACCGATATGCTGTCCATTACCGCATCAACAGCCACCCCGGTGAGCATTTTCTGCTCCTCCAGGGGAATTCCCAGTTTGTTAAAGGTGTCGATCAGTTCGGGATCTACCTCGTCCAGATTCTCGTATTTAGCTTCCCGTTTGGGTGCCGCATAAAAGATGATATCCTGGTAGTTGATCTTTGGAATCATAAGATGGGCCCACTGGGGCATCTCAAGGGTTTGCCAGTGCCTGAAGGCTTTCAACCTGGATTCCAGGAGCCACTCAGGCTCCTGTTTCTTGGAAGAGATAATCCTGACCACATCCTCACTGAGGCCTTTAGGAATGGTCTCGGTGTCTATATCTGTCTGGAAACCATATTTATAATCGCTATCTGTAACCTCGCTTAATATCTTCTTCTGGTCTTCCACTAACTAATTGTAAATTAGATTAATTTTAAATAGGCTGCAAATATACAAAAACTTGTTCTTACATTTGTATGATATTGACCCCTTTCAACTGTTAAAGACTAGACAAATTCCGGTATGACATCAAAAAAAATTCGCACCATTGAAGAACTTGGTGAGTTCGGTCTCATCGACCACCTTACCAAAGGCATTGAAACCAAGCAGGAAAGCACCCATACCGGCATCGGTGATGATGCTGCGGTGATTGATCATGGCGCGTATTATCAGGTTATTACAACGGATCTTTTACTGGAGGGCGTGCATTTCGACCTGGTATATACACCCCTCAAACACCTGGGGTATAAGGCGGTGGTGGTGAATCTTTCCGATGTGTATGCAATGAATGCCGCCCCGCGGCAGATCACTCTTTCGCTGGGGATCTCGGGTAAGTTTTCGGTGGAGGCCCTGGAAGAGTTTTATGAAGGAGCAAAATTGGCCTGCGAACGCTTTGGGGTCGACCTGGTGGGAGGAGATACCTCTGCTTCGGTAACCGGATTGGTGATTAGCGTCACTGCTTTTGGTACGGCGAAGAAGGAGGAACTGGCCCTGCGCAGTGGAGCCAAAGCCAACCAGCTGATCTGTGTGACGGGCGACCTGGGAGCTGCTTTTTTGGGCCTGAAGGTCCTGGAAAGGGAAAAGCAATTGCATACAGCCGATCCGGAATTTCAGCCCGAACTGAAGGGCTATGACTATATACTTGAACGCTTCCTGAAGCCCGAACCCAGGGTGGATGTGTTGCTTGCACTGAAGGAGGCAGGAATCACCCCTTCATCCATGATTGATATATCGGACGGTCTGTCCTCCGAATTGCTTCACATATGCAAAGCCTCTGGTTTAGGTTGCCAGGTATATGACGATCGCATCCCATTTGCCGAAGAGACCAAAGAGGCCGCCGAAGAATTTCAGATGGAACCACTGGTGGCAGCCCTGCATGGCGGGGAAGATTACGAACTTCTGTTCACGGTTCCCCTTGCTGATTTTGAGAAAGTATCGGCCATCCCGGGTGTAAGTGTCATTGGTAATATGACCGACAGTGGCGGCAAGGCATTGCTGGTAGGTAAAGATGGTGGCGGTGTGCTGCTCCAGGCCCAGGGATGGAATGCCTATCCCGGGTCGGATACTTAATACCAGGATAAAGTCCTAAATGGGGAAATATAGACCAATGGCGTACATTAGCATGATGGGAGATTGCTCTGTATTCTCTGGCCAGGCGGGGCCTTTATCAAGGGCATAAGCTAATCCGGCCTGAAAAGTAAGAAGCTTCCTTGCCCTGAAGACATAGGAAGGTCCAATCAAACTTTGAGTATATGAATCTGCGAGTCCCTGATGCCAGTATTGCAAGGATAGAAAGGAGCTTCTGATAGTGGGTTTGAAATGATAGTTAATCCCAGCGCCGAATCCCATGAAGCCTGATCCTACCTGGAATCCAACTTGCTTGTTGCCAATGGCTTCAAAATCAAAACCCACCAGAGAACCGCCCCCCTGAAGTATTCCGACGGTAATACTTCTTCGACGGGGATCAAATCGGGCGTCTTCAGTCTGAGCATTAAGATTGGCTGTAAGAAAAAGAAAGCTTAATAGGATTAGCATACTAATCCGGTAAGGTCTGATAGTCATTATTTCATTGCTTGGGTGCAGCAGAGTATACGTGAGCTCTGAAACTTGGTTTCAATTCTATGAAGTTTAGGAACCTTGGCGTTCCTTTGGAAGAGGCTTCTTTTTTTATTTTTTGAAAAATATAACCACTGTTATTCACCGGGATCTTACCGGTGCAAGATCGGGTCAAGCAGGTTTGATGAAGCTTATGCCTGTTTGCCGTCGTCGAAATAACCCCTTATAATTCCCCTTTTGGATCCCCGTATGAAGAGGATGATCTCATCCCTTTCTTTTGAGGCGGGCAGGTTGGCTTCCACAAATTCCAGGGCATCGGAAATGTTGAGTCCTCGCTGGTAGATGATGCGGTATACCTCCTGGATGGCATAGATGGTGTCGTTGTCAAATCCCCTGCGGCGCAGTCCAATCGAGTTGATTCCGGTGTAGGAAACCGGCTCGCGGCCGGCCATGGAGAAGGGGGCCACATCCTTGGTTACCTTGCTTCCTCCCTGGATCATCACATGTGCGCCGATGCGTACAAACTGGTGAACCAGGCTACCCGGGCTCACAATGGCAAAACTGTCCACTTCTACCTCGCCGGCCAGACCTGCGTATGAGCCAAGAATTACATGGTCCTTCAGTAAACAGTCATGGGCAATATGCACATAGGACATGACCAGGCAATCCTGGCCTACTACTGTTTTGTTGTTGGCTTTTGTACCCTTGTTAATGGTTACATATTCCCGGATAATGGTATTGTCTCCAATTTCGGCGGTTGTAATCTCTCCCTGGAACTTCAGGTCTTGCGGATCGCCCGAAATCACTGCTCCCGGGAATATCTTCACATTTTTACCAATGCGGGCTCCGTTCATAATAACGGCGTTGGGTCCGATCCAGCTTCCGGCTCCAATTTCTACATCTTCATAAATGGAGGCAAAGCCCTCTACTATTACATCGTCTGCAATTTTTGCCCCCGGATGGACATTGGCAAGTTTGTTAATCATGGGTTTTGTTTTTTACGATCTGGGCCATCAGTTCACCTTCCATTACCAGCTGGTTTCCTACGAAAATTTCAGAGAACATCAGCGCGATTCCCCTGCGGATAGGTTCCAGCAGGTCCATTTTCAGGATCAGGGTATCACCCGGGACCACTTTTCTTTTAAATTTTACCTTGTCAATTTTAAGGAAGTAAGTGGAGTAATTTTCCGGGTCGGGTACTGTGCCCAGCACCAGGATCCCACCCACCTGGGCTGCGGCTTCGATCATCAGTACGCCCGGCATCACTGGTTCCTCCGGGAAATGTCCCGTAAAGAAGGGTTCGTTGGTAGTTACGTTTTTGATTCCCACCACCGATTTTTCATTCAGCTTAATCACCTTATCCACCATCAGGAAAGGGTAGCGGTGGGGCAGTCTTCTTTTTATCTCATTGATATCGATAAGAGGTTTGGCATTTGGGTTGTACACAGGAACCTTTTTTTGAAGGGCTGCCTTCTTCATTACCTGTCTGAGGGCCCTTGCAAATTCGTTGTTGCTTGTATGGCCCGGACGTGTGGCAATAATCTTTGCTTTGAACCATCTGCCAACCAGGGCCAGATCGCCAATTAAATCGAGCAGTTTGTGCCTTGCCGGTTCGTTTGAAAAGCGAAGGGTCACATTGTTCAGAATGCCTTCGGGCTGAACCTCGATGTGTGGTTTGTTGAACAGGTCTGCCAGTCGGTCCAGCTCTTCCTGTTCCCATTTTTTATCTACAATCACAATGGCATTGTCTACATCTCCTCCCTTGATCAGGTTGTTTTTAGCCAGGTATTCAAGTTCGCGGAGGAAAACAAAGGTGCGGCAGGGGGCGATCTCTTCCTTGAATTTGGTAAAATCATCCAGCGATGCGTACTGATTGCCCAGGACGTTGGAGTTGTAGTCGATGAGTACATTGAGGCTCTGCACCTTATCCGGATAAGCGATAATATGGATTCCGTTTTCCTCATCGTAGTATTCCAGCTTTTCCTTCAGGATGAAATACTTCCGGTCGGTGGCCTGCTCTACAGAGCCGGTCTTCTCAATGGCTTCGGCAAAGTCTATGGCACTGCCATCCAGGATGGGTGCTTCGGGTCCGTCCACCTCCACCAGCACATTATCGATGCCCATCCCCACGAAAGAGGCAAGTACATGTTCAATTGTGGAAACCCTGGCTCCGTTTTCTTCGAGTACGGTTCCGCGGGCAGTCTCCACCACATTTTCTGCAAGGGCGTTAATGAGGGGTTCACCGGGCAGATCGGTTCGTTTAAAAATGTAGCCGTGGCTATCGGGGGCAGGCTTAAAGGTCATGTTTACATTCACACCGGTGTGTAGTCCTCTACCGGAAAACTTGATGGGGGCCTTCAGCGTTCTCTGTTTTTCTGCCATATATTCAGTCAATCAATAAGAGTCATTTTTGCAAAAACTGCCACAAGATACAAAAATAAGATGAACCTAAGCTCTTGCTAATGTGTAAGCTCCGACACCTTCTGTTCCAGCTCAGTCACCTGATTCCGTAACTCCGGGAGGTTCTTGAAAACCACATAACAACGCTGCCAATATGAAAAATCAAGGACCGGGGAGCCCTGTACTGCATGATTCTCCTTTTTGATGCTTTTTTGGATGCCCGATTGTGCCCCAATCTTTACACCGTCGGCAATACTAATGTGACCAACGATTCCCACTTGTCCGCCGAACATGCAGTTTTTCCCAATCCTGGTGGATCCGGATACCCCTGTTTGTGCTGCCATTACTGTATTTTCACCCACTTCCACATTGTGTGCGATCATTATAAGGTTATCGAGCTTCACTCCCTTATGTATGATGGTGGCTCCCATGGTGGCACGGTCGATGGTGGTGTTCGCCCCGATTTCCACATGGTCTTCAATGATCACCTTGCCGACCTGGGGCACCTTCTCGTAATTGTTATCCTGGTTGGGTGCAAATCCAAAACCGTCGCCTCCGATCACCACCCCCGAGTGGATTACACAAAAAGCACCGATTTCACTTCCTTCATAGATCCTTACTCCAGGGTGGATCAAGGTGCCCTCTCCGATGGTTACATTGTCTCCAATATAGACCTGTGGGTAAATCCTGGCTTCATCACCAATCTGAACATTCTCATGGATCACGGTGAATTCACCCACATAAAGATCTTTCCCCAGGATGGCAGACTCATCGATGCTGGCCAGTTTGCTGATCCCGCTTTTTTTAGGCTTGCTCTGCTCATAGAGCCTGAGCAGTTGGGCAAAAGATTCATAGGCGTTATTCACCCTGACCAGTGTGGCTTTGACCTCTTCCCGGGCTTTGAAATCTTCATTTACAATGACGATTGTAGACTCGGTCTTGTAGATATAATGTTCATATTTTGGATTGGCAAGGAAAGAGAGTGTGCCGGGCCTGCCCTGTTCGATTTTTGAAACATCACTTACGCCGGCCTGGGGGTCTCCCTCCACACGTCCTTTTAAAAATTCAGCAATTACAGCTGCGGTAAAATTCATTGTATCTTGTTTAGATAGTGTTCAGGTCTAATAGTTCATTCAAGAAACGGGGAAAGCAAAGGAAATATTTCCTTACGGTTTTTGAAAGCACCGAAATATTCAGGATATCGGAAGCTTCGGCAATGTCCCGGATATTTCCCCTTTTATCCATGATTGAAATTCTGTCATCCATATCCGAGTAGGCGAAGTTACTCACACTATCGGATATAACCAGGTAGCAGGCCTCTTCTCTGGAAATGCCCAGTTGAGAGGCTACCTTCCGGCGCATCGACTCCACCAGTGCCGGGTCAAAGGGGCTATTGTTTAGCTGTACCCTGAATAGCCCCCTGTTCACCAGTCCGTCCGACAACAAGGATAAAACCTTATCAGGATGTGTGCACCATACCTTGGCCGAAGCGAGAATGTCATTGTCGTCCAGGAGGGCAAATTGTTTCAGGAACCTCTCCCGGTTCGACGGGTCGAATTTGCCCGGGGCATCTTCCAGGAAATAGGCGAGAGCGGGTGTTGCAAACAGCATTTCACCATCGGCGGTCAGTTTTTGTGCCCTTTTAAGCATCATTACAAGGAGCTGTTCCGAACTTACAACAGTACGATGCAGGTATACCTGCCAGTACATGAGCCGGCGGGCGATCAGGAATTTTTCAATGGAGTAGATGCCCTTTTCATCCACCACCAGCTGGTCGTTGGCCACATTAAGCATCTTAATGATCCGGTCAGACCCGATTACACCTTCGGTAACACCGGTGAAAAAACTGTCACGTTTCAGATAATCGAGACGGTCCATGTCGAGCTGACTTGAAACCAGTTGATGAAGGAAACGTTTGGGATATTCGTTTTTGAAAATCTGTATGGCAGTCTCCAATGCCCCTTCGAAGCATTCGTTCAACTGCTCCATGAACATCAGGCTGATGGTTTCATGAGAGGTGTCTTTCACCAGGCTGTTTTCCAGGGAGTGAGAGAAGGGGCCGTGCCCGATGTCGTGCAGCAGTATTGCTACGGTGACCGCCCTGGCCTCATTTTCGGTGATTTCATATCCCCTGGACCGGATCTCCTCAATGGCCTGTCCCATCAGGTGCATCGCCCCTACAGCATGCTGAAAACGGCTGTGGTTGGCTCCTGGATATACATAATTTGTAAGTCCCAGCTGCCTGATTCTTCGCAGGCGCTGAAAAAGGGGATGCTCGATCAGGTCAAAGACAATATCGTACGGAATCTTTATAAAACCGTAAACAGGATCATTGATGATTTTTAGTTTGTTGGTGGAGGATTTTGGATCCATAAGTTGCTTTGTAATGTAAAATTATCCTTTTATTGCTATAATCCGGTTTGTATCAGCTAAAAAACAGTCCTTGTTTTGCTATTTCAATGATTATTTGTACTTTTGCGTCATCGTTAGGAGGGTGTGATTCTAGGGGGCTTGTTGTCCCCTATTTTATTGCCAGTAAAAATGATAACAGACGAAAAGATCATAAAGTTAGTGCAGAAGCATATTCAGGAGACTGATATATTCCTGGTAGAAGCTGTGGTGAAACCGGGGAATATGATTCGTGTTCATGTGGATCGGCCCGAGGGTATATCCATTGATGAATGCGTGGGTATCAGTCGTTTTCTGAATGGGGAGCTGGACCGCGATGAGGAGGATTTCTCCCTTGAGGTAAGTTCGCCCGGGATCAGTGCACCCTTTAAGGTGAAGCAACAATATGAGAAAAATGTGGGTCGTACCATAGAGGTGAGGCTCGATGACGGAGACCGCCTGGAAGGAAAACTTGAGAGCGTGGCAGAAAAAGCCATTGTTCTTTCGGTGAAAGGGAAGCAGCAGGAGATCCCGTTTGAAGAGATAGTTAAAGCAAAAACAATCATATCATTTAATTGATACAATAGCAGTATAATGGAAAATATTAATCTGATTGAGACATTTTCCGAGTTCAAGGAATTGAAGAACATCGACAGGGTAACCATGATGAGTGTCCTGGAGGATGTTTTCAGAGGAATGTTGCTAAAGAAGTATGAAACCGATGAAAACTTTGACATCATCATTAACATTGACAAGGGTGACTTCGAGATATGGAGGAATCGCGAAGTAGTGGAAGATGATGAGCTGGAGGATTCCAATGTCCAGATCAGCCTCAGTAAAGCAAAGGAGATCGACGAAGATTACGAAGTAGGTGAAGAAGTGACCGATGAGGTCAAGCTGGGAGATTTTGGTCGCCGTGCCATTCTGGCCCTGAGGCAGAATCTTTCCGCCAGGATCATGGAACTTGAAAAGAACCACCTGTATAATAAATACAAGGATCGTATCGGTGATGTGGTAACCGGTGAGGTATACCAGGTATGGAAGAGAGAGATCCTGATTCTGGACGATGAGGGAAATGAACTGATTCTTCCTAAAACCGAACAAATTCCTTCTGACTATTTCCGCAAAGGTGACACCATTCGTGCGGTTGTTGTGAAGGTGGATATGCGAAATGCAAACCCCCTGATTATTCTCTCCAGAACTTCACCCATCTTCCTGGAGCGTTTGTTCGAACTGGAAGTTCCCGAGATATTTGATGGGCTGATCACCATAAAGAAAATTGTCCGCGTACCCGGTGAAAGGGCCAAAGTGGCTGTTGAATCTTACGACGAAAGGATTGACCCTGTAGGCGCCTGTGTGGGGATGAAAGGCTCCCGTATTCATGGGATTGTTCGTGAGCTGAAGAATGAAAACATTGATGTTATAAACTACACAACCAATGTTCAGCTCTTTATCACCCGGGCTTTGAGTCCGGCCAAAATAAGTTCAATTAAACTGAACGACGAGGACATGCGGGCAGAGGTTTATCTTCAGCCCAAGGAAGTCTCCCTGGCCATCGGTAAAGGCGGACTGAACATTAAACTGGCCAGTCAGCTTTCGGGATATGAAATTGATGTTTATCGTGAATCGGACGGAGATGATGAAGATGTGAACCTGGAAGAGTTTGCAGATGAAATTGAAAGCTGGATCCTGGATGAGCTGAAAGCCATCGGGTGTGATACAGCAAAATCAGTATTGAACCTCACAGTGGCGGACCTTGTTAAAAGGACTGACCTGGAGGAGGAGACCATCAAAGAATTGGTCAACGTGCTTAAAGCAGAATTTGAATAAGAAGATTGCTTAAAGCAGAATTTGAATAGAAATTTTTATGGCTGAAAGAAAGGCAACAAGACTTAGCAAGGCTGCCAGGGAACTGAACGTTGGTATTAGTACCATTGTGGATTACCTGGGAAAAAAGGGCCATGAGATCGACTCTAATCCAAACACAAAACTGAGTCCGGAATTGTATGACCTCCTTGCGGAGACCTACAGTACGGATAAGAACGTGAAGCAAGAGTCGGAGAAGCTAACTCTGAAGAATCTCAGGGAGAGGCAGGAGTCTCTCACCATTGACGATGTTTCCGAGAAGCCGGAGCAGGAGGAGTCGGAAGAACTCTTGATTACCGACAATACCTCTACGGGAGCTGAGAAGGCTGTTGAGCCAGTGGAGGAGAAGGTCGTGGTTGAAGAGAAGGTTAAGGAGCCTGCTCCTGAACCTGAAGTTGCTCCTGAACCGGTAAAAGAGGAGAAGCCGGAAGTCAAGCCTGAAAAGCCAAAAGCGGAGACCCCTGAGCCTCCTGCTAAGGAAGAGGCCGAAAAGCCAGCTGAAAAGCCAAAAACGGAGACCCCCGAGCCTCCTGTTAAGGAAGAAGCCGAAAAGCCAGCCGAAAAGCCAGCCGAAAAGCCAGCTGAGGAGCCTGAAGCATCCGTCCCGGCGGAAGATGAGAGTGGTCCAAAGGTTGTTGGGAAAATCGATCTGGATGCGATGAATCAGCTTACAAGACCTGTGAAGAAGTCTAAAGGCAAAAGTCAAAAGGCTAAAGGGGAGGCTGCAAAGCCTAAAGAAGTAGCTGAAGCTCCAAAAAAGGAGGTCAAGGCTGAAGCACCTGTCCCAGAAGATAAGGCGGCTCCTGTAGTTGAAGAGGCTCCCGTAAAAGATTCGGCTCCTGCGCTTACTGAAGAAGAGAAGGCTGAGGAGCTAAAAGCAGCAGAAGAAAAGCAAGCAGCTGATAAAAAAGCAGCAGCCAAGAAGAAAGTAGATGACAACCTCATCCCCACAAGGGTTGAAAAACTCAGTGGTCCCACCGTGGTAGGCAAAATTGTGCTTCCCGAGAAGAGGGTGCCAAAGAAAAAGCCGGTTGCTTCAAGCAAGGATAATGATCTCCACCTGGAGAAAAAGAAAAGGAAGCGCATCCGTAAAGATGGTCCGGTCGACCTGGCCAAGCAAGGACCGGGTGCAAGAAAAGACTTAAAAGGAGGCAAGAAAAGAAAACGGCCCCTGCGTCCCGAGGTGAATGAGGAAGATGTGCAGAAGCAGATTAAGGACACGCTGGCCAAACTTACCCACAAGGGTACCAAATCAAAAACCTCCAAGTACAGGCGCGAAAAGCGTGATATGGTGCAGCAAAGGCACCAGGAGCAACTCGAACAGGCCGACAGGCAGAAGAGTGTGCTGAAGGTAACCGAATTTGTTTCGGTGAACGAACTGGCAAACATGATGAATGTACAGGCCACTGAGGTGATTCAAACCTGTATGAACCTGGGGCTTTTTGTCTCGATCAACCAGCGTCTCGATGCCGAGACCATGGCAATGGTTGCCGATGAGTTTCACTTCACTGTTGAATTTGTGAGTGTGGAAGTGGTTGCTTCCATCCAGGATGAAGAAGATGATCCTGAAGATCTCCAGCCAAGGCCTCCCATCGTAACTGTAATGGGACATGTCGACCACGGTAAAACCAAGCTTCTTGATGTTGTAAGGGATGCCAATGTGATTGCCGGTGAGGCGGGTGGAATAACCCAGCACATTGGGGCCTATGGGGTGAAGCTGAAAGATGGCAGAAAGATCACCTTCCTTGATACGCCAGGTCACGAGGCTTTTACAGCCATGCGTGCCCGGGGAGCCCAGATCACCGACGTTGCCATTATTGTTGTGGCAGCCGATGATGGTGTAAAACCGCAAACTGTGGAAGCCATTAACCACGCCGCTGCTGCAGGTGTTCCCATTGTTTTTGCCATCAATAAGATAGATCTGCCGGCAGCTAACCCGGAGAAGATCAAAGAAGCCCTGGCCAATATGAACTATATGGTGGAAGACTGGGGTGGAAAATACCAGAGCCAGGAAATATCCGCCAAAAGCAATATTAATATCGAGGAGCTGCTTGAAAAGGTATTACTGGAGGCCGAATTACTTGAGCTGAAAGCCAATCCTGATAAGGCGGCTCGTGGTACAGTGATTGAATCGACCCTGGACAAGGGACGGGGTAATGTGGCGACTATTCTCGTTGAGAGTGGCACCCTGAATGTAGGTGACGTGGTATTGGCCGGACAACACTTTGGTCACGTAAAGGCCATGTTTAATGAGCGTGGTCAGAAAACTATAACGGCCGGACCTGCCACCCCGGTGCTGATACTTGGTCTGAATGGGGCACCCCAGGCAGGGGAAACCTTTAACGTGCTGGGTACCGATAAGGAAGCCAAAGAAATCGCCAATAAGCGTGAGCAACTGGCCCGTGAACAATTGCTCAGGACTACCAAGCATATCACCCTGGACGAGATTGGACGCAGGATTGCCATTGGAAACTTCCAGGAACTGAACGTGATTGTTAAAGGAGATGTGGATGGTTCCATCGAGGCCCTGTCCGATTCACTTATAAAGTTGGGTACCGAGGAGATACAGGTGAACATCAAGCACAAGGCTGTGGGACAGATATCCGAATCGGATATCCTGCTGGCTGCCGCCTCCAATGCCATCGTCATCGGTTTCCAGGTGAGGCCCTCCCTGAGTGCCCGGAAACTGGCCGAGAAGGAACAGATCGATATTCGTCTCTATTCCATTATTTATGATGCCATCGAGGAGGTGAAATCCGCCATGGAAGGGATGTTGTCGCCCGAGATCAAGGAAGAGATTACTGCTACCCTGGAGGGGTTGGAAGCCATTAAAATCACCAAGGTGGGGACCATTGCCGGTTGTATTGTCCGAGAAGGGAAGCTCAGGCGTACTTCGACGATACGACTGATCAGGGATGGGATCGTGATCTACAGCGGTGAGCTGGGTTCGTTGAAGCGATTTAAGGATGATGCAAAAGAGGTGGTTTCAGGTCTTGAATGCGGACTTAACATCGAGAATTTCAACGATATTAAGGTGGGAGACGTGGTGGAAGCCTACGATCAAACCGAGACGAAGAAAACACTCTGATCTTCTCTATCGAATTGTTATCTTAGCATACCAAAATAATAGGTATGTACGAGTATATCGAAGGAGAATTTGTTGAGAAAAGTCCGGCTTTTCTGATTGTTCAGGCCGGCCATCTGGCTTATTACATTCAAATTTCTGTAAATACCTACAGCCAGGTCAGCAGCCTGACTAAGGGTAGGCTTTATCTGCACTTTGTAGTCAGGGAGGATGCCCAGATCCTTTACGGTTTTGGAAGCCGGGAAGAAAGAGAAATTTTCCGCCTGCTTATTTCGGTATCAGGTGTCGGGGCCAATACAGCCCGCCTGATTCTTTCATCGCTCTCTCCACAGGAGGTGAGCCATGCAATTCTCGCAGGAAACGTAACACTTTTACAGGGAATTAAGGGGATCGGGGCCAAATCGGCGCAACGTATAATTGTTGATCTGAAAGACAAGGTCGGGAAAGGTGCCGGAATTGATGAATTATTCTTTTCGCAGGACAATACCAGCCGTGAAGAAGCGTTATCTGCTTTAGTGGCACTGGGATTTCCCAAAAAGAGCGTTGAGAAGATCCTGACCCGAATTTTATCAGAGCAGCCCGAGCTTTCCGTTGAAGAGGTAGTGAAGGCTGCCTTGAAGTTTATGTAGTGAATCTTAGGTATACCCACATATCCTTACTCGCCATTGGTTTTCTACTGGCAATTGGATCCCATGCACAGGATTCCACTCTGACCTACCCGTTACCCAATGAAAGGGCATATCCTTTTGCATCATCTTCCTTTAATTCACCTCTTTACCTGCAGAATCCCTCGAATATAAAATCCAAGGTAATTTACGATCCGCTTACAAAAAAGTATGTTTTCTCGGAGACCATTGGTTCATGGAACTATCGCAATCCTTCTTTGATGTCCTCGGAAGAGTACCAGAAGTACAAGTTCAGGCAGCAGGTGAATGATTACTGGCGCATGAAGGCAGGCGGAGAAGCACTGGAGGGACAGCTTTCCTTTATTCCTCCCATACAGGTGGGTGGGGAGGCCTTCGATAAAATATTCGGTTCCAATGTAATTAACATCACACCCTCGGGAAGCGCAGAGCTTATTTTTGGCTTTAACCTGAGTAAACAGGATAATCCCAATATCAGTGAGCGGCTTCGAAGTGTACCCTCTTTTACCTTCGACGAGAAGATCATTATGAACGTGGCTGGCTCCATAGGAGACAAGTTTGCCATGGACATCAGCTATAATACCGAGGCAACCTTCGATTTTGAGAACCAGACCAAGCTGGAGTATACAGGGAAGGAGGATGAGATCATCAAAAAGATTGAAGCGGGGAATGTGAGCCTACCCCTTCCCGGTTCACTGATCAGCGGGAGCATGAGTCTTTTCGGACTGAAGACCGAATTGCAGTTTGGTAAGCTGACGGTTACCAGTGTTTTCTCCCAACAGCGGGGGGAATCGTCGGTTATAAATGTCCAGGGAGGGTCTCAGCTGAGTGAATACGAGGTAACGGTCGACGATTATGATGCCAATAAGCACTTCTTCCTTTCGGATTATTACAGGGATACCTATAATGAGGCCCTGGCCCGTTTGCCCATCATTACCTCTAATGTTTCCATTACCCGGATGGAGGTTTGGATTACCAACAAAACCACCAATTTTGAGCAGTCGAGGAACATTGTGGCGGTGAACGATCTGGCGGAACCCGATCCCAGATCCGATCTTTTTACAAGTAAAGCGACGGGAACTGACAGGGCTCCGAGAAATGCACTGAACGATGCTTATGAGAAGCTGACTACAAGTTGGTCGGCCATCAGGGAAATTAAGAATGTCACCAGTGAGCTTGAGAATGCGGGAATGACCCTTGGAGTGGATTTTGAAAAGATTGAAAATGCAAGACTCCTTTCATCGCGAGAGTATACCTTCAACCAGAAACTGGGTTATATCTCTTTGAATTCGGCACTCAATACCGATGAGGTTCTGGCGGTGGCCTACGAATATACTTATGGCGGTCAGACCTACAAGGTTGGAGAACTTTCCGAGTCAAGCGGGATCAGTGCACCATCAACACTGATACTCAAATTGATCAAGCCCACGAACTTTACGCCAAAAAGTTATACCTGGGATCTGATGATGAAAAACGTCTATGCGCTGGGGGCCTACCAGGTAAGCGAGCAGGATTTTACCCTGGACGTGCTTTATCGTGACGACAAAACAGGGAATGATATAAACTACATTCCGGAAGACGGGCTTGACAGAACCATCCTGGTCCAGCAATTGAACCTGGATAACATGAACTCACAGCGTGATCCTTACCCTGATGGTATTTTTGACTTCATCGACGGGGTTACAATCAATCCCTCCAACGGCCGGGTCTTCTTCCCCCTGCTTGAACCTTTTGGAAAGGACCTTGAAGCACTTCTTCGCGACAGCCTGACCGGCGATGCTGCAGAAATTGCGGTAAACAAATATGTTTTCCAGGAGCTTTATGATTCTACCAAGACCAAGGCGCAACAGATCGCTGAGAAGAATAAATTCCTGATTGCAGGAGAATACTCCTCCTCCAGTTCGTCGGAGATCATGCTGAATGCCATGAATGTTCCCCAGGGATCGGTGAAGGTGACTGCCGGCGGCCGGGAATTGATGGAGGGACAGGATTACACGGTAGACTATATGCTGGGGCGGGTAAACATTATCAACCAGGGAATCCTGGAGTCGGGGACCCCCATCAAGATCTCCCTTGAGAACCAGTCACTTTTCAACTTCCAGACCAAGACCATGGTGGGAACACACCTGGATTATAAGATTTCTGATAAATTCAACCTGGGAGCCACCGCCATGCACCTTACCGAGCGGCCACTTACCCAGAAGGTGAACATCGGGGATGAACCTATTTCAAATACAATCTGGGGACTGAATGGAAATTACAGTACCGAGTCACAATTTATTACCACCCTTGTGGATAAGCTGCCTTTTCTGGAGACCAAAGCTCCCTCATCTTTTACTGTAGTGGGGGAGTTTGCCCAACTGGTCCCCGGCCATTCCAAGGCCATCGAGAAGGAAGGAAATGCCTACATTGATGATTTTGAAGGAAGTGAAACCTCCATTGACCTGAAGCAGTTTTCTTCATGGAAACTTGCAAGTACACCCAGGGGATTTTTCGATGAAGCAGCGCTGAACAATGATCTCAGATATGGTTATGGGCGGGCCAAGCTGGCCTGGTACCACATTGATCCTCTCTTTCTGAATAGTGAATCAAGAACCCCTGACTATATCAAGTCCAATCCCGATCTGCAATCAAGCGCCTATCTCTATGAGGTGTATGAGCAGGATATTTTCCCCAACAAGGAGAATCCCAATGGTGTCCCTACCCGGATTTCGGTGCTAAATCTGGCTTACTACCCGGAGGAGAGAGGCCCTTATAACTATGATGCCGAGCAGATCGGAAGCGAAGGAAATCTGCTGAATCCGGAAGAGCGCTGGGGAGGGATTATGCGGGAGATTTATTCCACCGATTTTGAACAATCCAACGTGGAGTTCATAGAATTCTGGCTGATGGATCCCTTTGCTGAGATGCCCGATCATGATGGGGGACAGCTCTACTTTAACCTGGGGAATGTTTCCGAGGATGTGTTGAAAGACTCCAGGAAAACATTTGAGAACGGACTTCCCACCACCGAGTTAGTGGAAAAGGTAGATACCACAGCCTGGGGTCGTGTACCTCTTACCCAGTCGCTGGTGCAGGGTTTCAGTGGGGCTGATGAAAACCGGCGCTTCCAGGATGTGGGTCTCGACGGTCTTTCTACAAGTGAAGAGGTGCAGTTTTTCTCCGAATCCCCGACAGATTACCTGAACCGGATAGAGGCACTTTATAATGCAGGGAGCATTACTGCCGAAGCCAGGAACCGGATTTTCGAGGACCCCTCATCTGATAACTACTCCTATTATCGTACTACGCAATATGATGGTGAACAGGCAGATATCCTGACCCGCTATAAGGCATATAATAACCATGAAGGCAACTCTCCCAGTGACCTGGATAACCAGGAATCCTATCCCACTTCGGGAACATCCCTTCCCGATATCGAGGATATCAACAGGGACAATACTCTCAGCGAGGGGGAGAGTTATTTTACGTACCGGGTCGACCTGGATAAGTATAGCCTGGCGGTGGGACGGAACAACATCGTGGATGAGGTGGTTGACAGGGTTACCTATGAAAACGGAGAAAAGGCCGATGTGACCTGGTACCAGTTCAGGATACCGATATCTGATTACGAAGATATTGAGGGCGATATTTCCGATTTCAAAACCATCCGTTTTATGAGGATGTTTATGACGGGTTTCAAGGATACAACCTTCCTGAGGTTTGCGCGTCTCGACCTGGTGAGGGGCGAATGGCGTAAATATGATTTGCCATTTACACAGGGTGGTGAAGATTGGACAGGAGAGGAACCCGCTGAAGGGACGCTTTCCATTTCGGCAGTGAATATCGAAGAGAATGCAGGGAAGGTTCCCGTAAACTATGTACTTCCCCCGGGATTCAGCCGGCAGATCGATCCCACCCAGCCTCAGCTTCGCCAGTTGAATGAGCAGTCTATCGTATTGAAGGTGAATGAGTTGGGCGACGGGGATGCCCGGGCCGCATACAAAAATACGGAGCTGGACATGCGGCAATACAAGAAAATTCGGATGGAAGCACATGCCGAAGCTATCATTGATATTCCCCTGGATGAAGATGAACTGGTTGCCTTTATCAGGCTGGGGACCGACTACCAGAGTAACTATTATGAATACGAGATCCCGCTGAAGCTTACCCCTGCCGGACGTTATGACAACGACCTTGAAAGCGACCGATTGATTGTATGGCCCGAGGTAAATAAATTTGAGATAGTGCTGGATGATTTCACCGAGCTGAAACAGGACCGGAACTCTGCCATGAGCGATCCGGAGAGTGAGGTATCCATCACCTCGGTATTCTCTCAGATCGATGATGATGGAAACCGGATATCGGTATCCGGTAACCCCAACCTGAGTAGTATCCGCACCATTATGATCGGGGTGCGGAATCCCAAATCGGGTAACAATCCCTTCCGCAGCGATGATGGCTTGCCCAAATCGGGGGAGATCTGGTTGAATGAATTAAGACTTACCGATTTCAATGAGAGTGGTGGCTGGGCTGCAAATGGCCGGGCGACTCTGAAACTTGCAGATTTTGGAAATGTGACTGTTGCCGGGAATACCAGTCAGCCGGGCTTCGGAAGCATCGAGCAAAAGGTGAATGAACGGCAGCAGGAGCAGATTATCCAGTATGATGTCTCCTCCAACCTGCAAATGGGGAAATTCTTCAAGCAGGAAAGCGGTGTAAATATCCCTGTGTTTGCAAGCTATTCCAAGGCTGTCGTCAATCCCGAATACAATCCACTGGATCCTGACATCCTGCTGAGTGAGGCGATTGATGAGGCTGAGACCAAAGTCGAAAAGGATTCCATTATCAGGAATGCCCAGGATCTGGTAGAAAGGAAATCCTTTGCGGTTACCAATGTGAGGATGAATAAGGCGGGTACCAAGAAGCATTTTTACAGCCTTTCCAACTGGTCAGGTAGCTTCTCCCTGAACGAAATGTCGAGCCGCAACCCCAACCTGGATTATTACAATACAAAGAAGATCAGGGGAAATATAAGCTATAACTTTAATACGCGGCCTAAGAATATTCAGCCTTTCAAATCGGTGAAGTGGATGAACAACGAGTGGCTGAGGCTGGTAAAGGATTTTAACTTCAACATTTCTCCCTCCAGGGTTTCATGGAGGACCGATATGGACCGCTACTACCTTGAAAAGCAGGTAAGAAACCTTAATAATCCCGGATACCTTGTGGATCCTACCTTCAGAAAGGACTTTATGTGGAACCGCTATTTTGATCTGAAGTTTGACTTAACCAAGAATCTGCGTTTTGATTTTTCAAACACCAACATGGCCAGAATCGATGAGCCTGAAGGCCGGTACGGGGAGGATTACGAGTGGGATGCACTTAAGGACAGTATCCTGACCTTTGGAAGAACCACTTCCTATGTGCACTCTTTCAACCTCTCCTACAATATTCCCATCAATAAAATTCCGCTGCTGGACTGGATGAGCGCCAATGCACGTTACTCGGGAACATACGGGTGGAGTGCGGGACCGATTTTCCTGGATGAGGATATTAACCTGGGGAACTCGGTAAAGAACTCCAATACCATACAGCTCAACGGACAGCTTAACATGGTGAACCTCTATAACAAAGTAGGCTACCTGAAGGAGATTAATGACAAATACCGCAATGCCAATAGCAGGCAGCGGGAGTCGGAGACCCGGACAAAAACCAAGGTCTACAGCAAGGACAACCTTTACCTGCGCGAGGGAAAGGGAAGATTTATAACGCACAACCTGAGAACCGAAGTCATTACCGTGGAGGTACTTGATGAGAACAATCAGCCAGTGGATGTCATTACAGAAACATTGAGCGATACACGCATCAAGATCACCTCTGAAAGGGCTATCAGGGCAGCTACCGTCACGGTTACCGGGACCATTGAGAAAGGGGAGAATCCCCTGATTGTTGTGGCCGAGACCTCATTGAGGGTGCTGATGGGGCTGAGGACGATGAACATCACCTATTCACAGAGTGGTGGAACCCTGCTTCCCGGTTACCTGCCCACAACCGATTATTTCGGGATGCAGAATTACGGAGGTCAGTGGGCTCCCGGGTGGAAGTTTATTTCAGGTTGGCAGGATTATGGCTACGCCGAAGGCGCTTTTGACAATGAACTGCTGACATCAGACCAGTCGCTGAATGATCCATTCAGCATGAATAGTACCACACGCTTCACTGCCAGGGCCAGTATTGAACCCTTCAATGGGCTTAAGATTGATCTTACCGCCAACCATATGTATTCAGATAACCGATCGGAGTATTATACCGCCAATGAGGATGGTACGCTTCCATCAGATACAGCCCGGGGATTCACCCACAGCGGGAATTTCAGTATGTCTTATATTTCGCTGGGGACTTCCTTTGAAAAGATCGATTCCAAAGTAGAGGGCTCAGAAACTTTTTCAAAACTGAAGGGTGATGGCCTTACCAATTACCGGATGGCTATATCCGAACGTTTGGGAGTGGAGCACTATGGAGTGCCTGTGAACGATCTTCCAAGGGATACTGCAGGATATGTCGAAGGTTACGGTCCCACCTCGCAGGCTGTCCTCATCCCTGCTTTCCTGGCTGCCTATGGCGATGAGGATGTGGAGAAGGTCACTACCAAGGCCGTTAGATCCATTGCCCAGATTATGCCCAACTGGCAGGTGAGGTTCGACGGACTGGGCAAAATCGAAGCCCTTACGCAATACGTGAACTCCATTGTCATGAACCATGCTTACCGTTCCACTTACAGTGTGGGATCGTTTATCAACAACCCCTTCTATACAATCGACAGTATCAACGGGACTCCTGTTGCAGTCGACCTGCAGGGTAATTTTATGGTAGAGCAGAATATCAATACAGTGAGCCTCAATGAGAATTTCAGTCCCCTCTTCGATCTGAATATGGATTGGAAAAACAGTCTGACCACACGCATCGAGTACCGCAGATCCCGAACCGTGGCCATGAACATGGCAAATACCCAGGTGAATGAAGTAAACAGCGGGGAGTTTATTGTAGGTGCAGGCTACAGGTTTAACCAGGTCCCCCTTATAATTAATCAGAAAGAATATAACAGCGACCTGAATGTGCGGCTTGACTTTTCCATGCGAAACAACCGTACGGTAATCAGGAAGCTGGAGGATATTTCGGGAAGTGAAATCACGGCCGGACAAAGGATATTCTCCATCAAGGCTTCGGCCGATTACATGCTCAGTGATAAGTTTGTGGTAAGGATCTTCTACGACCAGCGCATGACGAATCCCTATATTTCAAACTCTTACCCCAATGCCAACTACAATGTTGGATTCAGTCTGACCTTCACGCTGTAGGACAGAATTATGATTTAAAGCAGGAAGTTTTTAGATCGGAAATTATTACATTTGGATATAGAAAATAGCAAATGGGCAAGTAAGTAAATAGGCAAGTTAAAATTACCCACTTACCCACTTACCCACTTACCCACTTACCCATTTACTATTTACCAATTGCCATTTTACCATTTACCAATAACCAATTACTAATTACTATATTCTATGAATGTTCCTGATAATTTGAAGTACACCGCCGAGCACGAATGGGTTCGCGTGGAAGGTGATGAGGCTGTTGTCGGTGTTACCGAGTTTGCCCAGGGAGAGCTGGGAGATGTTGTTTTTCTCGAAATTGAGACCGTAGGCGAACAGCTTTCCAAAGGTGAAACTTTCGGAACCATTGAGGCTGTAAAAACCGTATCGGATCTTTATATGCCAGCCGACGGTGAGGTATTGGAGGTGAATCCTGCACTTGAGGATGCTCCTGAATTGATAAACTCAAGTCCTTTCGAGCAGGGCTGGATGATTCGCATTAAGCTTAGCGATCCTGCACAGCTTGATGAGCTGTTGTCGGCCGAGGCTTACGCCGAGCTTATAGGATAAGGAATATTTACGGCAGGTTTTTTGTGCCAGGTACTTTAGTTTAAGTCCTGCAGCATGAAAAAACGATACTTCATTCTGATCTTTTTCTTTGGATCTTTCTCCTTTCTACTGTCGCAGGAGGTCATTCAACTGGTGCCACTTGCTCCTGAAGGTCACTTTGTGAACGAGAGTTCCTATCTATTGTTTTGTTTTCCCATTGACGACCAGGAATTTCAATTTGTATACCAGTTGCAATCCCGGCATTAGGATAAGCTTCCCGCTATTTTGACTGCACATCATCGGGCGATTCATCCCTGCCTCCATGGTGGGTTTTTTCTGGCCGGAGAGGATCTTTAGACATTTCCTGGTATCGGAGCCTGTTCCTGACGATATCAACAGCGGTATAGATGGCGTTCCGGAAAGAATCCGGAGAGGCCAAATCTTTTCCTGCAAGGTCGAAGGCTGTTCCATGTGCCGGGCTTGTTCGAACGACAGGGAGTCCAGCTGTAAAATTCACTCCTGCATCCATGGTCAGCGCTTTAAACGGAGCCAGTCCCTGGTCGTGATACATGGCCAGAACTGCATCGAACTGAGAGAAACGTCCTGCACCAAAAAAACCATCCGCAGGATAAGGGCCGAAAGCCAGGATTTTCATCTTCTTGGCCTTCTCGATGGCAGGCATAATGATTTCCTGCTCTTCACTGCCAAGGAGGCCATTATCTCCGGCATGGGGGTTTAAGCCAAGAACAGCGATGCGGGGATTCCTTATTCCGAAGTCCTCCAGCAGGGAGTGGGACAGAATCTTAAGCTTATCTATGATCAGCTCTGTGGTAATAAAGCTACTCAGTTGTGCTATAGGCACGTGGCCTGCTACAAGCCCAACTTTCATGAGATCGCTTACCATCAGCATCATGACTTCATCTGCATTAAAACGTTCCTGCAGATACTCGGTATGTCCGTGATGTCTGAACGCACTGTGTTGCATATTCTGCTTATTCACCGGACCGGTTATCAGCGCGTCAATGCTGCCTTCTTTCAGTGCATCTGTGGCAGCTTTCAGTGCTGTATATGAGGATATTCCGGCTATTTCAGTGTTTTTTCCCAGTTCAACCCGGATGTCGTCATCCACACAATTCACGACGTAGGCTTTGTTTCCCCTGGCTTCTGAGAGCGAGTTAATGCTCACCGGTGTGAACCCTTCAATATTCAAGGCTTTCTTGTGGTAGGCAAGTACCTTTGAGGATCCGAAAATAATGGGGGTGCAGATCTCCTCCATCCTTGGGTCCATCAGAGATTTAATAATTACTTCATAACTGATTCCGTTGATATCCCCGTGGGATATCCCGATTTTTATTTTTTGCATTTATAGGTAGCTTACTGTATACGATTCAGAAGATAGTGAAAAAGGATTCTTACACCTACGCCGCTTCCGCCTTTTCCCCGGTAATTATAGCTTGCTTTGTTGTAGGAGGGACCGGCAATATCCAGGTGGATGTAGGGATAATCGGTGAAGTGCTCCAGGAATTTTCCGGCAGTAATGGCTCCGCCATACCTTCCCCCGATATTTTTAAGGTCAGCAATCTCCGATTTAAGCTGCTCATTGTAATCATCCCAGAAGGGGAACTCGGCAATGCGTTCGCCGGCATAATCACCGCTTTCAATCAGCATATTCATTACCTCCCGGGGGGCATTCCCCATACCCACAATTCCGTATTTGTCAATCGCGGCATGAGCCGAGCCGGTGAGGGTGGAAAGTTCAATGACTAACTCCGGGTTGTACTGTTTTGCATAACTCAGGGCATCGGCCAGGATCATCCTTCCTTCTGCATCGGTGTTGAGTACTTCTACAGTGGAGCCATCATACATGGTAACTACGTCGCCTGGAACATAGGCGTTGCCATCTGGCCTGTTATCGGTTGCGGGAATCAACCCGACAATCCACAGGGCTAATCCATTTTTTGCCGCAGCATACATTGCCCCGGCAACAGCAGCGGCACCACCCATGTCGCATTTCATATAATCCATGGAATCGTGGGTGGGTTTCAGGCTTAGTCCGCCAGTGTCAAATACAACACCTTTACCCACCAGCACAATGGGGTGCTTATTGATGGCTTTTTCGGGCTTATGCGTCATGACCGTGAAGGTTGGAGGATCAATACTGCCCTTGTTTACTGCAAGCAGTCCGCCCATCTTCAGCGATTCGATTTTCTTTTTGTTGAAAACCTCCACTGAAAAGCCTGCCTCCTGTCCCATCTTCTCAATTTCCGATGAGAGCTGAACTGCAGTCAGGAAAGAAAGGGGTTCGTTTACCAGGTCCCTGCTGAAATATACTGCATTCACAAGGTTTTCCAGCTTTACTAAATGGTCTTCGCTCAGGTCCCTGTCATAGATCCCAAGCTCTTTAAGTGAGTTTGGCTTTAAGTTCTCACCGGTTTTGTATTTTAAAAACTGGTAAGCGCTAAGCGCCATCCCTTCGGCAAAGGCTATGCTTTCTTCTGGTGTAACACCTCCATTTACAATAATCAGCTTGCTGATATCCAGGTCGTTGATGCTTTGATGCAGCGCGTGGGCAGCAGTTCGTGCCTCCTCAAGCCTCTTGTTCAGAGGGCTGTCCAGGTTATTGATTTTGCTGATAATCAATTGGTAATCAAGCATATTGATATGAACGCTCTTTTTATCCCCGGCAAATCGCTCTTCGATGTAAGCCCTTTGTTTGCCGTCTGTCACCCACTCCGAAAGATCTTCACTACTTCTTACAAGTATGACTCTGTCGTCTTTCTCTTTTAACTGTATGTTCTTAAAAAGTTTCATTAGATATTTATGTTTTCCTAACGGGTAGGGTAAATGTAAAGATGGATCCCTTCTCAGGTGAGCTTTCCACCCTAAGAGTTCCGTTGCTTTTTGCAAGCAGGTCACTGACCAGCTGCAGGCCCAGTCCTGTTCCAATTTCCTTGTCGGTTCCCATGGAGGATGCAAGTTGTCCCTCATTTCTGAACTGCTCGAGTATTTCGGCTTTAATCCCGATTCCTGTATCAGTGACAGTGGCCTCCACCATATCTCCTATAGTCCGGGCATGAATGCTAACCGAGCCCTGGGCAGGTGTAAATTTTAAGGCGTTGGATATGAGATTTCGTATAATAATGTTTAACAGGTCTTTATCGGCATAGATCAGGGTGTTGGGAGGAATTGATGAAGTGAATTCCACTTTCTTTTGAAGGGCCATATGTGCATAGAGCGACTTCACTTCAGAAACCAGTAACCCGAGATCCAGTTCAACCGGCGATGCTTTTAATTCGTCGGATTGGCTTCTTCCCCAGTAGAGCAGGTTATCCAGCAGTGTGACTGCTGCCTGGGAGGACTCATGCAGTGAATTAAGAATCTCTTTTTTATCTGCAAGTTCAGGTTTGGTATTGAGTAAGTCCACAAACTGGGCCACGCTTGCCACGGGGGTCTTCAGGTCGTGGGCAATGACCGATAGCACCTTGGTCTTAAACCTGAGCGAGGACTCCAGGTGGTGCCTGATCTTGTAGTTATTTACCCATTGCATGATTATAAGCACTGACATTGCCAGGATAAAGAATTGAAAGGAGAGCTGGGTGAGGTAGGTGGTGCTCATGGCCTTGCCACTATTGGCCAGCATGATATCGTTCACAAGGGTGTAAATAAACAGGCCAAGGGCTACGAAAAAGATAGCATCCATCAGCTTTCCGCGGACCGTTCCAATAAAGCTGAGCACAATATAGTGAGCCAGGAAAAGCAGCACAAGGGGCTGGAATACGAGCATGCTGTAGGCGAATAGCCCGGGGGGCATTGTGAATACTGAGATAATCAACAGGATGGATATGATGGCGTTGGCCTTCAGGATATTTTCCATGTACTTCCTGTAAAACATCCTGTGGAGAAAGAACATTCCGAACAGGTAGGCCAGGTAGGTGCCGAAGTACTCCATTCTGATCTGCCAAGCCCAGGGGGTATCCACCACAGAGTTTGAGAAATAGAGACCCGTATTCACTGAACGTATAAGGATTCCCAGGGCAGTGATTGCAAACAGAATGGTAACAGTATCCTCCCTGGTAGCGAGCCAGAAAATGGAAAAGAAAACAATGATGAAAAGGAGCGTCCCCATTGTGGAGTAGTTGAACATGGCCCTGTTTTCTGTCCTGGAAAGGATGGCCGATGAGCCTCCTAAAAAAACCGGTTTCCAAAATCCACCCCTGCGGTGATTATAATTGGACACCTGGATCAGCAATTGAAGGGTGTCTCTATCGGGGATGTAGCAGAATGTGCCAGGTTCATACCAGGGTTTCTCTGTTTCCTTTGAGGTCCCCACAGTCCCGTTTTTTCTTACAAGGGAGTCGTTGAGGAAGAATTTATAAGCCACGTCAAATACCGGGATATCAAGGCAGAGGGCTGAATTGTAATTCTCCGGCAGGATGACTGTAAGCGCATAGGTCCCATAACCCACGCCTGTTAATTGCTGTCCTTCAATATTGTAATCATCCCAGTAAGAGGGAACTCTTACTGGAATTCCTTCATTTTTTCCTTTTTCCTTCGTGTATGTATCCGGGCAGAGAAGCTTTTTCCAATAAAATTCCCATTCTCCGTTCAGGGAAAAAAAACTTTGCTCATCCAGGTCCGCATTCCTCAGATCAAGGATGCCTTTCTCAGGTGTCTGTCCTTCTGGTGGTAAGGCATATCCCAGGCTACAGAAGAAAAGTAGAATAAATCCAATGGTAAAGCGATGTTTCACAGTAGCAAATGTAATAATAAATTGACTTTCACAGTCCATTGTTGTATTTTGCACAGAGCCATTCATATTACTAATAATATATAAACATGAGATACTCACTTTTATTTATTGCCGCTTTTTTTATCGGACTCAGCTCCGGGTGCGAGCAGGCCATTGACGAAGCAAAGGAGAAGGCAGCCATTGTCGATGTAATCAACAAAGAAACAGACAGTTATCTTAAAAGAGACTTTGAGGGGATGAAATCCACCCATGTTCATGATAGCCTGAATATGCGACTCACAGCAGGAGCAGACAGCTATGTTTTTATCGAGGGTTGGGAGGATGTTTCAAAGCATATGACCGGAGATGAAACCGAGGATGAACTTGGCTCCGACCGGCATATCTCTGTGGAGAAATCAAACTTCCGCATAAAGCTTTACCCCAATTCGGCCTTCGTGGTGTGTGACCAGAAGTGGACCTCTGATTTTGGAGGAGATGTGACCGAAATCAACAGCATACAGGTCCGCTTTCTTGAGAAGATCGAGGGAGAGTGGAAAATCTCCTTTGTTTCTTTTATCGGAACCTCAGGTTACGAAGAGCCTGAAGAGGAAGAAGTGCTTGATTAATTTTTCCTTACAGTGACTTCCCTGGATTCGCTTTGCCACAATCCATGTTTTGTACAGACAGCCATCGCCGATAGGTTCATACTCACGGCTCCGGGAACAATATAGAAGTCAACTTCCACATGATCGGATTGGTTTCCCAGGGCTCCGGGGGCAAAGTGGGCCTCCGCCAGGAAGGTTTCCCTGTTCCAGAGCTGTACATATTTAATGTGGTGATCGGGATCGTCGGGATGGGTGTATTCGGCCCCCATTTTCACCTTCACTTTGAATTTTTCACCCTCCCTGGCAAACGCTTCGCATAAAACGAAGGGGGTGTGGCGGTCAAAATAGTCTTTCCTGACCTCTTTTTCTTCCTGGCTAATATCGACGGGTGTGAAAATTCTTGGCATAATTAGATATATGTGGTTTCGTTGCATCAAAGGTAAAAAAATCCGATATTCATAGGAACAATGAATCCGAACACAACAGATTTAGTTCCCGCCCTGGAAGTCAGGGAGCTGGTGAAACGCTATGGTGACCTGTGCGCAGTCGATCATCTCTCCCTGGAGGTGAGGCGCGGCGAGGTATTTGGTTTCCTGGGTCCAAACGGAGCTGGTAAAACCACGGCTATTCGAATGATGTGCGGATTGCTCAAACCTACTTCCGGTGAGGTGCTGGTGGAAGGGGAAAGCCTTGGAGCCCAGGGGGGGGCAGAGCTGCGATCCCGGGTGGGTATTTGTCCCCAGGAGAATATCCTCTGGAGTAAGCTTAGCTGTTTCGAACAGTTGGTCTTCACTGGCAGGATGTACAATGTGCCCGGAGATCTGGCCAGGAAAAGGGCAGATGATCTGCTGGTAAGAATGGGGCTGGAAGATAAGCGGAACAAACTTGCGGCAAGTCTCTCTGGGGGAATGAAGCGGCGCATGAATGTAATTATGGCCCTGATGCACGATCCAACAATCCTGGTTTTCGATGAGCCGGAAGCTGGTCTTGATCCCCAGAGCCGGGTAGTGGTCAGGGAGTTTATAAGGGAGATGGCCCTGGAAAGGACGGTGATTATCACTACCCACAATATGGATGAAGCAGACCGGCTGGCCAACCGGGTGGCCATTATAGATGCTGGCAAGCTTTTGAAGCTGGATAGCCCGGGAAATCTCAAACGCTCCATCGGACAGGGCGACATCCTGGAGCTGAAGCCCGTGACAGTTGATAGTGAAGCCGTAGAGCGAATCGAGAAAGACTTGCGCTCAAGGGATATTAAGTTTTCAATGGAGGCGGGCCTTCTGAAAGTGCGGTCGAAGGACCTGGTATCCAGAATACCTGAAATATATAAGCTCCTGGAGAAGGAGGGTATCAGCGTTGTTGAGATGAGGCTGAGGGAAAATTCCCTGGAGGATGTGTTTATTCACCTTACCGGAAAAAGCCTGAGATCATGAGATGGTACTATATATTTATCAAGGGTATAAGGGAACAGCTGAGAGACTACTGGATCCTGGTGATGATCCTGGTAATGGCTCCCCTTTTTATTGCTATCTACTTTCTGATGGCCAATCCGGGCATGGTCGCCTTTGATGTGGTCCTGGTGAATCAGGACCGGGGAATGAAGGGTGAAAAGCTTATAAGTTCTCTGATACCCGGGGAAGGTGAAGTGCCTGGGCTCTCTTATGCGAGGGCTGAAAATCGTGAGACAGCTATTCGTATGCTGAAAAGGGGAGATGCCGATGTGGCGGTGATCATCCCGGGGGAGTTTTCCATGGCCCTTGAGTCGAAAAGGGATTCAGGAATGAAATCTTCTTCAGGAGTGATGGAGCTTGTAGGTAATATCACCAGCATGGAATACATTGTGGCTGCAGTCTGGACCGAAGAGCTTATAAATAATTTTATAATGGAAACAGCGGGGATGAATTACCCGCTTTCATGGGAAGAGACAGCCCTGGGTCATTCGGCCGAGCGTTCCGAATTTGAATTATATGTGCCCGGATTGCTGATTCTCTCTATTATCATGATTATTTTTTCAGCATCTGCAGCCATCGTCAGGGAAGCGGAAACACGGACCCTCGAGAGGCTTAAGATCTCCCGGCTTAGCGCATTGGAGTTCCTGGGAGGAATCTCCCTGGTGCAGATCATTATTGCCTTTCTTTCCCTTGTATTTGCCCTGCTCACAGCCATGGGACTGGGCTACACCCTGATTCCCGGCTCCCTGGTTTTTATCTTACTGATCTCTTTTCTCACAGCCCTCTCGATGATCAGTTTTAGTCTGATTGTGGCGGCCATGTGCCGCTCCATCAAGGAGGTGGCAATCATAGGCACTTTCCCCCTTTTTCTCCTTATGTTTTTTACCGGGGCTGCCTTCCCCATCTCGGGTGGAAAGCTATTCAGTGTGGGAGGTAAAGATTTTATGATGAATCATATACTTTCTCCCACATGGGCCATAGAAGCGCTGAACAAGGTCCTGGTAAGCGGGCTTGAGATCAGGGAGACTATCCCGGAGATGGTGGCGATCCTGGTTCTGACCTTGGTATATGGATTCTTTGGTACATGGGCATTTAAAAAACGACATATGAGGGCCCGGTAGGGTATTCCTGTTTTGCTGCATCTTATCTATGTGCTAACTTAGGAAGATTAATTCGGATGGATTTGAAGGCTGCCAGGAACATATGGATGCTAATCATTGCCGGGGTACTCAGCACCCCTTTTGCCAGCGCTCAGTTATTTACAGACTTTCAATCTATTCACGGAGATTTAGGCGAATATCAGCCCCTGTCTCAACACCAGGTAAATGCTCTGAATGATAATCCTCTGCTGGAGGCTTATGATGTCAAATTCTACGGACTGGATGTGGAAGCCGATAACCAATCTGACCATATTCAGGGTAGTGTGACCATCCTTTTGGAAGTGCTGGAGGATCAGTTTTCCATCCTTGTGTTTGAACTTATTTCCAGTCTGAAGGTGGACAGTGTCCTGATCTGGGGGGAACAGCACTCCTTTTCACAACAGGATGATGAACTTCATATTTCCCTGAATACGCCGTGGGGGAAGGGAATGGTGATTTCAGCACAGGTTTTTTATGGGGGGCAGACTGGAGAGGGAATGCAAATGGAGGTGGATGATGAGTGGAATGTGCCGGTCACCTATACCAGCTCGGAGCCTTTTGGGTCAAAGGACTGGTTCCCCTGCAAGGAAAACCTGGCAGATAAAGCCGATTCGGTTCATGTATTTGTCACCACCGATTATGCCCTGATGGCGGTTTCACAGGGAATTTTTACAGGAACCACCTATTTCCCCAATGGCAAGGTGAGGTATGAATGGAAATCGAACTATCCCATTGCCTACTACCTGATCTCCATTGCAATCGCAGATTACCTGGAGTATAGCCTGGAATCGCAGCCCCCTGGAAGTTCAGAAGCTTTTCTCATACAGAATTTTGTATATGATACACCCGGCTGCCTTGACCAGTACAGGGAGCAGATCAATGGGACCCTGGCCATTATGGATGTATTTTGTGAGTTGTTTGGTCCCTATCCTTTCCGCCAGGAGAAGTACGGGCACTACCTCTGGCCCCGGGGTGGGGGGATGGAACATCAGACCATGACGGGCATGGGGAATTTTGAATTTTACCTGGTGGCACATGAGTTGGGGCATTCCTGGTTTGGGAATTATCTAACCTGTGCCACCTGGCAGGATATATGGGTGAATGAGGGTTTTGCCACCTATGCAGGGTACCTGGCTACGGAGCACCTGGGACCGGAATATGCCGAGGGGGAAAGGCAGTACAGGTTCGAACGAGCACTACGTGAGCCTGAGGGTTCGGTTTATATTCCCATTGAGGAAGCAGAGAATTCCAATCGGATCTTCAGTGGAAATCTTTCTTATAACAAGGGGATGGCCATCATCCATATGATTCGTTTCGAACTACAGGATGACGATTTGTTTTTTGAAACACTCCGGAGCTTCATTGATATCTATGCCGACAGCGTGGCCACCGGTCTGGATTTTAAGGCAGTCCTTGAGGAAACTTCCGGTCTGGATTTTACGGATTTTTTTAATCAGTGGTACTTCGGAGCAGGCTTCCCCTACTACCAGGTTTTTTGGGAGCAGCAGGATGGTATGCTGACCCTTCACTCCAACCAGACTCCTTCTTCCGATAGCAATCCCCTCTTTAAAATGAGTATGGAGTATATGATCCATTACCCCGGTGGAGACACCCTGGTAAGGATGTTTCAGGAAAAAAGCAAAGAAACCTGGTTGATTCCAATGCAACATCAGGTGGAAGGTGTTACGGTTGATCCCCGAAACCAGGTGCTCAAGCTTATTACTGGTCAGCAGAACGAAGCCATGTTAAAGGAAACTGCACTTCCCTATATAATCGGGCCCAATCCAAATAAGGGCGTATTTACATTTAAATCTACGGTCCCTCAGGAGAAGGATGTGAAAGTGGATATTTATAACATTACCGGTAAGCTGATTTACACGGGCCGCTTCGAGGCTTGTATGCCTTACCTGGAATACAGGATTGAGCCTGATGGGCTGACAAGCGGGATCTGTATTGTCCGCTTCAGCTCGGATTCAGGAGAAGAGATTTATAAAATCCTGGTGGAATGAAAAGGAGATGGGTACTTTGCGCTTTGATACTGCTTGCCGGATTTCAGATGGCAAACGCTCAGTTTATAGCCGATAAAGGGCTCAGAGCAGGTGTGGCACTATCCAACCAATCGTACCGCTTTACTTCCATCGAGTATCTGATGGACACGGACCCCATTCTCAGTCCCTTCGTGGCTGTTTATGCAGAAACCTTTAAGGGAAATGATTTTAGCATGCGAACCGACCTGGCTTTTGCCTGCAGGGGTAGTGCCACCACCACACAATCCATATCTGTGAATCACCTCGACGGCGACCGGATCAGTGTGAGCGAAGGAGCGAAGGTCACTTCAAGGCACAGGTACCTGAGTCTTGCTCCCATGTTGAGGGCCAGGACAGAGAATGGAGCCTGGATACCCTATGCCCTGATTGGCCCCAGGCTTGACATGCTTCTTTATTATTCTTCCCAGTCGGACTATCCCCTCGAAGAGCAGAACCGTTTTGTCCTGGGGCTTAGTATGGGAGTGGGAATTGAATTCAGCTTAAGTCGGCGTGCCTTGCTTATTGAAATCCAGTACCAGCCAGACCTGAGTCCGCTTGTAAATACTGCACCCCTGCATATAAATAATAACAGCCTGGTCTTTACTGCCGGCCTTTCTTTTGGAGCCTCACGTTCTCAAAAAAAGTAAGGGTTTTTCTAAGCGAATCATTGTAGAGTGTCAGGTAAAGCAGCAGGCAGGAAATCCAGATCACAAACACGTTGAACCACAGGGTATCTATCTCCAGGTTACCCATTTTTTTAACGGGGGCATAGAGCTGGGCCCTGCCGATTTTGGAATGCGGGACCAGGTAGGCAGGATGATAATATCTTACAAGTTTGCCTCCTTTTTGTTCAAGCTTCTGTATGCTGGAGTTATTTAAAAGCAGGTCTGTTAGCTGGCTATTCTCATAGGCATCTCTGAAGGCAGCATAGGCAAATATCCCTCCCAGCTCGTCGGCCAGCTTTTGTTTCTTCATGCTCCGGGCCTTACTCCCATCTGATCTGGCCTCCCTGGCTTTCAGGGTGATCTGCTCCAGGTATTCCCTGCTGGCTTCAATATCCTTTACCCCCGGATAGGGAATGCCGGGGTATTCCTGCTGCAGGAGCTGCATCTGTTCTGAAAGCAGGGCCAGGTTTGTTTGTACCTGTTCCTGTTTCTGCCCGTTTGCCATCCATTTTGCCGTTTCATCCAGTATATTGCGCAAGGTGGGAACCAGGAAGGATTCCTTGTAGGTGGCGTCGCTGATCTTCTGTTCGATTTCGAAGAATTCCTGCATGAACTTATTTTTCTTGAACTGTTCCACCGAAAGTGCTTCATAAGCCCACCTGGAGGTCATCAGGTCTCCGATCACGGGAACCACCTGCTGATTGGAAATACGCCTGTTCAGTTTATCGAATTTTACAAGGACCCCGCAGAAGAGGATTTGTGGGATCAGGAGGAAGGGAACCAGTATATAGATGGTGATCACCGAATTGAGTCCAGATGAAATATTGAGTCCCAGCAGATTGGCAAAGCAGGATGTCGAAAAGAGGATGAGCCAGTAAGGGAGGATCATTCCTTTGATTTCGAAGACCAGGTTGCCAATGAGCACGAAGGCCAGGGACTGGATGGCGGAGATGGTGAACATGATCAGGATCTTCGAGTTGAGATAGCTTCCCCTGCTCAGGTTCAGGAAGGATTCACGCTGGAGGATCTTCCGGTCCTTAATAATCTCCTCCGAAGAGATAGTAAGTCCGAGGAAAAGAAATACAATTACACTCATGAGCAGAAATGCCGGAAGGTTTTCGTTATTCCTGAAAACATAGGCGGCGGGGTCCCCGTGAATACCGCTGGAGTACTTTGTGAAGAAGCCAAGAATCAGGGCAAGAAGGGGAGCTTCCAGCATGCTGATGAGGATGTACTGGGTATTGGTTAGTTTGGACCGGATGTCCCGGGTGAAGAAAATCTTCATTTGTTTCAACCGGCTGGGAATGCTATAGTAATTCGGGGGGAGGGGCTCTTTTTTCTGCTTTCCTGCCTCTTTCAGGATCTGGCTCTTTTTCAGCCGCTCGAACCACTCTTTGGGTGAGACTTTCCGGGTTCGGGATAGTTTTCCGTTTTCATTGACAATCTTGGCTTCAATGATCTGGAGTACCTGGTCCGGGTCCACATTGCCACAGCAGATACACTGGTCCTCTTTGGCATTGGCATGGTTACTCCTGGTCTTGAAATAGATGACAGCTTCTGATGGATTCCCATAGAAAATCTGGTATCCCCCCTTGTCCATGAAGATGATTTTGTCAAACATCTTGTAGAGGTTGGAAGAGGGCTGGTGAATATTGATGATAACAAGCTTTCCCTTTTGGACCTGTTCCCTTAGCAGGGTCATTACCATTTCTGAATCCACCGAAGAAAGCCCGGAAGTAGGTTCGTCCACGAAGAGGACAGAAGGCTCCCGGATCAGTTCCAGTCCGATATTCACCCTTTTACGCTGTCCGCCGCTGATGACCTTATTCAGAGGTTTTCCCACCTTCAGATCCCTGATCTCATAAAGGTCCAGGTCGATGAGTACCCGGTTCACAAGTGCCCTTATTTTTTCATCATCATAGCGGTCCAGGCAGAGCCTGGCATTGTAGTAGATATTCTGGTAGACTGTGAGGTCTTCGATGAGCAAATCGTCCTGGGGAATGAAACCGATGACGCCATTCAGCTTTTCCTTATGCCGTTCATCGTAAATATTGTATCCATTGATTAAAATTTCTCCGCTGGCTGGCTTCAGGTTGCCATTCAGGACATTGAGCAGGGTAGATTTTCCTACACCACTTCCACCCATGATGCCCACTAATTTTCCCGATTCCTCGTTCAGGTTAAATTCCTGAATACCGTTGTCACTGTTTTTGAAGCGAAATTCTACCTTCCTGGCCACAAAAGTGAGCCGGGTTTCGATGAACGATTTTGAAAAGACTCCGGTAACATCGGAGTGATAGATGGGATCAATGCTTTTCCCGCGAATGGATGAACCATATTCAAATATATAGGAGGTGCCGGCCTGGAGGTATTGTCCATTGAGGAATATATCTTCCTGCCCGTGATAACGCAGGATATAGGTTTGGACACTCTCGATGCTCAGAAAGGAAATTTGCCCCGACAACTTCGGATCACATATGTGATTCATCTTCTTAAAGGGAATTTTCTCATCATTGTTGATCAGAAGTACCCTTTCTTTGTAGGGGATATCCTTCAGTGAATAAGCTGTAAATCTGAGGATGTTTTGATACTCCTCCTCAGGGACGTTAAATGCCGAAGCCACCGTCTCCAAAAAATCCAGCTCTTTCTCCTGTATTTCGATGCCGTAAGCGATATATTCAATGAGCTGAATGATCACATAGATCTTTTGTTTCTGTTCCAGCTCCTCGTTGATCTTTTCACATATACCCAGGATTCTTACGGCTGTCAGGGAGGTCCTCTTCCTTTCCTTCAGGCTTCCTTTTGCAATTCTGTCGGCATGATAGAGGTGAAGGTATTCGTCAAACACCTTCATGTATTTTTCAACCAGTTCACTGCTTAACTGGCGTGAAAGAAAGGCTCTGACAATGGCCCTTTCCTCCTCGGAAATTTCCTTGGCTTCATCAATATCCACGATCAATGCGAAGAGTTGCATCAATGCTTTGAGAATAGCTTCACTCATGGTACTTTAAAGTAACCAATTTTTTCGCTATTTTGCGTCACGTATGCCAAAATCAACAACCTTGGTGGATTTTGAGGGTGCCATAACATTTGGTACCATAGAGATGCTATTGAGTAAACTGAGAAACAGCGCGGAATTTCAGGACTTGGATAAGCCAGGTCGGAAGCGATTGTATGGCATTTTTGTGGAAACGATTGATAATATCTTCAAATATGCTGCAAAAATACCCGGCGAACCGGTTGTTCCCGGGCCTCCACCCAGGATCTCGGTGGTTAAAAAAGCGGATCGTATACTGGTCAGGGCCGGAAACCTCATTCGGACCGATGATGTGGGAGATCTTGCTTTTAAGCTGGACCGGGTTAACCAGATGGATGAAGAAGCGCTGAAGTCTCTTTACGAGGAAGTTATAAATAAGGAGCCCAGCGTGAGTGATACAGGGGCCGGATTAGGATTAATTACAATGGCTCTTCGTACCGATGCTGAGATTCTCTACAGTTTTACTGAAGTTGATGAAGAGCATTCATTTTTTGAATATGAAATTAAATTAAAAGGATAGAGCATGGAAAAACTGACCCTTGCCCCAACATTAAACTCCCCGGGAGTGACCCTGGACCCTGAGGGGCTTAGGTTTGAATTCACAGGAGAGTCAAGACCCGAAAATGTTAGGAGCTTTTACCTGCCTATACTCCAATGGCTTGAAAAATTTGCCGACGAGCAAAATGGAAAGGGTGGGGACCGCCCCCTTGAAGTGAATTTCAATCTTGAGTACTTCAATTCTACTTCGGCAAAATATATTCTTGATATTTTTAAGATCTTCAATACCATTAAAAAGGCGGGGACTACCCTCAGGGTAATATGGCACTACGAGGAAGACGATGAGGATATGTATGAAGTGGGAATGGAGATGGCCAGGATGTCAGGAATCGACTTTGAGTATGTAAAGGTGGCCTTATAGGCGAAATCCCATGACCAGGATATCGTCGATTTGTTCTACGGTGCCTTTCCAGGATTCATGTTGCTCCATAAGCCGCTTTTTTTGTTCCTTCATGGACAGATCCTGGATTTCGGTAAGCAACTTTCTGAACCTGGCAACCCGAAAGGTTTTTCTGTCGGGTCCCCCAAGCTGGTCGACATAACCATCTGAAAAGAGATAGATCGAATCATTTTTTTGAAGCTTGAGAGTCTGGGTGGTGAAGCTCCCAAGCTCCTGCTCGTAGATCCCTATGGGCATCCGGTCCCCCTGGTATTGTATGACCTCTTTATTTCTGACCAGGTAGAGGGGCCTGTTGGCTCCTGCAAATTCAATGTTGTGCTTCTCGAAATCAATTATGCAAAGGGCTATTTCAATTCCGTCCCGGGCCTCTTCCCGTGAACCGGTCTGGTGAAGGGAGCGGACCACGTAAGTCCTCAATTCTTCAAGAATCTTTCCGGCCTTGAGTGAATTATTTCTGTTTACAATTTCATTGAGTGAGGATATTCCCATCACACTTAAAAAGGCGCCGGGGACTCCATGGCCTGTGCAATCGGCCACTGCAATCATCAGCCTGCCATCTTGCATGCTGGTCCAGTAATAATCCCCGCTAACAATGTCTCTTGGTTTGAACAATATAAAATGCTGTGAAAGGGCTTCGGAAAGGGCTTCCTCCGGAGGAAGGATGGCCGATTGGATCCGTTCGGCGTAGCGGATGCTGTCCAGGATCTGTTCATTCTGCCAGGTTATCGTAGCCATCTGCTCGGTGGTCAGGTCGAGCTGTGCTTCGATCTCTTCTTTTTGTGCCTCAATCTCCTCCTTTTGCATAACCACTTCCTGGGTGCGTTCTTTTACTTTTTGCTCCAGGTCCCGGTTCATCAAGGATATATGCTCTACGTGCTTATGAATTTCATGGGCCATCAGGTTGTAACCTTCGGCCAGTTCACCGATCTCGTCATTGGTACGAACGATTGTATATTGTTCAGCCTCGCCGGCGCGCATGGTCCTCATGTTTGACAGGAGTTCCTTTACCGGGTAGGTGATGTCCTGGGTGGTCCATCTGATGAAGAGAAAAAGGTAAAGAAGAGATACCAGTATCCCCATGCTGATGCCTATAATCATGCTGAAAGCATCAATGGCATTCACATACATCAACCATTCAAATTTCTCCACCGAGAAGCTGTCCTTCCCTGTATTGATCATATCACCCCATGGTCCGATCAGAATATTCCATGCTTCTTCGGAGACTTTGTCAAGATTCAGTGATCTTACCTTTGTAAGGCTCTGTAAGAGGTAAAGCAAGACGACCAGAAGGGGCAGTGTGGAGGTCATGGCGCTGGCAATGATGAGGCGTCCCCTGATTTTACCCCCTTTTTGCTTGAATACCTTAAGCTTTAATTCCTCTTTCGAATAGAAATATTCCAGGTAGCGGATATGTACCCTGTGTTTAATCCAGTAGAACACAAAGAGAAACTCCAGGACCGTGGCCAGCACAGCCAGAAAGAAAAATTCCCGGAAAATTTCCTTTTCAATAGGGACCTCCACCTGGTTTTTCAGAAGAATGAAGACAAAGGAGTAAAGCAGGACGATGGCGCTGGGCAGGGTAATAATCGTTGCATTTATAAGCGGGGTAGACAATAGTTGACGCTTACAATAATTTCTTAATTTGTCGCCCGGCTCCTGTTTGCGCCGGATCTTTTTAAAATACCTTTTAAAAGGGTTGTTGTAGATAAGACCTGCGATATATGCCGCCAGGGTAAGAATTGTAAGGATTTTGAAAAATATCGAGAAGGGGCCTCCCTTTTCAAACATATTCAGCTTGTCTTCATCCTTATCTTCGCCCATGCCAATCCCCTGGTCTTCGCCCATGCCAATCCCCTGGTCTTCGCCCTCATCCTCATCTTTGTCCGAGGCCGTCATGGAGATAAATACCGGGCCTCGTTTTTCTTTGGCAATGGAGTCAACATGTGCCTCTCCAAGTTCGATTGCGCTGTTAAGCAGGCTGTCATAGGCTGCCCCGCCTGAAACCTCCATGGAATCGGCAATCACTTTCAGGGAATCAATAATGGCTTTTGAATTTCCGTCCATGTATCCCCTGTTCGCTGCGACTTCAGGAATGGTTTTAGCCCCAAGAAAGATCAGAAAGGGGATGATCAGAAAGGAGTAAAGCAGATTGGATGTGAAGTAAACCCTGAATCCGTGATAGGAGGGAATAAATTTATTTTGCATAGCAGGTCTTTCCAGTTTCTCTTTTATCAGATGTTGTTGCCTGACCATTCTTCGGGCCAGTCGGATAGTCCCTTGTAGAACATTAGATGTTCATGATAGGGCTTCACCTTGTCCTCAATGGCCAGCATTTCATCGGCCGAGAGTGGCTTAAATTCCTGGGCTATGCGCACATTTTCTTCAAGTTCCGCAATCTTATCAATTCCTACAATGATGGTGCTTATGGGGAGAGACATGGTATAGCTCATGGCCTCTTTCATGGTGATGATACCTCCATGGTCGAAAATCCTGTCGCGGGCCGGGATCTTCATGCCAATGATTCCCATCTGCTTCTCTACAGCTGTGGGCAACAGTTTCTCGATGAATGAGTTGTAATGCTTATCGGCTGCATTCAGAGCCATCAGAACAGCGTCGAAGGGATGGCGGTCTATAAGCTGCTTCATGGGGGCCGGATCGGCATGCCCGGTAATACCCAGGAAGCTGACGACTCCTTCTTCTTTTGCTTTCAGCAGTGCTTTCATACAGCCCTCTTCAGAAAATATATAGTCGATGTCCTCATTGCCGCCTCCTTTGATATTGTGGATCTGCCAGAGGTCAATATGGTCGGTCTGCAGGTTTTTAAGGGACGATTCCAGGTGGCGCATGGCACCGTCGTAACTGCGGTCATGGGTCTTGGTGGCCAGGAAGACTTCGCTGCGCCTGCTTTTCATTACCTCCCCGAGATGCCTTTCACTGGTTCCGCGCAGGTGATCGCCCGCACTGCTGGTTCCATCCTGGCCATACCATGCCGAAGTGTCAATGTAATTAATGCCCATATCAAGGCAACGGTTGATAATGGCAAGGGCTTCCTCTTTCATCCCCACCTGTTCTACGGTGGCCTGGGCCCCCAGGCTGTAGATACCCACGTTCACACCGGTTTTTCCAAAAGGACGTTGTGGGATCTTGTTCACAGGATTGGATCCGCTGCAGGACTGAAGGCTGCTAAGGAGGGGAGTCATTCCCATCATGGATGTTCCGGCAATCAGCTTTCTCAGGAATTCTCTACGGGTATTATCGAGTTTGAATGTCATGGGATCTGGATTTTAGGTTTTACATTCATCAGGCTAAACTGCAAGATAGTATCAAAATCGATATGAATCAATGGACTGAGGCTTGGAGTTACCCCGATATTTCTTCATGGGTGAACTGTGGATCAGGCTAATCCGGTAATTCAGAAGATGGAGAAGTGATAAACCCGAAAAAAGGTAAGATTTTTATCCGGGAACCACCTGGAATATAGTCAGAATGACATCTGATATCGTTTTATTCACTCTATAGCTGAATAGGGCGATATTAGATATCACTTGCAAATTTTCTATTATCCATTTATTAAGCTTAATTGATAATAACTGGATATTAGATATCACTATTGACGAAGTCGCTATACACCTGAGGGCCAGATCCCGCCTGACACACTGAGAGCTTAAGGAAAAGTATTGGAGGGATGTCCGGACTGAGGCCCCGGGTTGTTAATAAGTGTAAAACTTCGTTTCATGCCATTTCTTATAAAGTTTGTTCAGGTTATTTAATATTTATAGATTTATATCAGACATTAAAAAGGGTATGATGACTTTTCTGTTTTTTCTGGGTGGTGGAATTATTATGACATTGGTGTTTATACTTTTAATCATTCTTTTTCCGCTGGTGGCGCTGGTCAGTGCTCTGACGGGTAACTTCCCCGGGAATGAAAAAATTATCTGGGTGCTTCTCATTATTTTCCTGCCCTTCCTGGGCTCCCTTTTGTATTTCCTTATCGGAACAAACCAGCGAAGGTAAATTCGCAGGTATTTTTCCTGTCTCCGGCTAGGGTAGAGCCTCCTCTTTTGCATCTTAACTGTAGTGAACCAATTGCGTTGAATTTTGTCAACTCATCAGGACCCGGTGAGTTTTGTATATGGGAAAGCTGATCTCCATATTGTTGCTGCTTTTGCCTGCCATGATTTCGGGCGACTATCCTTTGAAGAAAGGAAAGCCCACCAGTGAAGGTATTGAACGGTATGTGGAAGAGAATGCTGACTTGCTCTTGAGGGAGTACCAGGATTTTGTAGGAGATACCCTGTATAATGTCTGGATCTACACGATTGGCCCGGAAGAACAATACGATACCCATTCCATCGAACTGGGAAGGTATTTCCCACATGAAATCTATATAAGTACCGCCGAGCGCTTTGAGGCCTATGAGCTTGATGATCTCTCAGCGGAGCGCCGGGAAAGCCTCCGTGAGAGTAATAAGTTTGTGAAAGGTGTAATGATCCATGAGCTTACCCATGAGTATATAAACCAGATTGGATTGGAAATGAGGTCGCTACACAAGATTCGTGTGGATAAATCGTATGAAACCAGTATCTGGATTGTGAACTCATATGAGAATTTCGGATCTTCCTTTATCGAGGAGGGCCTTTGTGAATACCTATGTGGGGAAATGGGTGAATTGATTCAGCCGCCCCGGGTGGAGAAGCCTGCTTCCGTTGAGGAACTGCTGGACAGGGATCATGCATATATGGTAAAATATAAGTACGCCGCAGTTTATCTGAAAACCTTTCTCGATACCACCGGATTTAAGGAGGGTGTTCAGATTCTCCTGCATAATCCGCCTCCCACCTACGAGGAGATTCTCCAACCCGCTCATTTTTTCGGCAGACTGGTGGTTCCGGAGATCCCCGGCGCTATTTCAGCCGGCAGATAATACCATCTTAATCTTACTTGTAGGTGATCTTACTCATCGGTGATCTTTTGCTCAGTCTTGATGGTCATTGGAATTTCCATTCCGCCGGGAATTTGCTCATTGTCCTTTATGTAGGTTTTCCCCTCCAGGTTCTGTTCAATGCTTGCTTCCCTTGTCCATCCGCTTTTAGGATCTATTTCTATATGTCCGGTGGCCAGACCTGAGAGCTCGTACCTCATTGTCATTCCGCCGTTTTCGACCCAGGCTTCCTGATCGGTGGTTTCGATACTGCTCCGGACAGAGATGATTGCCAGGCCATCTTCACTTCCCTCATAGGTATAGGTGTTAGACAGGGTAAATGACATCCCCGATTTTCGGGTGGTGGTGGTAGTCCATTGTGCTCCCACTTTCACCGCTTTTTCGGGAAAAACTGCTGTGACCATTTCAATGCTGGCCCTTCGGGCATCTTCCCCGAAGGCATCCATCATTTGTGATTTTAACCGTTCTGACTCAGCCATGGGTATTTTATCCATGGCTGCCTCCCAGGTTGAATCCACGTTTTCCATCTCAATGATTTTCCCCTTGCGGTCCATTTTCATCTGAAATGGAATAAGCTTCACTTCGGCCAGGAACTGGGAGATAAAATCATCCTCAGCAGGATCTTCAGAGCTGAGTTCCATGGTCCCCTGGCCCATGGGCATTCCCATGGAAATTTTCATCCAGTCGTACCGGGCAGTCATGTCAAAGCCTGTTTTCTTGGCAGTATTCACAAGAAAGGACATGGATCCTTCCACGGTGATTAGAATTTCCATCTTTTGTCCGTATACATCCTGGTTCAGGGTTGTTACTGCATGGGTGATTTGCCGGTAGGTCTTTCCTTCTTCAAGGTTCAGGGATAATTTTGCTTTCTGGGCAAAACCGGCGGTTATGAACAATAAGGTGCAGAGCAGTGTCGTAAAAGTTTTCATTTTGGCTGTGTTTTAGCGTCAAATACAAGTTCGATCATTTTGTAGAGATCACGCTTATGATATAGACATTTATTTTCTGTATCAACCCGGTGCACCAGGACCATATTGGAGGATGGGTAAACCCCCAGCATGTGCATCCCCACCCCGGTGTGGTAAAAGGAAAAGCGCTGTCCTTTCTCATGGGGCATAAGAACATACCAGAGCATGCCATAGGCGATTCCATGCTCAGGATTGTAAAGCGAATATGGCCGGGTACTGGCTTCAATCCACTGTGCTGGCACAATCTGCTTTCCCTCCCATTCTCCCTGGTTCAGGTAGAGTTGTCCGTAAAGCGCCAGGTCCCTTGCCGATAACCTGAAATGGTAAGCTGGATAGCGGGATTTACTTTTTTCATACTGGTAGAAACCATCGGTACGAGGCAAAGCAACGCCCTTCTCTTCGCCGTCTATGCTGGTAAATTTTCCCCGGTAATCGTTCATTCCCAGGGGTAGCGCAATCTCTTCCAGGAAAAGTGTATAGATACTTTTCCCGGTTTGTTGTTCCAGGATGAAACCCAGTACATTAAAGTCCCAGTTATTGTAGTAGAAGTGCTCTCCGGGGAGGAAGTCACCCCGTTGGGGTTTTCCCCTGAGCATTCCCTCACTCACACCTGCAGCATGGTGATACACTCCTGATCGCGACCTCAGGAGATCGGCTACCCGGGCACCTTGTTCGCTCTGGGTAAGCGCAGGCTCGATGTCATCAATCCCCAGCTCCCTTAGGGTCATGCTTGTATCAATTACTCCTCTTGAAACAGCAATCCCGAATAGGGAGTTTAAAAGGCATTTCCGGATGGAGTGGATTGTGTGCTTCTGGTCGCTTTCCCCCCAGTCAAATATAACCTCGCCATCAACCAGGAGCATCATGGAGAAGGCCCCGCTTTGTTCCAGGTGAGTTTTCAGTGTATCCAATTTTGCAGAGGAGAAGCCCTTTCCTTCGGGGACAGCCTGTTCAAAATGGTGCTTCGGCTTGTTTACACATCCAAAGGCAAGGATCACTGCCAAATAGAACAGAACAAGTTTCATTTCTTCATCAAGGTTCCTCCCTGGTTGTAGTCCTGGGTATTGGGCAGGGAAGGATCCCCAACGCCCTTAAGCATTAAAACCTCCAGATCGGAGAAATATTCAAGGTAGATATCCCGAGGCTGTACTCCCCGGTCCTTGCAAACAGAAGCTGCCATTCCCAGCACTTCTCCCATCATTCCCCCGGTGCGCATTAGGCGGACCGTTCCCAGTGCCACATGGGAGACCGATATATTTCTCCCCGCCATCATCAGGTTCTGAATGTTATTTGAATAGAGACAGCGGAATGGAATGGGATAGGGGTGGATGGGAATGTGTTTGGCAATGGAGCGGAAGGGTTCTCCTTCCATTTTTTCAATGTTATCAGGGTCGGGATAGTGCAGGTCGATGGTCCAGGAAGTGGGTGCAGTACCATCGGGCATTATATTTTGTCCGATCAGGTCGTTTTCATTGAGCACGTAATCTCCAATCAGTCGGCGCGACTCCCGCTTACCGCCTATGTAGGCCACCCATTGCAGTTTCTCATTTTTGAAAGCTTCCTTGCCCGAATAATGATTCTTAAGGTACGACCAGTTGGAATAGACTACCAGCAGGCCATAGTCCCTGATAAACTCGGTTTCCCGGATCATGTCCTTTCCCATCCCGGTTTCCCAGTCCCAGTCGCCCCGCCTGATGGCAAAGGTCTTCTCCTCATTCCAGGGGAGACCCCATGCTATATCCGGAAAGTCTGAAGGCTCATCCCGACTTTCTGAGAACCACTGAACAGAGATTCCCATTGTAAGTTGATCCGCCTCGGGCGGAGCGGTGGGTTCATTGAATTTACTTTGGCTTTCCCGTCCCGACATGTATTGGGCGCCGGCAAGAAATCCGATGCTGCCATCTCCGGTGCAATCTGCAAAAAGTGGCGCAGAGAAGGCCTGTTTCTCCCCGGTTTCCAGGTTCCGGGCCACCACCCTTTTGATTGAAGAACCTTCCATTTCTACCTCATTGGCGTGGTAGTTCAGGAAGAGTGAGATGTTTGCTTCGTTCAGCACTGCCTTTAGCTTCTTATCATCTTCATAGTAGGCCTTTGGCTGGGCATTACCACCCCGGACGGGTCCAATTTCATTTACCAGATTTCCCAGGGCCGGGTAGGGCTCCAGCTTGATGCGTGCACCCAGGTGTACCCTCACCTCCGAACTGTTATTTCCCCCGAGCACAGGCCTGTTCTGGATCAGTGCAACCTTCACACCCAGCCTGGCCGCAGAGATTGCTGCACAGGTCCCGGCCATTCCACCTCCCACAACCACGAAATCAAAGCTGCTTTCCCGGGGTTTTGAGTTTTTGGGAATGGGCAGTTCAGGAGGAGCTTCAGAGGCGTCGGAAGTGAACCACAGGGCATCGCAACGTGCATTGAAGCCGGTAAGATCGTGAAGTGATATCTCCACCTGCTTGTTCTTCACTTTGATGCTTCCTCCATCGGTCCAGGCCCAGTCACTGCCCCGGGTTCCGAATTCCTGTTTTACTGTCTTTCCGTTCACAAGAACCTGAAATCGTCCTGCTGCATGCTCCGACCAGGGCGCTGTCCAGTTCCTGGTCCTCACAAAGACCCTGTAGTTTCCCTTGCCTGGAAAAGTTACGGTGGTAGATGCATCCATCACCGGGGTGCCCATACCATGAGCCATCAGATAGGGAGAGCCTATCACATCCATAGATTGCTGGTCGATAACCCAGCCGCCCTTATTTCTGAAGCTTTCGGTTTCAATCAGTACAGAATTGCTCTGGGCAAATCCGGGCATACATGCCAGGAAACCATAGAGGAGGAATAGAATAGTTTTCATTTTAGCCATGATCCTTAGATGCAATTTAACGAGTATTATGGGCTAGGCCTTTTGTAACAGGTCCAGTAGTTTGCGGTCCAGTTTGTGTCCATGCCAGTTTTCATAGTCCACATCCTTGCGTCCCGAGTCAAGGATACCAAAGTCGCCCCTGAAATTCCACAGGGCAAAACCAATATCACCACAGGAGAGGATATCGATCACATCTCCAAACCAGGCAAGGAAAATATCATGGGGCGTGAGATTATAGCATCCGCATTCACCACAGTGTACGCCGGTTCCCGATTTCGCCAGTTCGATCCATGGGGCATAATACGCTTCCAGCATTTCCCTGTTTAAGATCTGACCATCCACCTCGCCCGGGTAGAGGAGCTCTGGCATCTTATCCGGATCCTTGTATACCCAGGGGGCTCCGTAATGTGAAATGACAGCCGGGAAATAGCCCCGGCAGCTTTGTGCAATAGGAAGATGTGTGATTTCGGGGATGACTTTGGATCCCACCTCGTTCCCGTCGGCGATAACCAGGTGGTCGGGATTTTCCTCCCAGATGGTCCGGGCTGCTTTTTCTGCGATCTCCGCATAAATTTTCCCGGGAACAATGGTCTTGGATGAGAGCTGGTAATTCATATCCTCAATCATGGCGGGCTCATTCAGCAGATCAAAGCTGATCTTTGATCGGGAGATTTCTTTATAGCGAGCAGCCCACATCTTCCAGTGCCAGTAGAAAGCATCCTGTGCTTCCTTATCTTTCCAAAGATTATAGGGCTCGCGAAATCCTGCATTAATGCAATAGCCCGGGGCGCGGTGCAGATTAATGCTCACGTGCAGCCCGTATTTATGAGCCAAAAAAACCAGCTGATCTATAAGCTCCAGTGCTTCTTCGCTGACTTTGTATACATCTTCCGGAGTGATATCTTTTTCCCTGTTAAAATCCAGGTAGGATGGGTAAGCCATGGGGATTCTTACATAATCAAATCCCCAGTCAGACATCCATTTAAAATCCTCTTCGGTGGTCCTGCCCCTCGACCGGGCAGGCGCTGGAGAAAAGAAATCAAGCAGGTTAAATCCCTTCCATTTGGGCAACAAATTCTTCATGCTTTTTTTTTGACTGGTTTGGGCCAAGGCCGTGTGGCCAGCTATGCTCACAGCGCCAGTAAACAGTGCTGTCTTTTTAATAAAGTCACGCCGGTCGGATTTTGCAGTCATAAGGTTCTTTTTCTTTTCTTAAAGATAGGAAATGTATTTAAAGTATTATCTTGTATTTTACTTTCAAAACCTTACCGTAATGAGTATAATGATCCGAGTAATTTTGGTATTATTTGTTTGTATCCCTGTTTTAAATGCACAGGAGCCTAATCAGGGCTTTGTGCCTGAAAGCGGCTTTACGGTGCTTTTCGACGGGACAAATCTGGATTCGTGGATCGGTAACAAGGAGGCCTATATCATTGAGGATGGGACGATTGCTGTTCGTCCGGGTGAGGGAGGAGGTGGGAACCTCTATACAAAAGCTGAATATGAAGATTTCATCTTCCGTTTTGAGTTTAAGTTGACCGAAGGTGCAAACAACGGGTTGGGGATCAGAACTCCGCCAAAGGGTGATGCGGCTTATGCCGGGATGGAACTGCAGATTCTGGATAATACGGCCGATGTATATAAGGATTTACATTGCTACCAGTATCATGGTTCTGTTTATGGGGTTATTCCTGCATTAAGAGGCTATCTGAAACCTGTTGGAGAATGGAATACCCAGGAAGTAGTTGCCGAGGGGACAAAAATTAAGGTCATTCTGAATGGTAAAGTGATCGTCGATGGAGATATCGGGATCTATATCGAAAATAAACGGACCATAGATGGAAAAGAGCACCCTGGCTTAGCGAATAAAAAAGGGCATATCGGCTTCCTGGGGCATGGCCATGTCCTCTGGTTCAGGAATATATCCATTAAGGAGCTGTAAGTGTTTCAAATCTGATTTTATACAATAAGAATGAAAAGAAGAGATTTTCTGAGAAATGCCGCTGCGCTCGCATCGGTTGCTATATTGCCCTCATCCGTATGGGCGCTGACAAAGAATGGAAAGTTAAGAACCGCTCATATAGGGGTTGGTGGACAAGCCGGACGTGACCTTCAACGTATTGCCTCCCATGCAGATGTTGAGGTAGTTGCCCTTTGTGATGTGGATGCCATCCAGTTGGCTGAGGCACACAAATTATATCCTGGCGCAAGGGTATTTACCGACTACAGGAAACTCTTCGATGAGATGTCTGGCTCAATTGATGCAGTGGTTGTGGGCACTCCGGACCATACACATGCCCCTGCTTCCCTGAAAGCCATGAATATGGGCAAACATGTATTTTGTGAAAAGCCCCTTACGCATCATGTAACCGAAGCCCGAGCCATGAAAAAAGTGGCTGCGGAGAAGAATCTGGTTACACAGATGGGGATTCAATGCCACTCGAGCGATATGTACAAAAAGGCTGCTGCATTAATCCAGGGGGGGATCATTGGTAAAGTCTCATGTGTCAGGGCCTGGTCACCCAAAAACTGGGGATATGACGGGCCTGTTCCCGAGGGAAGCGATCCGGTACCTGAGACTCTGGACTGGAATCTCTGGCTGGGAACCTCCCCGGAAAGAGCTTACAAGGATAATCTTTATCACCCGGGGAATTGGAGGAAGTTTGTGGATTATGGTTGTGGAACTTTAGGTGACATGGGAGTACATATCTTTGACACGCCCTATACTGCACTCGAGCTGGATGTCCCGGAGACCATTAAAACCACCTGTCGTCAGCCCACCGGGTATGGGCATCCTGAAAAAAATGTGGTTGAATACCGGTTCCCCGGAACCCGATATACAACTAAAAAGCTAAAATGGGTTTGGTATGATGGCGAGGGCGCCCCGGATACGCATAAGGATTTGATGCTGCCCAATGACGAAGTACTGCCAGAACAGGGAGCCGTGTTTATCGGGAAAAAGGGCAAATTGCTATTGCCGCACTGGGACTATCCGAAACTGATTGTCGATGGCGCATATCAAGAGATCGACTTTCCGGAAATTGAGGAAGATAATCATTATCACCAGTTTGTGGATGCCTGTATGGGCAAAGGCCAGTGCAGTGCTCCATTCTCTTATGCCTCCAGGTTAACCGAGGCCATATTGCTGGGAGTGATTGCGAATCGTTTCCCAAACAAGACCTTGCATTGGGATAGTAAAACCGCCAGGTTCAGGGAGCCTGAAGCGAACCTGTTGCTGGATGCTGACTACCGGGAATTCTGAGTGGAATCTATTTCTTTTTGTTTCGCCTGTTGAAGTTCTTGTCGCCCCGGGTCTTGGGCTTCTTATGCTTTTTCATTTTCCTCAGGTAGGATCCACCCTGGTTGGTTTTTGTGTTTTTCAAGAGTTTTTCGTGGAAAGCACCACCCTTGGATTTAATATCAGCATCCGGCTTGAGCCTGATTTCGGCTTTTTCAGGGTTCTCTTCGGCAGTTAATTCTCTTGAAATTTCAACTTCCGAAGGGAAGTCAGTTTTTGGAATCTCAAAATCCATCAGGCTTTCAATGGCCTGCTTTGCAGCTTCTTCCTTTTCTGTATAGAACAGAATGGTATGGCCCTCCTGTTCTGCCCTGCCTGTACGACCAATCCGGTGCATGTAGTTCTCGGGATAGCCGGGTGTGTCGAAATTGATAACATGTGTGATTTTATCCAGATCCAGTCCCCTGGCCATCACATCGGTGGTAAGCAGGATCCTTTTTTCATCCGAATCAAATTGCTGCACCGAACGAATCCTGTAGTTCTGTGATTTATTTGAATGGACAATGCAGCTCTCCGGTCCGAATGACTCCTCCAGTGCTTCATAAACCCTGTCTGCATTCTTTTTTCCCGAAATAAAAACCAGCACCTTACTGAATTCTTCTCTCTTTCCCAGGAGATATTTTAGCAGATTGATTTTGGTGTAGAAGTTTGGTACAGGGTAACATTGCTGTTGGATGTTGTGCAGGGGGGTACCGCTGACTGCAATGGAGATCTTGACCGGTAGATTGAAAAAATCGTCGATCAGGGCATCCACTTCCTCCGTCATGGTTGCGGAAAACATGATGTTTTGCCTGCGTTCGGGCAGGAGATCGAAAATATTAGTAAGCTGGTAGCGGAATCCCAGGTCCAGCATCACATCGACCTCGTCGATCACCAGTTTTTTAGCGTCTTTGATGCGAAGGACCCCTTTCAAAACCAGGTCGTAGAGGCGCCCGGGAGTAGCGACCAGGACATCGCAGCCCTGGGCAACAGCCTGGGCCTGGGTATTTATATTTGTTCCGCCATAAACACCCGTCACCCGGGTATTGGTGTATGTCGAGAGGCTTTTCGCCTGCTCTACAACCTGTAATACCAGTTCGCGGGTGGGCACCATTATAAGTATCCGGGGGTGAATTTCCTTTGAAAATTTTAAATCCCTCAGCAGGGGGAGGAGGTAGGCAAAGGTTTTACCGGTACCTGTCTGGGCGATCCCCACCACGTCTTTTCCCGAAAGGATTACGGGAAAGGCCTCCGTTTGAATGGGAGTTGGAGTTTGGATACCCAGTTCTTCAAGGGCATTCAGCAGCGGCTTTGTGAGATTCAGCGCTTCAAAGGTTTTCATGAATGCAAAATTAGCCTTTTTCGCGCTATATTCTTAAATAAGAATTGCTTTAGGCTTTTCCCGTCCGGCCTCATTGGTGTATTTCACTTTGGGATACCCAATCAGCAAGGCTGCATATAGCTGATGATTGTCAGGAATCCCAAACTCCTTTCGCATGGCTTTGCTGCGCTTCATGGCCATCACAATAAAGCCATTAAAACAGCTTCCCAATCCAAGGGTATTTGCATGAATTGAGGTGTAAGTTGCCCAGATATAGGCGTCTGCGCTGGCCATCCCATATTTTGAGACGGGTGCATGAAACAGGACCACCGAAGGCGCATGATGGCACACCTGGGATGAGTCAGGGCTTTGCCGCTCGATGAACTGCTTTTTGTATGCATTCAGGCGGGACACACCCATCTTCGGTGCGAATATGCGGAGGATGAGTCGCATAACAGGCGATGTGACCAGTCGAAGTGTTGAGATCAGTTTTTGTGCTGTTTGCTGATCGAGCTTATCGATGATCTCCCTGGTTTTCACAATGGTGATACCGATTGGACGGGAATTGCTGGCCGAGGGATAGTGTTTCATATTTTCGACCAGGGCCTCAAGGACCTCGCTTTCCACCTCCCTTTTATGGTAACTCCTGCAGGTTCTGATCCCGGCAGAGAGCTTTTGAAAATCGCCAGCTGTGATGGTCGGGGCTTGAAGCCTGTTGATGGGCCCTTCGTCAGGAAAGATAGTGGATTCGGGACATATGGCCACACAGTGTCCGCAGTGAATGCAGGTATCATTGATGGTGCCCGGTTCAATGTCGATGGCTTTGGACGGACAATCATTTACACATTTTAGGCACTTAATGCAGTTTTCCAGTTGTATGCTTGGCATCTATAAAGTATTAGGCTGCAAAAGTACGATTATCATTGGAAGGTTTTCATGAAGGCAACATTAGCCCTTTTTCGACACAGGGGAGTATAAAAAAAGAGGGTGTCTCAAAAGTGTTGAATTGATATAATCTAAGAATGCTATGGAAGAGACAGTGTGTCCCGGCCTGAAATAGCCTTACACAAAAATGTAATGTTATGAATTAGATAAGAAATGCAGCGATTCCGGTGGCCTGGCAGCGATTCCTGAGTTATGTGAATATAAAATATCTGAATATTACTAAAATATCATAAGAAACGGATATT
>CAZRPW010000018.1:0-53765 GCA_964601975.1 uncultured Bacteroides sp.
GCTTGCGAAGCAAGCTCACTCATATCGAAGCGAAGAAACCGGATTCATAGCCGCAGCCTGGTAAACTCGAAGTAGGACCGTTACCGCAGCAATGAAAAAGGCCAGCAGGGAACTGACTATAAACACCTGGGGCTCCAGGGGAATTCTAATGGGGAAGCCCTGTAACCAGCTCTTCATCATAAAATAGCCAAGGGGCCAGGCTACCAGAGTTGCAATGAGGATCAGCCAGATAAACTCCTTTGAAAGCGTAAAGAGTACTCCGCCAATGGATGCACCCATGGCTTTCCTGATCCCCACCTCCTTGGTTCGCTGGGCAGCACTGAAAGAGGCCAGCCCAAGTAATCCGAGGGCTGCAATAAAGATTGCCAGTACGGAAAAGATCGAAAACACTGCTGCAGTTTTTTCATCATTGTGGTAGAGGGCGGCAAGATCCTCTTCCAGGAAGGTCATGTGAATGGGCTGCTGCTCCTTAAATGAAGTCCAGGTTTTCTCAATAAAATCAAGGGTTTCGGCTGTCTCACTACCGCTGATCCTAACAGAAAGCTGGTACCGGTTCGATTCGTTAAAATGAATGATCAGGGGACGAACCTCCTGGTGAAGGGATTGAAAATGAAAGTTTTTAACCACACCTATAATATGACTGGGGTTTTCAGATTCATCACCAAACTGGGTATAGAGACGCTTATTCAGCGGATCCTCGAAACCAAGATTCTCCACAGCCGATTCATTGATGATTAAAGCTGATGAATCTGTGGGATTTCCCTCCTCAAACCACCTGCCTTTAATAATTTCCAGTTTATAAGTATCATTGAAATACCAGTCGGTCCACATATTATTGATTGCATGCGTTTCGCCTGTTTCAGCACCCTCGGGTAGGTATACATTATCTCCAATCAAGCCCCCCGGAACGGCACTGGAAAATGAGGCATCCAGGATGGAAGGATTCTTAAGCAACTCCTGCCGGAATGCCTCCTGCTGGTTATCAAGCACATAAGCCCGGTCAATTACCACCATGTTTTCCTTTTCAAATCCAAGATCTTTCACCTCCAGGTAATTCATTTGTCCGTTGACTACCATGGTGCAGATGAAGAGAACAATCGTAATCATAAACTGGAATGTTACCAGCACCTTCCGCAGTCCGGCTCCCCTGATCCCTCTCATGGCTCCACTTTTCAAAACATCCACCGGCTTAAAGGACGAAAGAAAAAAGGCTGGATAAGATCCAGATGCAAAACCTACAAACAGGCCAATCAGCAACAGTCCCATTAAAAGTTTCCATGTTTTGATTGAATTCATATCCAGGCTTTTACCTGATAAAGTATTGAATCCAGGAAGGAACAGTTCCACAAGGACAACGGCCAGTACCAGTGCCAGTGTCGCTATCAGGAAGGATTCTGTCAGGAATTGCCAGATAAGACGCTGCTTCGCTGCCCCGGCCACCTTTCGGATCCCGACTTCAGTGGCTCTTTTTGCCCCGCTGGCGGTTGCAAGGTTCATGAAATTGATGGAAGCAATGATAATCAGGAATATGGCGATGACCGAGAACATGATGACCGAAGATTTGCTCCCACCCGGGTTGATTTCAAACTGCAGGTCCGACTCCAGGTGTATTTCTTTCAAGGGTTGAAGATAATAGCCGTAGGTATTTCCAGCGCTCAGAAACTCCTCCATGGTCTGCCCCAGAATTTCTTCAAGTTCAGCTCCCATATGCTGAGCAATCAGTTCCGGGAATTTGGACTCCAGGTCCTTCGGATCCTTTCCCTCCTTGAGTCTGATATAGGTGTAATTGTTATTGCCCAGCCAGCGAGAAACTTCGGCAAGGTGTATGGAGGTCATGGAACCCAACATATTAAATCTGAAATGGGAATTCTCAGGAAAACCTTTAACCACCCCGCTGATCTCATAGTTTATATCCCACTCACCCACGCTTAGCATCTTACCCACCGGATCTTCATTCCCGAAATATTTTTTAGCAATTTCCTCGGTGAGCACAATGGTATTGGGACGATTCAGCATGCCTGCAGGATCACCAAAAACTACCGGAGCAGTAAATACATTAAAAAAGGTGGAATCGGCGTAATAGAAATTCTCCTCGATGAATACTTTGTCCTCATACCTTACCACCGGATCACCATCAAATGTGTAAAGCCTTGTAAATTCCTCTACTTCAGGGAAGTCAGACTTAAGGGTTGCACCCATAGGGGCATTGGAAAGCGCTGCTTCAATTTCGTCTCCACGGATTTTTCCACGGATGCAGATCCGGTAAATATCCTGAAAGTGTTCATTGTGCCGGTCATAGCTCAGCTCATCAAGTACAAAAAGAAGGATAATGATGGAACTGCAAATGCCTATGGACAGGCCCAGCAGATTAATTAAGGAATATACCTTATTACGCCAGATATTGCGAATGGCGATTAAGAGATAATTTCGAATCATTGACAGCTCATATTAGGAACGGGCTATCTTTTTAGAGGGTCAGTGGTTATTCAGGAATCTTTCCTAAATTAGAAAGCAAAATAGTCATTTTCTATTATAAAACTCAATATTTTTTCAAATGATATCTAAGCTATTTATTTTCAGAGTTTCAATAGTTGCTCTTTTATTGCTGATTGCCACCGATTCTCACAGCTGTACCATTATTGCAGTGGGTAAAAAAGCATCCGTTGACGGATCAGTGCTTGTATCACATACCGATGCCGGTGCTGATACGCGGATCAGGGTCGTGCATGGCCAGACTTATAAAAGTGGTGCCATGGCTCCTGTTTACTGGGGCATCCAGGATATCCACAGGCCCCTGAACGATTTTGGGGATATAATTGGTGAGATTCCCCAGGTGGAAGAAACCTACACTTATATACATTCTGCCTACCCACATATCAACCAGCATCAACTGGCCATTGCAGAGAGTACTACCAGTCAGCGCGAGGAGCTGAAGGTGGATATGGCTGTTTGTAAGCAGATTATGACTGTTGAGCAGGCTCAGATGTTTGCACTGCAGCGCTACACCTCCGCAAGGGAAGCAACGCAGTTTATAGGTCATCTCATGAGTACCTACGGCTTCCTCCCTTCATGTGTGGGGGAATCAGAGACCCTTGTTATAGGTGACAAAGAAGAGATCTGGATCTTTGAGGTGTTTAGCGTGGGAAATGACTGGGACCCTGAAAGTAGTGAGCCAGGAGCCATCTGGGTGGCTCAACGGGTACCAGACGACCATGCTCTGGTAGTGGCAAACTGGAGCATCATCAAGGAGGTGGATGAAAAGGATGTTGAAAACTTCATGTTCTCCCCTAACTACAAGCAGTTTGCGGTAGATAAGGGCTGGTACGACCCCAGTGGCAATAAGCCCTTCATCTGGCAGGAGGTATACGCCCCCATGCTTCGTGAGTGGGCCACCAACAGGCTCTGGCTTTTTTACAGCACCTATGCACCCAACTATGCTGACTGGCCCGAAAGAAGCCTGGAGGATGGCCATATGATGGGTTATAACCAATATATTCAATATGTGGAGCCTCTCTCTCTCTATCCAACATCGGTAAAAGTGGAACGCCTTATTTCGCTGCAGGATGTAATGGCCTTTCAGCGCTCAACTTTCGAAGGGACCATCTATGATAAAACAGAAGACTACGACTGGTATGTGCCCGATGGGAAAGGCGGAATGAAGAAGAGCCCCCTTGCCACACCTTTCCCCAGCAAGGATATGCGCGAGCTGCTGGATATTAACAACCGAAGGAACGTGGCACGCCCACAGGGATACTATGGCATGATTGCCCAGCTACGGGACTGGCTCCCCGACCCTATTGGCGGTATATACTGGGTCTTTCTGGACAACGCCTACACCAGTCCGTACGTCCCCATCTATGCTGGGGTGCAGGAGACTGCCGAATGCTACAAGAATTTCGACCCTACCACCTACAGTAATAAGTCAGCTTGCTGGGCCATCGACTTCGTCGATAACCTGCTCTACCTGAAATGGCAGGAGGCAGTTAAGGATGTATGGGAGGTGAGGAACCCTTATGAAAAAGCGCTCTTTGAAGAGCGGGATAAAATTGACAATGAGGCACTTGAACTCTACAGGAAGAGCCCGGAAAAGGCAGAGGCCTTCCTCACCGACTATTCCAAAGGCAAGATGGAAACAGTGCTGAAAATGTACAACGACCTGCATGACAAACTCATCGTGAAATACAGCAACAGCAGGTAGTAACTCAGTGCTCAGTCTAATGAAAAAACTGATCCCCATCATTCTTTGCCACAATTGTGGAACCTCATTTGAGAGAGATCTATTTTACCGCAACTGCAGCAATTGTTTCGCCTGCCTGGGTTGTGAGATTTATACCTGTCCGGGTTGCGCCATCGAGATTATTGTAAAATCAAAAATTCAAAATCTTGATAATAAGGAATATAATAAGAATCATTAAACATGCAAGCATACCTGGGTGAAATAGCCGCACTTCTTACAGCAGTATGCTGGACTGTCACAGCCATGGCCTTCGAATCGGCCGGGAAGCGTGTGGGAGCCCTCTCCCTGAACCTGATCCGCCTGGTCATCGGTCTTATTTTCCTCTCCATTTACAATGCCGTTTTCAATGGCGAATTTTTCCCCACAGCTACCGGCTACCAATGGTTCTGGCTTTCCCTCTCGGGCATCATAGGCTTCGTTCTGGGCGATCTGTTCCTATTCCGCGCCTTCATCATCATCGGGGCACGCATCTCCATGCTTATAATGGCCCTTGTCCCCCCTATCACAGCACTCATTGGCTGGATCACCCTGGGTGAAAAACTCACTGGCATGGAATTCCTGGGCATGGGAATCACCCTTTTCGGAATTGTACTTGTCATGTCCTCCAAGATAGAGATGAAAAACGGAGCCTTCGGAAAGGCACTAAAAATGGGACCGCTGGTACTTGGAAGCCTCCTGGCTCTTGGGGGAGCAGTCGGACAGGCAGCCGGTCTTGTTTTAAGCAAGAAGGGGATGCAGGACATGGATGCCTTCTCAGCCACACAGATCAGAATCATGGTGGGAATGCTTGGCTTTGTTATTGTGATTACGATATTCAAACGATGGAAACACCTGTTCGGGGCATTGAAAGACCTTAAAGCCATGAAGGTCATGACTCTTGGTTCCTTTTTTGGTCCCTTCCTTGGCGTTAGCCTTTCCCTGTTGGCAGTTCAATACACCGATACCGGGGTTGCGGCCACCCTGATGGCTCTCACGCCGGTGATTATAATACCGCCAGCTATTCTTATGAAAAAAGAGAAGGTCTCAGCAATGGAGATCCTGGGTGCCCTGATTTCGGTGGGCGGAGTGGCCCTGTTCTTTCTTTAAGTGAGTTTGTCGTTATCCGGACACTTCTCCCGGTTATGGATCCGCTGTCTGCGCTCGGTATACATATGCAGAAGATTGGAAGAAAGAATCACCATGGAAGCCAGTCCGGCCAAAGCCAGTACATAGACCAGGAGTGTCCCATAGGGAACCAGGAAATAAAACACGATGATGATTAAGGTGACCCATACCCCTGCACACCAGGGACAGGTAACAATGGAATGTAAAGTACCAATTACGTAGAGGTTTTCCCGCCTCCTCAGTATCTCCCTCAGATACTTGAATATCTTTTCAAATACCAGGATGCGGGTCATACGGTAAGATGCCAGGATCACCAGTACAGCTTCCTTCAGGGAGAGATCCCTGATATCAATATTCTTCTGTTCCAGGAAGTAGCCCACAAGGGCAATTGCGCCAAAAAAGACGAATACTGACCAGAAATTCCAGGCCTGGTGCTTACGTTCATTCAACATAGTTTTAAAGTGTTGATGATAGAACAATATACAAAACTATTCTTTTACAGGTATCAGTGACATGGCCCGCTCGGTCATTGCCGTAATCGTAAGCGCCGGATTCACCCCGGGATTTGCAGAAATGGCACTGCCATCACACACATAGAGGTTTTCATACCCGAATACCCGGTGATTCTTATCAATAACCCCGGTTTCAGCATCCTTTCCAATCACCGATCCACCCAGGATATGGGCCGTAAGCGGTGTACCCAGGATGGCTTCGGACACCATCACAAAGGGAGCTCCATCCACCTCCCGGGCCGTGGAGTCTGCAAGCTGCTTGGCAAGGGGCATAAAAGCCGAGGGCGCCGGTCCACTCGAGAGTACACTTCGGAGGTTAAATATCCCCTTCTTTAGTCGTAGAGTGCTATCCAGGTGCTGCATAAAAAGCAGGATCACAGACTCTTTCGCAAAATCCTTGCTAAACCATACTCCAAACTGTGTGCGCGGGTGCCTGATGAAGCTCCAGATCAGCTTCATCATCCTCCCAGCCATGGTTTTTCCATGGGTCAGGGGAACTCCCAGTAATTTCCAGAACCCCGAACCACTTCCATAACGAACCGGTTCCAGGTGGGTATCCTCATCGGGTGGAAAGATTGAACCTATGGCAACCCCCTTTGAAAAATCTTTATCCTTCTTCTTCGAATGCACCAGGGCAAGACTCTCGTTGTTGGTCCTGATCTCTGCCCCTACCTGCTTGCTCAATGCAGGTAAATGGCGCTTCTTTAGATTTAACAGAAGCCTCACGGTACCCAATACCCCGCCCGAAAACACCACTCCGCTAGCGCTTAGCTGTTTCTTTCCTTTTAGAATGCCCGATGAGTCTTTAAGAACTACGCGGTAGCCATTTTCACCACTCTTCCCATCCATGGGTGAGATGCGGATGACCTTTTTCTCAGCAAGCACCTTTGCCCCGCCCTTTTCTGCAAGGTAGAGATAGTTCTTATCCAGGGTATTCTTTGCATTGTACCGGCAACCGGTCATGCATGCCCCGCAATGATTACAACCAGAGCGCCTGGGGCCCTCACCACCAAAAAAGGGATCCGCTACCTCCTGTTCCGGTTCTCCAAAAAAGACCGCAACCCTTGTGGGCTCAAACTGCTCTTCCTTGCCGTACTCCGCAGCCACTGCCCGCAGGGCCTCATCAGAGTCATACAGACCGGGATTCTCGGTAGCTCCGAGCATTCTTTCAGCCTCCTTATAATGTGTGGCAAGCTCCTCCTTCCAGTCTGCCAGTCCGGCCCAGCTTCCCGAGTTATAGAAGGTTTCCCTTGGCCGCGGAAGTGTATTGGCATACATGAGTGACCCACCCCCGACTCCTACGCCACTCAGAATACCAACATGGCGCATGATTGTCATTTTGAAAATCCCCTTAAAACTAAAGCCTGGAAGCCAGAGCCATTTCCTTAACTTCCAGTTCGTTTCAGGGAATTGGGTGGGGCTCCACCTTTTTCCTTTTTCGATTACCAGGACCTTGTATCCCTTTTCAGTGAGTCTGAGGGCTGAAACCGATCCTCCAAAACCTGATCCCACAATTATATAGTCGTAGTCAAAGTGCATGGTCGAATATATGATTTTAATCAAAGAATGCCATTCAGGTGGGCAAGATTTCCGTAAATTGCATTTGTATCTGAACTTATGTTTTCAAAAGAAGAATCAAAGCAGCTTAGAGAGGAATTCTGGGGAGACTTCCGCACCCTTTCGACCCGCAGGCGCAAGGCCAAAAGGCTGCCGGGCGACTGGCTCCTGGGAAATACGGGGGTGAAGGCCATCAACCTTCGCTTTCATGTGGACAGGGAGGTAGCCCAGGTGGGAATCGACCTGGAAACAAGGAATATGGATAAACGCCTCGAGCTATTCGAAAAACTGGAATCTGTAAAAAAAATCCTGGAAGAAGCCATGAAAGCGCCGCTGATCTGGGAACTTGAGTACATCAGGGAAAATGGGAAATCGGTAAGCCGGATCTATCTTCAAAAGGACGGAGTAGATATCTACAATAAGGATACCTGGCCCAAAGCCCACCAGTTCATGTATGATAACATGATGAAACTGGAAGCTTTTTACCGCGAATACCGGGATTTCTTTAAATACGGATGATAAGCATTATTTACGATGGGAAAACACCTCATATTACGCTCATCTCTTCTGGCATTCCTGCTCTGCACCTACAGCAGCGGAATTGCACAGAATAATCCGGCACCGGTCAACCGGCAGCCCAAATTTGCCGGATCCTTCTACCCTGCCGAGAAATCCGCCCTGGAATCTCAACTTCAAAAACTCTTTGCCTCAGCCTTACCCATTGAGACTGGCAGTGCGGTACAGACACTCATTGTTCCCCATGCCGGGTATGAATATTCCGGAATCGTGGCAGCCTCGGGATATAAAAGCATCCCGGCAGAAACAAACTATGACAATATCTTCATAATCGCCTCATCACACCGTGAGCAGTTCGAAGGTGTTTCTGTCTATGCTGCAGGGAACTACATCACTCCCCTTGGTGAAGCCCGGGTCAACCAGGATCTTGCCCGGGCCCTCATAGATATGAATGAAAACATTGTATTCAACCCCAGGGCACACGACCGGGAGCACAGTATCGAGGTTCAGATTCCCTTCCTGCAGTATCACTTCAAAGAGCTTCCGCCCATTGTGCCCATTGTAATGGGATCCTCTTCCATTTCAAATGCCAGGGACCTTGCTGCTGCCCTGCTGCCCTGGTTCACACCCGGGAACCTCTTTGTGATCAGTTCTGACTTTTCACACTATCCTTCCTATGAGGATGCGCGGCGGGTGGATAAAGTCACTGCAGATGCAATCCTCACCAGGGATCCTGAGCGCTTCTATAATGCACTGGGAAACAAAAGTAACAGCTCGGTCCATAATCTTTCAACCCCCTGTTGCGGTTGGAGTTCAATTATGACCATGCTCTACATGGCAAACCGGGTCGAAAGCCTGGAACTTTCACCTGTTCTCTATCGCAATTCTGGCGATTCAAAAGTCGGTGATAAGTCACGTGTGGTAGGATACTGGGCCATTGCTGGTATTGAAAAACAGGCCATGGAGCAGTCTTACGCATTAAATGACCGGGATAAACAGCGTCTGCTTGAAATATCCCGCTCAGCCCTGGTATCCTATATCCAAAGCGGGGAACTGCCTCCTTTGGACCCTGCGACGCTCAGCCCTGTCCTGAAGGAGTCGGCCGGAGCTTTTGTGAGTCTTTACATGGGAGGAAGGCTCAGGGGCTGCATTGGGAATTTCTCCCCTTCTGATCCCTTGTATGCAGTTGTGGAGGGAATGACCATCGCTGCTGCCACACGGGATCATCGCTTTGCCCCGGTAGAAAAACCTGAACTGAAGTATATCGAGATTGAGATTTCGGTCCTTTCCCCTCTTCGGAAAATCAGCTCCATTGATGAATTTGAGCTGGGCAAACACGGAATCTATATGAAAAAAGATGGGCATTCCGGAACATTTCTCCCCCAGGTAGCAGACGATAGCGGGTGGACTACCGAAGAGTTCCTGGGCCATTGTGCAAGAGATAAGGCCGGAATTGGCTGGGACGGATGGAAAGAGGCTGAACTCTTTGTTTACGAGGCAATTATATTCCGTGAAAAGGGGGATAAATGACCCAGGGGCCCTACCACCTGATCGCTCTGGGGACCTTACTTCTGCTCTCCTACTTCATAAGCCTGATATGGGTCCGGACAAAATTGCTCAGTCTGCAGGCTTTTCGGAAATTCTGGAATATCCTGTTACTGGTTTTTTTTATTTCAACGGCCATTCTTGGACTCCTGCTTGCTGTCAGGGCTAACTATAAGCTGAAGATTGAATGGCTGGATGAAGCCATGCAATGGCATGTGGATTCCGGAATCGGATTTGCCCTGGTGGCGATCTTTCACCTCTTCTGGCACCTCCGCTATTATTTCCGCAGGCCGCCTGTCCTTTCTGAAAATACAGGCAAAACAGCCCCCTGGTCGCCCTACCTCTCGTTCAGCCAAAGTGAGGAAAGATCCTTCTTCATCCTGCTGGGATACCTGAGCATCATGGCCCAGCTGGTACTCCTCAGGGAGTTTATAAAGAGCTTCCACGGAAACGAGATTGTGATTGGAATATTTCTGGCCGCATGGATGATTCTCACAGCCCTGGGTGCGAAAATGGGTGCAGGGTACAGGCTCAGGATTCCTGAGCGGTGGCTCTACTTTCTTCTTTTTATGCTGGGCCTCCTCCCTCTTGTAATATACCTCCTGATCCTCCTTTCAGGCAGACTTCTGTTTCTGCCCGGAGTACAGGCCGGATTACTTGATACCGCCATCCTTATTGTTCTGCTAACAGGCATTTTCACCACAATTTCGGGCTTTCTGTTTGGCTTCATTTCAGGTGCAGTGGACCAGAAGCGGGCAGGAAGCTCAGCCTATCGTCTCGATTCCATTGGATCGGTGGCAGGTGGTGTGCTCTTCGCCTTTGTCCTGGTCCACCTGATGGATAATATCCACCTGCTCACATTCCTTTTTCTGACCACTACAATGGCTATGGCCCTGCTTTATAAATATCCGATCCGGACAATTTGGAGGATTATTTTCATTCTTTTAGCAGCTGGTTTATTTACCTTCTCTATGATGCCACAGTTCAAAAACAACCTGGAGGAGCTCAGGTTTAAGGGTGAAAAGATCCTTGACACCAGGGATACTCCCTATGGAAACCTGAGCTTTACATCCAGGGATGAACAGCTAAGCGGGTACATGGACGGTAACCCGCTATTCAGTTCATCTGATCTGACCGGTGCCGAAGAATCGGTTCATTTTCCCGCCCTCCAGCGACCGAATCCACGTTCTTTTCTCCTGCTAGGAGGCGGAACTTCCGGACATATTGCCGAAGTGGCAAAATACAATCCCCGGCGAATCGACTACTGTGAGGCCAATCCCTGGATATTCAAAATGGGGCAAGTCCATCTGCAGGGTAAGAAGAGTGAGGCACTGCAATTTATTCCAAAGGATGGTCGTTCCTGGCTGAAAAAGGCTGAAAATGAAAAGTACGATGTAGTGATCTCCACAGCGTCTAACCCTATGACCCTGGGATGGAACCGCTACTTTACACTGGAATTCTTCAGAATGGTTAAAGCACACCTGGCTCCTGGAGGAGTTTTCTGCATGAGGCTTTCCACAGCCGACAACTATGTGAATGAGGAAGGTATACGCTTACTGGCCATCAACATGAAAACCCTGAATGAAGAGTTTTCCCATGTCCTTATTGTTCCCGGAAGTGCCAGCTATTTCCTGGCATCGGACCAGCCCCTTTCTATTGACTTTCCTGCTCTGCTGGCCGGCAGGGATATCGCCACCTCTTATGTGCACCCCGACTACCTGGATGCCAGTCACTTACTCTTTGACAGCGATCAGCTGAGCATGCGGGTTCAACAGGAGAAGGCTGAAATCAACACCGATCTAATGCCCCGTCTCTTTTTTGCAGCACTCTCAAACCTTGAATCCAGGACCGGGAAACACTCCATGAGCATCACAGGCCTGCTCTCTGCCCTGATCTTCCTCCTACTCCTGTTCAGCTATAGCCGAAAAAAGCGCGCAATGTATATCTCCGGATTTACAGGGGCAGGTATCCAGATCGTTCTTATAATGGTGGTGCAATCATTTTATGGCTTCGCTTATATGGTGGCCCCCATGATGATCACCCTGTTTATGGCCGGAATTGTGGCTGGCACCTACACCTTTCGCAAACTATCACACAAATCCGACAAAGAAAAACTACCAGCTTTGCTGCTTATAATGGCGCTGCTTTCCCTGGCCGCTTCCCTACTCCTGGGAAGAAATGTGCTGTTCGATACAAGGTGGTTGGGACAAGTGATCCTGGGAATCCTCAATTTTATTCCGGGAGTGGTTGTCGGATCGGTTTATACCTCGGGCGTCGAAGATAAAGACAGTACTCCGGGCACCAGGGGTGCCCTATACAGTGCTGACCTGACAGGTGCGGCTCTGGGAACCTTCATTCCGGCTCTTTTCCTCCTGCCCTTGTTTGGTGTCCGCAATACTTTTATATTGTTCTTCGGTATCAACCTGCTTGCCGGTCTTAGCCTGGTAGTGCGGGGATTTATAAAAAAAGGTGATGGATAAACGGACTTTTCTCAAAACCGGTTTGTGCGGGACAGCATGCACCATGCTTGCCCCTCACAGGCTCATAGCGGTGACTCCGGATAAACCCTGGAAGTGGAGCCGTGAGGCCATGTACCAGGTGGATACTCCCAAAGGGGTACGCTGCCAGATCTGTCCCAACGAGTGTACACTCAAAGAGGGGGAATTGAGTGAATGCCACAATCGCCGGGTATATAATGGAAAGCTATACACAATTGCCTATGGAAATCCATGTGCCATTCACGTAGATCCCATTGAAAAGAAGCCACTCTACCACTTCCACCCCGAATCGAATGCCTTTTCAATTGCCACAGCAGGATGTAACCTTGCATGCCTCAATTGTCAGAACTGGACCATCTCTCAGTCCTCCCCCGAAGAGACACAGAATTACGACCTGATGCCCCATGAAGTAATAAAGCAGGCACTAAAGTATAAATGCCAGAGTATTGCCTACACCTACTCGGAACCCATTACCTGGTATGAATATGTGTACGATACTGCCAGAATCGCCCGGGATGCCGGGATCTGGAACGTTCTGGTCTCGGCCGGATACATTCATCGTGAACCCCTGCTAAACATGTGCAAGGTGATTGATGCAGCCAACATCGATCTCAAATCCATGGACGATTCCATTTATCTGAAGCTAAATGCCGGCAAACTTCAACCGGTACTGGATTCACTTCTTACCCTGAAAGACGAGGGTGTCTGGCTGGAGATCACAAACCTGGTAATACCATCCTGGACCGACGACCTGGATATGATCAAAAGAATGTGCGTTTGGCTTGCCGGGAATGGGTTCACCAACACTCCCCTCCATTTCAGCCGTTTTCATCCCCAGTACAAACTTCAGAGATTAGCTGTAACACCCTTAAAAACACTTGAAGCTGCAAAGAAAATAGCCCTGTCTGAAGGTCTGAATTACTGCTACATAGGTAATGTACCAGGCAGCAATGATGCCAATACCATCTGTCCGGGCTGTGGCGAATCACTGGTGGAGCGCTCGGGCTACACCATCAAGAGCATGAAAATAACAAATGGCGCCTGTTCAAACTGTGGCGAGTCCATCCCCGGGCATTGGTGAAACATCGATACTACAGGGATTCGCTCGGCAAATAAGGAAATTTTTATAAGTGCCATTGAACACCTCGAATCTACGCTTGTTATTATTAGAAATATAGTGCCATGAAAAATATAATCGTGTGCTTTGTGCTGAGTATGTTTGGATCCTTGCAGGCACAGGACAGCATTCAAAATAAAACAAGCGTGGAATATAACAAACTAACAGAATTTGAAGCCTTTGTGATCCTGGACAAGGGTACGGAAAGGCCCTGGACAGGGGAATATGTTGATCACAAGGAAACCGGGGTTTATGTGTGTAAACGCTGTAATGCCCCTCTTTACCGGTCGAATGATAAATTCGACAGTCATTGCGGATGGCCAAGCTTCGATGATGAAATTGAAGGGGCGGTGAATAAGCAGACCGATGCGGACGGACGAAGGACCGAAATTCTTTGTGCCAACTGCGACGGACACCTTGGGCATCTCTTCCTGGGAGAAGGATATACAGAAAAAAACAGGAGGCACTGCGTAAATTCTGTATCCCTCCATTTCATACCGGCGGAATAATCAGGTTGCTTTAAGGCTCATTTTTTCTTATATTCACCATTCAACACTAACTACAATACCATGGGAAAAGGTGATAAAAAAACCAGAAGGGGTAAACTCTTCAGTGGAAGTTATGGAATACTAAGGCCGCGCAAAAGACGTCCTGACTTCAGTGTGGTAAGCACAACCAAGAAAGCAGCCCCGGAACCGGAAAAGCCAAAGCCTCCTAAACCCAAGGCTGAACAAAAACCCGCAGCAGAACCGGTTGTGGAAGCAGTTGTTAAAGAAAAACCTGAAGCCGAAGCTGTTGCCGAAAAGAAGCCGGCTGCAAAGAAGCCAGCTGCCAAAAAGCCAGCGGTTAAGAAGGATCCCAAGCCCAAGGAAGACGCAGCTAAAGAGGACGCACCCAAAGACAAGAAGTAGTACGAGAATGTGAGGCGGGAGAATGCGTGATGTTTGCCATACTTGATATTGAGACCACCGGGGGAAGTCCTAAAACAGAAAAAATAACCGAGATTGCCATCTACTTTCATGACGGATCAAAAGTCGTGGATGAGTGGAGCACTTTGATTAACCCGGAGAAAAACATCCCCTACTTCATTACCGGTCTAACCGGTATTAACAATGAGATGGTTGCCAATGCCCCGAAGTTTTTCGAGGTGGCCAGGGAGATCGTCGAACGGACCGAAAATCATACGGTGGTTGGACACAATGTGGCCTTTGATTATTCTTTTATAAAGAGTGAATTCAAACAGCTTGGTTTCGAATATAAGCGCGACACCCTCTGCACCGTAAAGCTCAGCAGAAAACTTATTCCCGGACATAAATCCTACAGCCTCGGGAAAATCTGTAAGGACCTGGGTATTGTGATTAACGACCGGCATCGTGCGGCCGGAGACGCCCTTGCTACAGTGAAATTGTTTGAATTATTGCTTGAGAAACAGAATGGCAGTGGGGACATAAGCCTGATTTCGGAGCCTGCCGGACGATACAAAAATCTGAATGAATTCCTGACAGTAAATGACATCGAGAAGCTTCCGGAGGATTGCGGAGTTTATTATTTCTATGATGAAAACAAGCAACTGATTTACATCGGGAAAAGCAAAGATATCCGTCACCGGGTCCTCTCCCACCTTGGGAATACGACCACCAAAAAGGCCATGGAGATGAAGAGGCGAATCAGCTCCATCTCCTTTGAACTTACCGGAAGTGAACTGATTGCCCTTTTGAAGGAGTCGGGCGAAATCAAGGATCAAAAACCCATGTATAACAGGGCACAGAAACGCTCGAGCTATTATTGGGGCCTCTATCCTTCGAAAGACGAGTATGGATACATTAACTTCCGTTTGCAGAAGATATCAGAAACCGTCGATGACCCTGTCACCTGTTATAACAATAAAAAAGAAGCCAGGGAAGCGCTCACCAGGATGGTGGGAAAAAACTGGTTATGCCAGAAATTGAGCGGATTGTACCAGACCGACGGAGCCTGCTTTCACCACTCCATCAGGCAGTGCAACGGAGCCTGTATCCAGGCCGAAGCTGTTGCGACCTATAACAAGCGGGCCGAAGCCCTGCTGGATGATCTGAGACTTGACCGGGGAAATGTATTGATTATTGACAAAGGAAGGTCCGTGGATGAACGTAGCCTGGTACGGATCGAAAAAGGCATGTACATGGGCTACGGTTATATTTCTGTAAACGACAGCTACCTGAGCATAGACCAGATGCTTGAGAGCATCAAACCCGGACTGGATAACAGGGATATCAGGCAAATCCTGAAAAACTGGCTAAAAAACAACAAGGTCGAGAAGATGCTTTATTATTAGGGCATCTCATTCAGCTCATCCAGATTCTCCATTCCCGGTATGTCAAGTCCGGAAGCGATACTTGAAAGGCTCTCCAGGTCGATATCCCCTGTAATGGCAATCAACACATCATCCGAACCTCCACTTACGATCAGCAGGAATTCAGAGATTTTTCCCCCGGATTCTTTTGCCAGAAACAATACCTCCTCTGCCCCATCCTTCACCTTCATCAGCTCCTGGTATTCGGACCTGGGCAACATCGCCAGCAACTCCGCACCAAAAGCCTTGGATCCTTCCCCGTCCTGGGTAAGGATCTTAATGGATTTAATACCTGAAGTGGCTTTCTTAAACTCGTTATACTCAGGATCGTCCACCTCAAGACTGTTCAGTAAATTGAACATAAAGCTTGATATATAAACCGTTGTATACCCTTCCTTTCCGCTGTACTTGTCAAAGACCTTGTCCACAGCTGAACTCTGACCGAATGCAAGCATCCCAACCAGGAGCATCGCACCCACTATTGCTATCCGTTTCATAATATATATTTTTTTTGACTTTATTAACTTTCGACTTTACAAACTTTACAGACTTTACAAACTTTACAGACTTTACAGACTTTACAGACTTTACAGACTTTATTGACTTATCTCCCTAACCCTCTGCAGCTCCCCAAGCAATACCAGTTCCTTGCTGCCTTTATTAATTTTAGAAAGTGACCTCAGGGGTTCAGTGGTGCTTTTGCTTACCTGCTGCATATGCTTTATTTCACTGGTCCCGGCATTCAGTTTGTTGGAAACGAATGCCAGCGTCTTTTTGGCCTCCTCGTAAGCATCCATCGGATCCTCATAGGTATCTACCATCTGGTATTCTGCTAGTTGAACAGAATTATCTGTTCTCAAAAAGAACACATATACAGCAATTAATGCCAGCAATCCTGCGGCGAGTCCAGACAGAGAGAAAAGACTTATTCTCCGTGACTTAAGCTGACGGTGCTCCTCCCTGTCAATGGTCTCAAGTATTTTTGAATTCAAATCCCCTGGCACAGATATGGATTCCTCTGTGCCTTTAAAAGCTATAAATAGTTCCTTGTCGGCCAGGAACTCCTCCGAAACGGTTGTTGAAGAGAGATAGTCCTGCAACCACCTCTCCTCCTCCAGGGTAGTCTCCCCCTGGTAAAACCGCTCAAGCATCTTACGTACCTTTTCTATGCTTTCCATGACGCATAATTTTTTTCTAACATTTCCCGCATCTGTTTCCTGGCCCTCGAAATGCTTACGCGAATTGCGTTTACATTCATATTGACCATGGCGGCAATTTCGTCGTACTCCTTTCCTTCGATGTGTCTCAGGTGAACCAGCGACCGCTGTGGTTCGGGCAGCGCTGCGATCAGTGAAAGTACAACTTCCTTCTCCTCTTTTCTTTCAAGGCTGTCAAAAGGGGTTTCGGAATAGGCCTCCCCTTTGTTTAGTTCCAGCTTCATGGCCTCCTGACTGGTTTTCCTTTTCCTCAGCTTATCCAGGCACAGGTTCCGGGCAATCCTTATAGAGAGCGCTTCAATACTGTTGTAATTGTTCAACTCTTTACGCAGTCCCCATAGCTTTAAATAAACCTCCTGTACAATATCCTCTGCTTCCTCACGGCTTCCCATGAATCGGTAAGCCATCCGGTAAATCCGGTCACTATATGGCATTACCAACATTTTGAACTCAGAGGATCTCATAAATTCTCAATATATCCAGGAACTCTAAAGTTAATTAAATCTACAGATCAAGATTAATATCAAGGTCCTCATCAAATGATCCAGCCAGTTCTTCCAGATCGTTCATGTTGAAATTTCCGGTGATGTATATAAGTACATTATCATCACCTCCAACAATCATTAGAAACTCTGTAACAACAGCCTTGTCAGCCTTCATCCACATACGCACGGTTTCTCCTCCATCATCAATGGTCATCAACTCTGCAAAATCATCGGTCTTTAATTCACCCTTAACCTCGTTATAGAAATTAACTCCTTCAAAAGCATCATCGTCTTCTATGGTAAGTATTTTTACACTTGAAACTTTATCAAAGGGGATATCAGAATCTTTCAGATCATCTATTTCCATGCCCTTCATTACCCTGAAAAGCTCAGGTCCGATCATTACCGTGGTTACTCCATCCTTGCCTTTGTACTTATTGAAGAGTTTGTCTACTGCACTATTCTGGGCAATCATCATTGCCGGAAGTGCAAATACTGCTAATAAAAAAATTACTCTTTTCATGTTTTCCTGTTTTAGATAAAAATTCATTTTTCTACAATTGATTTCTAAAACGAAGACGAACTCTTCGGATTTTCATTACAGGAAATTCAAAAAATATTTTTTGGAGTGAAAAAGTGTTTGCAAAAAATATTATTGTTGTTATCTTTGCAACCGCTTTTCGAAGCAATAACAGGATGACTCAGTAGCTCAGTTGGTAGAGCACATCCCTTTTAAGGATGGGGTCCTGAGTTCGAACCTCAGCTGAGTCACCACCCAAGCAGAACCCCGATCAGAAATGGTCGGGGTTTTTTGCTTTTATAAAATGATTAACTTAGGTCAGCTTAAACCTTAAACGTATATGATTATGAAAAAATTCAAGGTATTATCTGTATTTGCAATACTTCTGATATCGATTACATCCTTTGGCCAGAAAATCAAAGTTGATTCTGGTAAATTAAGTGCCCTGAAGGGAATAACAGATCTGAAGATTGAATATGATTACTCAAACCTGGGTGTTGGGAAGTTCGATGTTGAGGACGATTATATTGTTAAGAAGGTAGCGGATATGAATGAGGATGAAGCCGGAAAAGGCGACAAATGGAAAGAGGCCTGGTTCAACGACAGGGAGACCAGGTATGAGCCTAAATTTGAAGAGTTGTTTGCAGACTATGCAGATTTTATCAATTCAGGACAGGATGTTGAATCTGAGTACCTCATGAATGTACATACGACCTTTATTGAGCCAGGATATAATGTGGGGGTTGCAAGAAAGCCGGCAGGCATCAATCTTGAGGTCTCTTTTTCAAAAGGAGGTGAAGAGTTGGTGAATATCCTGATTATTAATGCTCCCGGAGGAGGTGCCATGGGCTATGATTTTGATGCAGGATACCGTATCCAGGAAGCCTATGCAAAGGCTGCAAAATCACTTGGTAAATATCTGACGAAGAATCTCAACTAGTTTCTCTCAGGCGCTTTATTGAGGTCCTGATTAAAGTACGCAAAACCTTTTCATCAATATCCTCCAGTTTATTGATGTAGAGGCAGCCTTTACCTCTTTTATATTTTCCAAGTTTCTCAAGGATATCTTCATAGGATTCCAGGTATCCCATCAAGTATAGGGACAGGTTTCTTTTCCTGGGTGAAAAACCACAAAGAAACCAGTCCCCTTCCCTTCCACTCTCATATTTGTAATGATAGTCTCCAAAGCCAACAATCGAAACGCCCCACATCTTCGGCTCTGCTCCTGTTATTTCCTGCATCATAGCAGTAATTTTTTTACAATCAACCCTTTTCCCCGGATCTTCAATTGCATCCAGGAAGTCTTCCACAGACGCCTGGTTTGCCCTGGTCTTATTTTCAGCCATAATCTATTAGTTTGTTTTTAATCAACGAAGCAGGCCTGAAAATTGTTCAGTGATCATAATAAAACGGCTTCATTTATAGTTTAATAAAATAACTTTGCATTACAATTTACGATCCGAAATGAAAACGAAAATATTACCAGTTCTGCTGCTGATAACCTTTGTGTCGATCTTTCTATCGTGTGAAAAAGAGGATTCTGACAAGCCTGATCTCAGCTCTGAGGTCCTGACCCTGAATAATTGGATTTGGGAGGGAATGTCGGACGTCTATCTGTGGGAAGATCAAATGCCTGATCTGGATCCCGAATACCAGGAAGATCCGGAAGCGTACTTTTATGATCTCCTGTACAGTGCCGACAAATATTCATGGATTGTGGACGATTACGAGGAACTGGCAGCCATGTTTAACGGAGTCTCTCTGAGCAATGGAATGTCTGCCAGTCCGGGACTAATGGACGAATCGCAGGTGGTTTGGATTGTGGAATATGTATCCGCAGCGTCTCCTGCTTCGGAGGCAAACATTAAAAGGGGAGATATTATCGTCACTATTGACGGAAACGAGTTGAATAAGGAGAATTACTACGATCTCTACCGCCAGACAACAGCCACATTCGGATTTGCCGATTGGAACGGCGCTGAGCTGATTAACAATGGTAAAAGTATCAGCCTGACTGCCATTGAGCTGAATCAAAATCCAATCGTTCACCATGAGGTCATAGATTATCAGGGCAAAAAGGTGGGATACCTGGTTTATACACAATTTACTGCGGGAGAGACAGACCAGTGGAAGGATGAACTGAATATGGTATTCCGGGAATTTAAAGACGCTGGAATTACAGATATGGTGCTCGATCTGAGATACAATCCTGGTGGAAGCCTGGATCTATCAGCCTATATAGCCAGTACACTGGGACCAAAGACTGTCATGGAAAATGAAGAGGTCTATGTGAACCTGGTATGGAATGATGCATACAATAAGTTGTGGAAAGAGTATGATTTTGACGAGGACGGAAAAGCCGATGGAGCCAATTCGGTTCAGCTGGTCATAAGAATGCCCGAAAGTGATTTGAACCTTAACATGTCAACCGTATACTTCCTTACGACCGGAGGTACTGCTTCAGCCTCCGAATCGCTGATGACGGGCCTCTATCCCTATGTAGATGTGGTTCAGATTGGAGAAACATCCTATGGCAAGTGCTATGGTTCGGTCACCATCGACGACTGGTCCACTCCAAAAAAACACAACTGGGCCATGCAGCCCATTGTTCTTAAGTATTCCAATGCCCAGGGATTTACTGATTTTGTAAATGGAATCGATCCCGATTTCCAGGTTGATGACCGCCTGCTCTATGCAGAGCCCTTTGGCAGTCTCGAGGATCCCTTTCTGGCTAAAGCCCTTGAGGAGATTACGGGGGTCAATCCGACGACAACGAAAAGCCTGAAGGTATTTGATGATGCTTTCAAATCACTTCCGAAACCACCCAATAAGATGGTTGAACGAAGGATTAGCTGGCCAGGGAAATAGAGATTCAGGCCTGCTTTCGCTGTTTAAGTATGGCTTTATTAATCTTTTTTGCCAGTCCCGGACCTTCATAGATAAAACCCGTATATATCTGGATCAGGGTAGCTCCTGCATCCAGCATATTCAGGGCATCCCGGGCATTCATAATCCCACCCACTGCGATAAGGGGCATTTTACCACCTGTTTTTCCTGAGATGTATTTCACAACCTCCAGACTCCTTTGGGTGATGGGAGCTCCAGACATTCCACCATTGCCTATGGCATCCACCTTTTCTTTGCTGGTAAGCAGCCCTTCCCGGCTAACTGTGGTGTTCGTAGCTACAATCCCATCAATCCCCATACGCTCCACAATTTCAATGGTTTCATCCAGCTGCTTCTGGTTCAAATCGGGGGATATTTTGAGTAATACAGGCTTTTTCACCTCCATCTCTTTTCGGATCTCCAGGATTCTTCCCAGAATAGCCTCCAGGGCGTCCTGATCCTGCAATTTATGCAGATCCGAGATATTCGGACAGCTTACATTCACCACAAAATAGTCAACACCACTGTATATCGCCCTGAAAACAGCCTCATAGTCGGCCACAGCATCTTCATTGGGGGTAGCTGTGTTCTTTCCCAGGTTTCCTCCCAGAATCAAGCCTGCCGGCCTCTTAGACTTTAATCTATGAGCAGCCTGCTCAGCTCCATGATTGTTAAATCCCATCCGGTTAATCAATCCACCATCTTCAGGGATTCTGAAACTACGTGGTTTAGGATTTCCAGGCTGCCCCAGGGGAGTAAGCGTACCAATCTCGATATAAGAAAAGCCAAAGGCACTAAACTCCCTGTAAACTTCAGCATTCTTGTCGAATCCGGCTGCCAGTCCCACAGGATTGCTGAATTTTATACCCAGGAAATCGGTTTCAAGAACAGGATCGCTTATATGATATGACCTGTGCACAAGTGTTCTGATTCCGGGTATAGCAAATGCAATTTTAAGAAAACTGATTAGAAGTTTGTGGATGGTCTCAGGAGCCAGAAGGAACAGAAGAGGCTTAATGATTCTACGATACATTCAATTTTTGCTTCAAATATACACAGATTTCTCTATTGGGAAGGTCTGAAAGTGCTGAAGGTATCATCATCATAAAATACCATAACCTGTACAATCTTCCTGGATTCTGAAGGAGATTCCGGCTTCAGATTGGCCCCATGAATATCCTTAGCGAGGGGGTTTACTGGAGAATCATCTGATTCTGGACTATTATCAATCGCTCCCAGGGCTAATTCCTCGCCTGCATCAACTGCGGCAATCTCCTTGCTATCGTTGGATACGATAGGCTGGTCAAAGAGATTTGAAGACTCCCTGCCCATATGCTCGTATATATGTCCCTGACCTAACATCAACCAATCGGCCTTTAAGCCGGGAAAAGTGGTTAAGGTCTTATGTAAAAAATCATAGCTGGGCTTATTACGACCCGAGAGGATATGCGAAACACTACTGCGCTGGACCCCTATGAGATCCGCAAATTTGGAAGGAGTGAGATGCTCCATGTCTAATAACTGTAAAAGACGCTCTTTCATGCCCCGATTCTATAGTCACAAATGTAAACAATATTCTGTTCTCATTTGTAACATTACGTGTGTTACATATGTGAATTATGTGATATTATAACATAAATAACTTATTTCAGCTAAGAGCTTCTATTCGTGAGTTAGGCTGAATAAGCTTGCATCTTATAAGCTTATAATACAAATTGCTTATAATTCCCTAATAAGCAATATAGATGTGTTCTTAGGCCTGAAATCAGGTTGAAACAGGACCTGTTTATGCACTATGTGGCTCCCAATAGGCACCTTTTTTACTCAAATAAGCAATACTTAAATAATTACCTTATATAAATCTATTATAATACTGGTTTTTAAATACTTGAGATCTAATTTTGATAGTTTGAAAGTAGTTTTCATGTCATTCTAAGCCAATTATGCCATTATATACTTCATATAAAACTGCTATTTGATTGATTAATAATATATTATGATATAGAACTTTCAAATTGATACAGGCTTGTTGACTGTTTACATTTGTAACATATAATATGCTTGTATTTGTTGGTTTTTGTGTTCTTTTAGTCCAATTTACTCTAATTACATTTGTAACGCCTGTGTTACAAATGACATTTGTAATTTTCAACTTGAAGTTTTCGGCGAATATTTTTATGGGCTTTGGAGGGTTAGTTTAGCCACTGGAGAAATATGAAAACAAAATGGGTGAAATCTCTTAATCCACGCCCTACCCGGGCATGTAAGAGTTGGAATCATAAAATTTTCTCTTTCCCTAATCTGCCCTATCCGAATTTTTTCTGAATCAAGTCCTGCAGAATGCCAGATTCACGGGTGACAGGCCAGTAAAAAGCCTTTGTTTTAATCTCAGGGACTTAAGCCTTGCATTTAACGGCTCTAATTATCTGAAATTAAAGGAACTGTACTTATTCGCAGGGATATTTTGAAAACTTACAATCAGAAAAGAATCCTGAAAAAGATGGCTTTTTAACCCAATTCACCCTCAGAACGCGCAACAATTGTGGAAACCGTCGAATCTCCGGTAATATTTACAACGGTACGTAACATATCAAGCGGACGATCTACTCCAAGGATCAGGGCAAGACCTTCAACAGGCAATCCTACCGAATTTAAGACAATGATGAGCATTACAATAGAACCGCCCGGGATGCCGGGAGTTCCTATGGAGGCAAGTGTTGCGGTAAGTACAATTGTGAGCTGCTGCATCAGGTTAAGGTCAATTCCAAATACCTGTGCAATAAAGACAGCCGCGATGGCCTGGTAACAACTGGTACCATCCATATTGATTGTAACCCCTACCGGCAATACAAAATTTGCTATGGGTTTGGATACCTTCAATTCTTCGGTCACCTGTTTCAAGGTCACCGGTAAGGTAGCTGCACTTGAACTGGTGGTAAAGGCCACAAGCTGTGCAGGCAAAATCGCTCTTATAAATTTCACGATTCCTATCCCTCCAAAAAGGCGCATCAACAAAGGATAGAGCCCTATAATCAACAAAAACAATCCTAGGGTAACTGCGACCATATACATGCCCAGGGCCCGAAAAATATCTGCATCTCCCGAAAAGTCAACCACCAGTCCAGCCATCAGGGCAAGGACTCCGTAGGGTGCGAAACGCATTATGATATCTACAATCTTAAGAATCACATCATTCAGGCCATCAAAAAAGTCCTTGACTACCTGTGTTTTTTCACCCGGAACAAGTACCAGGGCCAGGCTGAATAGGATGGAAAAGAATATGATCTGCAGCATCTTAGAGTTATCTCCGGCTGCCAGAAAGAAATTTTCAGGAACCATTTCCTCGAAGAAATGAAGCGGAGACTGTCGCTCAATCTCAGTTGCTGATTCCTGCCGCATCTCAATCTGTCCCCCAAATTTCTGACGGTATTGCTCTTGTTTCTCTGCTGGAAATACATTCCCAGGCTTAATAATATTCACCATTGCCAGTCCGACCGTGGTTGCAAAAACCGTAGTAAGCAGGTAGATAACAATGGTCTTATACCCTATTCTGGAGAGCTTTGTGATATCGGTCAGACTGGAGATCCCTTTTACCAGGGAGACAAAAATCAAGGGTACAGCAATCAGCTTCAGAAGTTTCAAAAAGATGGTACCCCATGGATTGATCCAGTCAATTGTAAAGGCTTCCCATTTTGCCCAAACAGAAATCAGCCCCCACAGAATGCCAATTCCCATACCTATAAATATCTTTGCCCAGAGTGGTAGTTTTTTCATTTTAAAGCCTTAAACAGAATTTCAACAGGATGCTGAGCAATCATTCCAGTTCCATCCTTTATCTGATGTCTGCAACTGGTTCCAGGAGCGGCAATAAGGGTCTCGCTGGATGCCTCACGAACAGCCGGAAACAGAACCAGTTCGCCCACCTTCATGGAGAGCTCATAGTGTTCTTTCTCGTAACCAAAGGACCCGGCCATGCCACAACAACCTGAGGGAATTTCAGTTACATTATAATTTTCGGGAATGGAAAGCAGTTTAAGGGTAGGCTGGGTACTGGCTATTGATTTTTGCTGACAGTGACCATGTAACTTGAGTTCTTTTTTCTCGCTGCTAAACATCGAAGCATCAAAGCTGCCTTTTTCAAAGGCCGTTACCAGGTACTCCTCCATTGTAAAACTATGTGCTGCCAGCTCAGTGGCCTGCTCCCTAAGTCCCTTTTCTACAAGTTCCGGAAATTCATCCCTGAATCCCAGGATGGCTGAAGGCTCAATCCCAACCAGAGGCCTTTCCTCTGAAGTAAGGGGTGCCAGTACTTCTACATTTTTACCCGCAAGAACTTTTGCCTTTTTTAGCAGTCCCTTTGATATATAGGTCCTTGCACTCACCGGATGCTTGGGCATCATCACCCTGACTCCCAATTTATTGAGCAGCCTCACACTTGTGATTCCCAGGGATGTATCATTGAAATTTGTAAACTCATCCATGTAGAGTATAACTTCCGGGGCATCAGCCGGTAGACTCTTATTTAAATCATCCAGGTGCAGGCGTGCCCACTTTCTTACAGTTTGTTTTCCAAGGGTAGGAATACTTCGGTCAACCGCAAACCCCAGCATCTTCTTAAGCAGGCGACCAAAAAACCGGTTGCTTACAAAGGCATTAAAAAACCATGGAACCATCATTCCCAGGCGGTTGATCTCAGTAATATTGGCTATGAGGGTGGTGCGGATCGGCACATGGTGATGCTGGTACCAATGTTGCATGAATTCGGCCTTCAACTTGGCCATATCCACACTTGAAGGGCACTCCGACTTACAGGCCTTGCATGAAAGACAAAGATCAAGAATCTTATAGACCTCTGGCTGGTCAAAAGGCTTTTTTAATCCGGGTTTGGACAACATCTCCCTCAGTACGTTCGCCCTCGCCCGGGTGGTAGTCATCTCATCCCTTGAGGCCATGTAGCTCGGACACATGGTTCCTCCGGTAATTTCCGTTTTCCTGCAATCTCCGGATCCATTACACTTCTCAATGAGTTTCATGAATCCGCCTTCCCGGGTATAATCAAAAAAGGTCTCGAACTCCGGAGATTTATATCCGGGATCATAGCGCAGGAAGGTATTCATGGATGGGGTGTCTATGATTTTCCCCTGGTTGAACCTTCCTTCAGGATCAAAAATACGCTTCACCTCACGCAGAAGCTCGTAATTCTTGTCCCCAACCATCATCTGGATGAATTCGCCCCTGAGCCTGCCATCTCCATGTTCCCCGCTGAGAGAACCACGGTATTTTTTTACAAGCCGGGCCGTATCCAGCGCGATATCATGAAAGATCTGAACATGTGTGGGATCTTTAAGGTTCAGCACCGGACGCAAATGCAATTCTCCCACGGAAATATGCGCATGGTATACACAATCAAGTCCATAACCGTCCAGAATCTTATTAAAATCTTTGATGTAGTCCTCAAGAACCTCCACATTCACGCTGGTATCTTCAATTACAGAAACGGGCCTTCCATCTCCCGGCACATTGGCCAGAACTCCCAGTCCTGCCTTTCTTAAAGCCCAAACTTTAGATATATCTCCGCCAGAAAGAACCGGGTAGTGATATCCCAGCTTCTCCTGCTTCATATCCTCAATCATTTCGCCAATCCGCTGCTTCAACTTTTCCGGATCCTTGTCCACCAGCTCAACCATTAAAACAGCTCCCGGATCTCCATCCAGGAAAAACCGGTTCTTCCGCTGTGTCAGATTCTCCCTGGTACAGTCAAGGATGGTTTTATCCATCAGCTCAACTGCTGTCGGACTATGCCTGAGCGCTACCAAATTCCCTCGGATTGCTTCCATAACTGACTCAAAATGAATTGGAATCAGGGCCTTATTTTTCGGAGGTAGCGGTAGAAGGTTTAGTTTAGCTTCAGTCATAAAAAGCAGGGTTCCCTCCGATCCTGAAAGCAGACGACAAAGATTATAATCCTTATATTTTGCTTTCTCTCCAAGGAAATTGGAACTGTTGAGCAATTCATCCAGTGCATACCCTGTATTGCGTCTTACCACGCCCGGGTCGGGGAAGTGATCAAGGATTTCTTTTTGATTCTCCGGATTATCCAGGATCCCCTGCAATCCACGGTAGATATTACCTTCCATCCCCTCAAGGGCCAGCTTTTCTTTCAACATTTCCTGGTCCAGCGGGCCAAATTCTGCCTGCGTGCCATCTGAAAGGACCGCCTTGACCGAGATCGTATGATCCCTGGTGGTTCCATGTACAATGGAATGAAGACCGCAGCTGTTGTTCCCGATCATTCCTCCAATCATACTCCTGTTTGAAGTGGAGGTTTCCGGACTGAAAAAGAGGCCTGTATCTTTCAAGGCAACATTCAGTTCATCCAGAATTACGCCGGGCTGAACCCTTACCCATCTCTCTTTCTCATTGATTTCAAGGATCTTACTCATATACCGGGAAACATCCACAACCACACCACTCCCAACTACCTGCCCCGCCAGTGAGGTCCCGGCAGTGCGGGGAATCAGGGTGATTTTTTCTGCATTTGCAAAGCTGATGATCTCTCTGATATCAGAATCATTACGGGGATATATAACGGCCATGGGCCTTTCACGATAATCAGATGCATCTGTAGAATACATGGTCAGACGGAGATTGTCGGTGAATACCTCTCCGTCTAGCCTGGCTCTCAATTGATTAAATATCTCTTTGCCCTTGGTGGCAAGCTTTGCTGGTTCCTGTGTGCTAACGCTCATACTGCTCTTTCCTGAAATTGACTAACAAATATAACAGAAAGTGAACAGGATCAATAAGCTCACAGGCAGAGTTTTTAAAACATTATAAAAGTCTCTTCAGATCATTAAAATAGAGATGCATGGACTTTACAGATTGATCGCAGTCCACAGTCTCCAGTATATTTAAGGTGTGCTAATCATAACTACCGGGGCATCCCAGGGTCCTTCATGTTTTTGGTGACATAACGCAAGTTAAACCACTCATATACAACACTATAAGAACACCTATACCACATCAATTAAACTAGTCTGCCCCCAACCATTTAACCATTTAACCATTTAACCATTTAACCATTTAACTACCTAACTATTTAACCATTTAACTACCTAACTATTTAACTGCTTAACTACATTTTCCGAAAGTCCGTGCTTTCGAAAATCTTATCTGCCGACCCGGCCACAAAACCACTGAAGAGCTTACCATCGGCTCCCTCATAACGCTTTGCAAATTCATAGTAACACGATGGCACAGTGAATTTTCCCTCCTGAAACATTACTTCAACCCTGTCGGCCAGTGTGGAAGACTGCTCCAGCAGTTTTTCGGGTGTTCCCTTCACCTCTCCTCCTGAACTGTTCAGAGGAAAACCTTTTCTTTTTAGAAATGCGTTCACATCCCGGATATCTTCAAATTCCTGAAGATGATTGATGCTCACGGTGAAATGGTTGGCCCTGTATCCAAAAACATATAACCAGGCTGCATATTCGGATTCCTCCCGTAAGCGGCTATATACCTCATAACTCAAAGGCTCAAAAATACTTCCCCTTAAAATCAGTTCCGGAGATTCAATTACTTTTGCAGGAACCAGATCCAGGCTTTTTTTGATGGTTTGCTGCAGCCAGGGTGAAAATTTTTCAAGCAACAGTTCGCTAATAAAAACCCGGGGGGCCTCAGGATCGCCGGGAAGCTCATAGTGTATGGCTCTTAATTTCTTGGCTTCAAAACTGTATTCGCCCCTGGGCACATATCCCGCTGATATAAAAGGCAATGCGAGGACATCAATGCCAGTTCGTGGATCATTGAATGTCCTGAAAGCCACATGATCATTAATCACCCGGTTGCCCGACCGGGTGAATAATTCATGAATCTTTCCTGCACTTGGGTTTTCAGCGGAATATTGATTCCATAATTTCTCAAAAATGTTTGCTGCTGTCATCTCGTGAATGTTTATTTCTTTAAATAACCAACGAAGCGCAAAAGTGTTTTAAAAGAACTTTTAAAATCTTTTTTTTTAATTACCTTTATTGCTTGTATTACCCAAATCTCAAATCACTGATAATCAATGGATTTAATTGAAAAAATACGGCAGCAGGCACGGCTCGACTGCCAGAGAATTGTGCTCCCTGAAGGCGATGAAGATAGAACAGTTATGGCTGCTAATGCCATTATCCGGGAGAAATTGTGTTATGTGATCCTCATTGCCGATCCGGCTGAGGTTGAAAAAAAGGCCCAGCAATACGGATTGAAAAATCTGGATAAAGCTACCATCATCAACCCTAAAGATCATCCTAAAAAACAGGAATATACGGAGTTGCTCTATGAGCTAAGAAAGAAAAAGGGACTCACCATGGAAGATGCCGCAAAGCTTGTGGAAGACCCGCTCTACCTGGGAACATTGATGATTAAAGCGGGTGATGCTGACGGCGAGGTCGCAGGTGCAAGAAATTCTACCGGGGATGTACTCAGGCCAGCTTTCCAGATTGTAAAAACCATACCCGGCTTCAGCATTGTTTCCGGAGCATTTATAATGATTCTCAAGGACCGTTCATTTGGAGAAGACGGCATCATCGTATTTGCTGATGGCGCAGTTCATCCCGATCCTGATGAAAAGCAGCTGGCTGAGATTGCAGTTGCCACAGCCATTACCACGCGTTCCATTCTGGGTTTTGAACCAAGAATTGCCATGTGTAGCTTCTCCACCAAAGGGAGTGCCAGGCACCCAATGGTCGACAAAGTAGTAAATGCCACAAAGATTGCCAAAGAGATGGATCCCTCCCTTATCATTGACGGTGAATTACAGGCAGATGCTGCATTGGTTGAAGCAATCGCCAGCAGCAAAGCCCCGAACAGTCCCATACAGGGAAATGCCAATGTATTGATCTTCCCCGATCTTAATGTGGGTAATGTAGCTTACAAACTGGTACAGCGACTTGCAAAAGCAGAAGCCATAGGCCCGGTACTTCAGGGTATGGCAGCACCCATTAACGATCTTTCCCGTGGCTGCTCGGTCAGCGACATTGTAAACCTGGTGGCCATCACTGCCAACCAGGCATCCGGACTAAAAAAATAGTAACCTATATAATATAACTCACATAACAGCTTCACATTCATGATAATACTAGTATTAAACTGCGGGAGTTCTTCCATTAAATACCAGCTCTTCAAGATGGGCGAATCAACCGAAGTGATCGCCAAGGGTATGGTGGAACGCATTGGTTTTACAGACGCGATCATTGCTTATAAACCCACCGGAAAAGAAAAGCAAAAGCGTATTACTCCAATCATGGACCATACCACTGGTATCAACATGATTATGGAAGCCCTGATGGACAAAGAAAACGGCGTTATAAGTAAAATTGAAGAGATCGATGCTGTGGGTCACCGGGTAGTCCAGGGAGGTGAGAAATACAAGGAAAGCGTACTGATTACCAAAGAGGTTATCAAGGATATCGAGACCTGTATTGACCTGGCTCCATTGCACAACCCGGCAAACCTGAAGGGAATTATTTCAATTGATCAACTGATTCCCGGAATTCCCCAGGTTGCAGTTTTCGATACCTCCTTCCACCAGAGTATGCCACCTCATGCCTACATGTATGCCATTCCCAGGGAGTACTACGAAAAATATGGAATCCGGAAATATGGATATCACGGAACCAGTCATAAATATGTATATAAAAGAACCTCTGAAATTCTGAACAGGGATACCCGTGACATGAAGGTTGTATCCTGTCACCTTGGGAATGGAGCCTCTGTAACCGCCATTGAACATGGCCGATCACTTGATACCTCCATGGGTTTTACACCCGTCGATGGATTGATCATGGGAACGCGTACCGGTGATATTGATCCGGGAGTTCTTCTTTTCCTTGCTGACAAGGAGCACCTGAGCCTGAAAGGGATCAGCAGCCTTATAAACAAAAAGAGCGGAATGGTAGGTATCTCAGAGATTTCTTCAGACATGCGTGATCTGGAAATGGCTTACTACGAAGGAAATGAAAGAGCCAACCTGGCGCTTACCATGTATGCATACAGGGTTAAAAAATTCATCGGGGCCTATGCCGCCGTCATGAATGGGATTGATTGCCTGATCTTCACAGGTGGTATCGGGGAAAACGACTTCAACATCCGCCGAATGATCTGCCAGAATCTTGACTACCTGGGACTGGACTTTGATGAGCCCGGCAACCATGGAATTAAGGGTGAAGATAAAATTATCTCGAAACCTGAATCAAGGGTAACAGCCCTGGTTGTAAGAACAGACGAAGAGCTGGTGATTGCTACCGACACTCATAAGATTCTTGAGAAATGTTTTTAATGGTGCCTTTGAATGACAAATGTGTTGAACATCATAAGCCAATACCCGGTTCGCGCCGGGTATTTTTTTTTCTTTGTGTTTAATTCTTAAGAAAAGCATATGTTAACAGAATTATCCCAGTTAAAGGGGCTGCTAAATAAGGACATTGAACCCAAAAGATTGATCCTTGCTGCATCGGAGGATGCCCATTCCCTGACCGCTTTGGTGAAAGCTGCAAATGAAAAAATCATCAGGCCTATACTGGTGGGCGATAAGGAAAAGACCCGGGGAATGGCCGATATTCTGAAATTGAATATTAGTGATTTTGAGTTGATCCACAGGGAAAACCCGGTCGAGGCAGCAGCTCTTGCTGTAAAAATGGTCCATGACAAGGAGGCTGAAGTGCTCATGAAAGGGAATATAGGTTCATCCGATATGCTGAAGTGTGTTTTGAACAAGGAATATGGACTGCGGACAGGCAAGTTGCTCTCTCATTTTGCTTATTTCGAAGTGGAGACCTATCATAAGCTCATTGCAGTCACAGATGTAGCCATGAATATTGCCCCAAACCTGGCGGAGAAAATTGCCATTCTGAACAATGCAGTTCTTGTACTTAATAACCTCGGGATTGAGAAGCCCAAAGTTGCAGTGCTTGGTGCCGTGGAAAAGGTCAATATTGAAATGACAGCCACACTGGATGCTGCTCTGCTTTCCAAAATGAACCAGAGGGATCAGATTCTGAACTGTATCGTTGATGGTCCCCTGGCCTTTGACAATGCTATATCCCTTGAAAGCGCAAGGCATAAACAAATTAAAAGTGAGGTTGCAGGAGATACAGATCTGCTCCTCATGCCCGATATCGAGGTGGGAAACGTTCTTTACAAAAGCCTTGTCTTCTTTGCAAAAGCAAAAGTTGCTTCCATGATTGTGGGGGCAGCGGTTCCCATTGTACTTACCTCAAGATCGGATTCTGAACAGGCAAAATTTGACTCTATCCTTCTGGCCGCCGTTGCTGCCAGAGAAAAGGAGTAAGTCGATTAACGGGGCTTAAAAAGGGCTAAAACATGGATGCTGACTACATATTGGTAATTAATCCGGGCGCAACTTCAACCAAGATTGCTGTTTACCGGACCAATAAATTTGTTTTTCTGAAGACGATACGGCACGACAGCGATGAGTTTAGCGTGTATAAAAGGAGTGTCGACCAGCTGGATGTGAGGATGAAGCTGGTGCTGAATGAAGTGCAGGAGAATCACATCCCCTATGAAAAGGTAGGACTTATAATCGCAAGGGGCGGATTGATACGCCCCATCGAATCAGGTGTCTATGAAGTAAATGATGCTATGATTGCTGACCTGAAAGCGGGTATTATGGGCGACCATGCCAGCAATCTGGGTGGTCTGATTGCCGAGCGCCTTAAAGCGCAGTTTCCAAATGCAGGGGCATATATAGCAGACCCCGTAGTAGTAGATGAATTACAGGATGTTGCCCGAATTAGTGGTCACCCCCAATTCCCCAGAATATCCATATTTCACGCACTGAACCAAAAATCCACTGCCCGCAGTTATGCAAATTCAAGGGGAATGGAATACGAAGAACTAAACCTGGTTATCGCCCACCTGGGGAGCGGCATCACTGTGGGGGCCCACAAGAAGGGCCGGGTAATTGATGTCAACAACGGACTTGATGGTGAAGGAGCTTTTGGTCCCGAAAGATCAGGCACGCTTCCCGCCGGAGCCCTCGCACGCTATTGTTTTGAAGAGGGAAAAAGCCTGGGCGATGTGAAAAAGATGCTCACAGGAAATGGGGGTCTCTATGCATATATGGGCCATAAGGATGCCTCCAGGGTGGAGAAGCTGGCCCGGGAAGGTGATCCAAAAGCAAAACTAATTCAGGACGCTATGGCCTACCAGATCAGCAAAGAAATAGGTTCCATGGCTGCTGTACTTGGTGGAGAGGTACACGCCATTATTCTCACCGGTGGGATTGCCCACAACCCGGATCTTACGGCCTACGTCAAAGAGCATGTGGGTTTCATTGCTCCGGTTTTTATATATCCGGGGGAAGATGAAATGCGCGCCCTTGCTCAGAACGGTGCCCTGCTACTCAAAGGACAGATTAAAGCCCGGGAGTACAGTACTGAAAATATTGTAAAAGGACTGGACCTGGATTCAATTTAGTTCTCAGGGGCTTGAAAGGGAGACAGGCAATACCTTGCCGTTGAAGAAGCGGCCACCCTCCAGAATAAACCAACTTAAAAATTCGGCCATCTGATCAGGCTTCAGTGGAGCTTTGTATCCGGGAAAAGCCTCTTCCAGCATCTCTGTCTGCACTGCGCCCAGGGCAAGGGCATTCACCGAGATAGCATCCTCTTTCAATTCTTCGGCCAGACATTCAGTCAGATTTCCAAGTGCAGCTTTGGATGCACTGTAATAGGAAAGTCCCGGAAATTTTAAGCTCCCCTGGAAACCACCCATGCTGCTGATATTCACTACATGCTTCAGGGAAGAAGCCTTCAAAAAGGGCAGGCAGATTCGTGTTAAGGCAGCCGGAGCGAAGAAATTGGCTTCGAAAAGAGCCCTTCCTTCAGCTGCAGTGGTCTCTGAGAACGGTTTATTGACGAGTTTGCCAGCGTTATTAACCAGGGCATCTAAAGTTCCTGAAATTCCCTTAAGATGAGAAACAAACTCATGCTCCAGATCATTCAGATCGCCCAGGTCAAAGGGGATGGAGTGAGCAAGCTCTGCCCCTGCCTGCTCATTGCATTGCACCACAACATTTTCAAGCCTGGTCCGATTTCTGGATACCAGCAGCACCCTGTGTCCGGAAGCTGTCAACTTAAGGGCAAGGGCAGCACCTATACCCCGGCTTGCGCCACTTATAAGGATCACCATATCTCTTATATTTAGGAGTAAAAATAGCGTCTTTCCGTTTCTTTCAGCCATAAAATATCTAATATTGCACGGGAAAGTGATTTTTACAATGAAAAAAACAGTGTTCATATTTCTGTTTCTTGCCTCGACAGTTCTGTCTGTTTGGCCACAGGAGCATATCAGGCCAGAGGAAGATGCAACAGACCGCACAGGCAAATTCTTTCTGATTCCCGAATTCTGGCTCTCTTTTGGAAACTCAACCCACATCGAGGTGGCTCCCATGTTTGGATATCATGTTTCAGACCGCCTGATTGTTGGTCTTGGTCCCCACTATATCTACCAATCATTAAAGGCAACTCCTTTATACCCCTATTCATACCAGACCCACATTTTCGGCTTAAAGGGTTTCGCAAGATTTGCCCTGATTACTCAAGCAGAAGAGTTTCTCCCCATCAAGCTTTTCAACGATCTTTTTGTACATGTGGAGTATGAAGGGATGAGCCTTGAAGATGATTTCTATGCAACAGATTCGAACCGGGAAATCTACAATCTATTTTTGGTGGGAGCTGGCCTTAATCAGAGAATAGGAATATATAACTCAGTCTCATTCATGGTCCTGTGGGATATAAACGAAACCTCCAGATCTCCTTATTCAAACCCCATATTCAGGATTGGATTTAATACTTACTTCTAATGGAATGCCTCATATTTTTAAGCACCGGTTCAATTTTCTCCTCGAACGGTCTCGTAATTATCGGATCGCTTATTATTATTATCTCCTATCTTTTTAACCTGGTTGCCAAAAAATATAATATCCCCAGTGTGCTGCTCCTGATCATCCTGGGGATGGTGCTCCACGGTGTGGTTGCCACCACGGGTACTGAATCACCCAATCTCACCCCCATGCTTGAAATCCTTGGCACCGTGGGTCTGATTATGATCGTACTGGAAGCTTCCCTGGACCTGGAACTCACGGGGGGCAAGAGGAAATTGATCTCCAAGGCATTTTTCACGGCCATAGTCTCACTGCTTGTTTGCTCCTCCCTGGTGGGTGGTATAATGATGCTTTACCTGGATGTGGACCTGACTACCGGGCTGCTTTATGCAGTACCCCTTTCCATCATGAGTTCGGCAATCATCATTCCCAGCATTGGTTCTCTGAAAAAAGAGCGGCAGGAATTCATGATTTACGAAAGTACTTTTTCGGACATCCTCGGGATCATGCTCTTCTACTTCCTGATCAGCAGTATGGAGACTACCAGTTTCGGACAGATGAGTATCTCGGTACTTTTAAATCTTTCAATAACGGTTATTGTATCCATTACAGCCAGTTATTTCCTGATCTTCCTGTTCCAGAATATCCGCACCGAACTGAAGCTTTTTCTACTGATTGCCGTACTGATCCTGCTGTACTCCATCAGCAAGCTGTTTCATCTCTCCAGTTTACTGATTATCCTGGTATTCGGACTGATCCTTTCCAACCGTCAATTGTTTTTCCCGGGAAAAATGCGGAAATTCCTGGATGAAGACCACATGAAAGGCATCTTCGTGAATTTTAAGATTATAACCCTGGAAACTTCTTTCGTTGTAAGGACCTTTTTCTTTGTGATCTTTGGATTCACAATCGTACTCGCCAGTCTGCTCGACCTGAAGGTATGGTTGGTCAGCCTCGGTGTTTTAACAGTCATTTACGGAACCCGATTTCTCTGGTTCAGGATCTTTTTTAAACATAATATCTTTCCCGATACCTGGCTGGCGCCGCGGGGACTGATCACCATCCTGCTGTTTTATTCGATTCCCGGAAAACTGGTGGCCGAAGAATTCAATCAGGGTATTCTCCTGCTAGTAATCCTGATATCAAGCCTTACCATGGCCTTTGCTTTGATCCGTAATCGTAAAAAGCCCCCTGAAGAACCCGAATTCCAGGTTGTTGAAGGGAGTGAAGAGGACAGGCTGTCCGAAGATTAAATTGTTGTTAAATATTGATTGTGTTTATTTTGCCCTTTAATAAGAGCAAAATATTTGTTTTCTTTGTGCCTTTAAAATCAGAAAATCATGATAGCAGAAAAAAATAATGTTGTATCCATTGTTTACGAACTCCGTTCAGGATCAAAAGAAGGAAAAGTTGAAGATGCACGGACCCCTGAAAACCCCCTTACCTTCATCTTTGGAACCGGCGGATTATTGCCGAAATTTGAAGAGAACCTGAATGGGCTTACCTCCGGCGATGCTTTTGAATTCCTCCTGAATTCGGAAGACGCATACGGACCTGTAGTTGAATCGGCCGTAGTACATGTTCCCAAAAACATTTTTGAGGTTGAAGGTAAGATAGATGAAAACCTCCTGAAGGAAGGAAATATGGTTCCCATGATGGATGCTGAAGGCAGAAGGCTGAACGGCAAAATCCTCACCATTGAAGCAGAAGCAGTTCAGATGGACTTCAACCACCCCATGGCTGGTAAAGACCTTCATTTCAAAGGTGAAGTGACGGAAGTGCGTGCTGCAACAGAAGAGGAATTAAACCACGGACATACCCATGGCGGGGAAGGTTGTGGTTGTGGAAATGAAGGTGGAGGCTGTGGAGACGGCTCCTGCGAAGACAAGGGAAGCTGTGGTGACGGCGGCGAACACGGTGGTTGTGGCTGTGGCTGCTAAGCAATCAGATCAAGCTATTCCAGCGAAAACATATCAGCATCTTTCCAGACAGGGAATTTCTCACGAAATTCCCTGATCTTTTTTAATTCAATGGTGAAATTCAACACACCGGGCTCGGGCCCCAGTATATGTTCAATCTGACCCTTGGGATCCACTACACAACTCCCACCCAGGTGGTCAACACCTTCTCCATCTTTGCCCGAGCGACTCACTCCAATCACATAAGCCTGGTTCTCTATGGCCCTGGCCCTGAGAAGTGTCTCCCATACATGGTGCCTGGGTGCCGGCCAGTTGGCTACATAATACAGAACATCATAGTCATTGCGATTTCTTGCAAAAACAGGAAAACGGAGATCGTAGCAAATTTGTGGCAGGAAACGAAATTCACCCAGCTTAAATATCTGTCGGATCTCTCCTGCAGTAAAAAACTCATTCTCCCTTCCCATTCGGAAGAGATGACGCTTATCATAATGCCCCTCCACGCCTTCCGGGGAGACCCAGTATAACCTGTTTAATATCCTATCCCCTTCCCGGGCAATCATACTACCACTGATATGGATACCATGATCCCTGGCCATTTCCCGCATCCAATTGAGGGCAGCTCCATCGTTTCCCTCTGCATAAGCATCGGCATTCATCGTAAAACCAGTTGAAAAAGTTTCGGGCAAAATAACCAGATCAGTATCATCTATACAGCTCTCTAACTGAGCATTAAGCGCATGGAGATTGGCGGCTACATCCTCCCAGATAATCGCAGGCTGCACAATTGTAAGTTTCATCTGATCCCTCCTCTCAAAAAAAAATTCAGAGGCTAATTTAATTTAAAAAAATTCAGTAGATTAATAGCTAACAAAATGTTTACATTTAGTTAACATAAAATTAATATTGCGTAGCCGGAATAGGTATACTTTTGAAGCAAATTTAACAAACCCTTAATAATGGAAGTCTACTATATCCTGATTGTTGGAGTGCTTTTTATCCTGGCCATTTCTGACCTGATCGTTGGAGTCAGTAATGATGCTGTTAATTTTCTGAATTCAGCTATCGGATCGAAAGCTGCACCCTTTAAAATAATACTGGCTATCGCTGCCGCAGGGGTTCTTGTGGGTGCGATATTTTCCAATGGAATGATGGAGGTAGCCCGGAAGGGGATCTTTAATCCCGAGTTTTTTGCCTTCCAGGAGATCATGATCATTTTCCTGGCCGTAATGCTCACTGACATCCTGCTGCTGGATTTCTTCAATACTATGGGCCTGCCCACATCCACAACGGTTTCCATCGTTTTCGAACTCCTTGGTTCTTCGGTGGCTGTTGCACTTTATAAGGTGGTCAGGAGCGTCAACGCGGAACATGTCGTCGGAGATTTTATAAATATAAACTCCTCGGTGATGATCATCGTGGGGATTTTCCTCTCGGTGGTTATTGCATTTTCAGTAGGACTGATCATCCAGTGGATGGTCCGCCTCCTGTTCTCCTTCAATGTGAAGAAAACTGCGAAATACTGGACTGGCCTGTGGGGTGGATTTGCCATCACAGCCATCCTCTACTTCCTCCTTATAAAAGGGGCCAAGGGCTCCACCCTGATTTCGGCCGATACACTTGCATTAATCAAGGAACATACATCCCGTTCCCTGCTTATAAGTTTTGCCGGTTTTACAGTCCTCTTTCAGTTGCTGACACTTTTTACCAGGGTCAATGTGATGAAAATCACAGTCCTACTGGGCACCTTTGCGCTTGCAATGGCCTTTGCCGGTAACGACCTTGTGAATTTCATTGGTGTTCCCCTGGCAGGTTTTGAATCCTTTAAAGCCTACACAGCTTCCGGGGCTGGAGATCCTTCCGGCTTCATGATGTCCGCTCTGCAGGAAAAAGTAAATACACCTGTCTACTTCCTGATTGCTGCAGGTTTAGTTATGGTACTGACCCTCAGGTTTTCCAAAAAGGCCAAGTCTGTAACTGCCACCAGCATTGATCTCAGCCGCCAGGGTGAAGGCTCCGAGCGCTTTGCCTCCTCTTCGCTTGCCAGATTTTTGGTAAGACGCGCAGTTGATACCAGCAACAGTGTTAAAAAGATAACTCCGCCAGCGGTTTTAAGATTTGTTGAGAACAGGTTTGATACTAATAAGGACAAGGAAAGCAAGGAAGCAGGTGTAGCCTTCGACATGGTCCGGGCTTCTGTGAACCTGGTTGTTGCCAGTATATTGATCGCCATCGGAACATCCCTGAAACTTCCACTATCGACTACTTATGTTACTTTTATGGTTGCAATGGGTACGTCCCTGGCCGATGGAGCATGGGGACGTGAGAGTGCTGTTTACCGCATCACGGGGGTTCTGACTGTGATCGGAGGATGGTTCTTCACTGCCTTCAGCGCTTTCCTGGCATCCTTCCTGATCGCCACCCTCATCTTCTTTGGAAAGATGCCGGTAATCATTATCCTTATAGGCGTGGCCATCTATCTCCTGCTCAGATCTCATGCCTTCCACAAGAAAAAGACTGAAAAACAAGAAATTGCCGACAGCCAGGTGATTACTGCTTCCAGCCAGGTACTTAAAACTTGTGATGATGAGGTAAGAAAGTCAGTGATTAAGGTTTCTAAAATATTACAGCTCAGCTATACCGCCTTCTTCAAAGAGAAACACAAAGAGCTCAAGCAGCAGAAAAAAGAGGCCAAACATCTGAGCAAAGATATCAAGGCAATCAGGGAAGGCATCCCCGAAAAACTCAGGAAATTTGAAGAGTCTGATCTTGTAAGCGGACACCACTACGTTCAGGTGGTAGCCTACTTAAAGGAAATGAGTAATTCTCTGATGCATATTATACAGCCTGCTTATAACCACCTGGATAATAACCATCCCCTCGATAAGATGCAGGCCGAACCATTGATAATCTTCAATGAGAAATCCAGCGAGTTCTTCAACTTTGCCATAAAAATCCTTAAGAACCGTGAATTTGAAAGCATCGATGAACTTGCTGTCCGCCGTGATAAGATGATTGAACTGGCCAATGATATTATGCTGACCAGGATTAAAATCCTCAAGAAAACCCAGAAAGGTGTTAAAGTGAGTGTCACTTACATGGAGATGCTTAATGAAAGTAAAAACCTTTTCCTGAATGTGGTACATCTTGTGAGGGCCGATGCCAGGCTGCAGGAATCCATGGTAAAGGTTCACCCGGATATTGAACTGGATATCCTGGATTAGCAGGATAAGAAAGGAATGGAATAAAAAAGCCCTGCTGGTAATTGAACCGGCAGGGCTTTTTTATTACGAGATGGGTTTGCCGGGTTCAGCTTACAACATACTTGTAGCCAATCCCCTTCACGGTTTTAATGCTTTTCTCCCCCAATTTTTCGCGGAGTTTCCGAATATGAACATCAATGGTCCTGTCTCCCACCACAATGTTCTCACCCCATACCCTATCAAAGATCTCTTCCCGGGTAAATACCTTCTCTGGCTTGGATATAAGCAGCGATAAAAGCTCAAACTCTTTCCGCGGAAGCGTAATGTCCTTTCCTTTTTTGATGACCACATAACGCTCCTTATCGATCACCAGGTCACCGGAGACAATCCTTGACAATGATCCGGTTTCCGCATCCTGTATTTTCACACTTCTTCGTTTCAGCAGTGCCTTTATCCTGCTAACCAGAACCTTGGGTTTGATAGGTTTAGTGATATAATCGTCTCCCCCTGCCTCAAAACCGGCAATCTGAGAATAATCCTCTCCCCTTGCTGTCAGAAATGCCACCAGGATATGAGCAAGCTCCTTGTTTTTTCTGATCTCCTCGCAGGCTGCAATGCCATCCATTTCAGGCATCATCACATCCATCAGTACCAGGTGAGGTTTAATTTCAATGGCCATATTCACAGCATCCCTGCCATTTCCTGCGGTATGTATTTCAAAGCCTTCATTTCTGAGATTGAAGCTAAGGAATTCGAGGATATCCTTCTCATCATCTACAAGTAATATTTTGTAACCACTCCAATTCATTTTTCTATGTATCTAGTTATTTGGATTTTGACGGCAATTTACGTTAAATCAACCCGGGATTTATACCTTTATGTTAAGTTAATATTAAGTTAATGTTTCCTATTCAATAATTCTTTCTTTCCTTATAGTTAATTCCATATTAATATAAACCTATTTACTATTATTGTCCAGCTTAAAAAAAAAGGCTTTATGAAAAGGATTTCATTGCTCTTGCTAGTCGCTACTGCCTGTATGCACCTATTTGCCCAGTCAGAATATGTTGAGCCACCTCCCGGAATCGTCTCAGCAAAAATTTACACCCATTTCAACTACAGCCTTGATAGCGACAACCCATCCACAGCCTTTGAGATTAAAAGAGCATATTTTGGCTATAAAAGAGACCTGGACAACTACTTTTCGGCCGAGGTGAAGCTGGATATAGGTAGTATCGATGATGATTCGGAATACGCCCTTATAAGGCGCTATGCCTATTTTAAAAACGCCTACCTCAGCTATTCCAGGGGCAATGTAAAAACCTGGTTCGGACTGATGGACATGCTGCAATTCAAGGTACAGGAGAAATTCTGGGGCTATCGCTACCTCTATAAATCATTTATGGATGAGTACAGTTTCGGTTCAAGTGCCGACCTGGGTGCGGGGCTTCAATACAGTCCGTCAAAATGGATAACGGGCGACCTGGTATTCAGCAATGGAGAAGGATATAAAGCACTGCAATTCGATAAAATATACAGGATGGGCGTAGGACTTACCCTGGTCCCGGTCAAAGGACTGACATTGAGGGGCTACTATACCATACATACAAGCGAATCCCATCAGATGATCTTCTCCGGCTTTGTGGGATACCGCCTGGAGAAATTCCGGATTGCTGCCGAATACAATCACCAGCTGAACTACAATTTCAATGAAGGTTATGAACGCTTTGGCTACTCCATATACTCAACCTACTCTTTTTCTGACAAATGGGAGATTTTTGCACGCTACGACCAGCTCTATTCCAATGTCCTGCCCGAAGAGGAAGTCCCATGGAACCTGGCAAAAGACGGAAGTGCCATTATTGGAGGAGTCCAGTTTACTCCTATCCCCTATGTGCACCTGGCATTAAACTATCAAGACTGGGTAGAGTATGCACAGAATGGCACCTCCGAGCCCTTTCTCTTCCTTAATATTGAAGTGGTCTTTTAATCTCCCCTCCCATGAACTTCACTACAATCAAGCATAAGTCCCCGACGTCTACGCCACTAACTTCACTTACTTTACTTACCCTCCTTACTTTACTTACCACTTTTTCTGCCTGCCGAAAAAGTGACTTTGTAATCGATGACATAGAATCCATTACCGATCAGGGCGGAGGTACAGGAACAGTTACATGGACCAGTGATACGGAGTACCTGCTCAATGGTTTTGTATTTGTAAACGACGGCCAGACACTCACCATTGAGGCGGGTACGGTTATCCGCGGAAAAACGGGACAGGGAAGCCTGGCCAGTGCATTGATCGTGGCCCGCGGGGGAACCATTATCGCCGAGGGTGATAGGACCCATCCCATTATATTCACTGTGGAAGGTGATGACCTGCAGGGAAGTGTACCCATCGAGGCAAGAGGATTGTGGGGAGGTCTGATTATCCTTGGAAATGCAACTATTAACACAGAATCGGGGGAGGATATGATCGAAGGAATACCCATCAGCGAGCCACGAGGGATCTATGGTGGTTTTGATGATGATGATAATTCGGGAATCCTGCAGTATGTATCCGTCAGGCATGGTGGGACCAATATCGGGGAAGGCAACGAAATAAACGGGCTTACCCTGGGTGGAGTGGGACGACAAACCACCATCGATCACGTAGAGGTGATCTCAAACGCTGATGACGGTGTAGAGTTTTTCGGAGGCGATGTAAATTGCACAAATCTGGCAGTTTCATTCTGCGGAGACGATGCCTTTGACATGGATCAGGGCTTCCATGGAAAGGGACAATTCTGGCTGGCTATTAATAGTCCTGATTCGGATAAAACCATGGAAATAGACGGTGGACTCCAGCCGGTATCCGGACTGCCAGGGAGCTTTCCCCAGGTCTATAATGCCACACTGATTGGTAATTTTGACACCGAACTAAAATCCAGCATCCAGTTTCACTCTTATGGAGGAGGAAATTTGAGGAATTCCATCCTTCTGAATCCGGGACAGGGCATTGAAATTGTTTACACGGATAAATATGCCGATTCCTACAGCCTCTTCGAAGTCGGGAAACTGGGCCTTGAGAATAACATCCTTTTTCCGGTAAGCGATCCCTCCCCATTGTTTTATGCCTATTCAGAATTGGGAGAGGATCTGAGCGTTCAGAAACAGCTTATGGCCAATTCGCTAGTCACCTGGATGACAGACTACAATGACCCCGGCATCTCCTCAGATAATGGCTATACCCTGCTTCCCCCAAGCACTGAATTTGAGAACCTGGCCCCCTATAAAAACGACTGGTTCGAGGAGGTTACTTTTAAGGGAGCATTCGGATCCTACAACTGGATAGAAGGCTGGACCCTGCTCCATGAGTCAGGAGAGATTCTGGATTAAACCCATTGCGCAGGCAATACATTTGACCTATGATTCATCAAACCCTGTGTTCCGCTCGCAAAAGGTCATATACGGTTTTTACCGGTGAAAAAGTTTCCACCGGAACATCCACAAACAAGGTAAGCCATCCAGCCATGGAGCCATTCCAAAGCCCTGGAAGTTCCAGGGCCTTGAGAGGCTTCCCTCCCAAGGATTTTTCGGAAATAAAGCCAGTGTTATGATCAATAAATTGTGTGAGGTTAAACTTCTTGCCCTGGAAATCCCTGACACTGCATACAAGATCAACAGGGTTGAAATGGGTGGATTCTCCAAATACAGCTGCCTGGCGGGGATTTTTCAAGTCTATCTGCGATGATTCAACGATCTGGAGGCTCACTTCACCATTTTCCGATTTCACGTAAAAGGGACCTCCACCTGGTTCGCCTTCATTCTTTACCATACCACATACCCGGATGGGCCTGTTCATGGTGGAGATCAACCATTCCACCAGCTCGGGAGCATCCCAGTTTTCAAGCATCTCCGGAATTGCAATCCCCAATCGCTCATGAAGGAAGCTCACCATGGAGTCGAGCCGGGTCCTTTCCAGTTTCTCCCCCGTATGTAGCTGCTGCAAATAGTAGCTTATCTTTGATCTGATCTCCAACAGTATGCCGCCAAGCACCTGCTTAAATTTGACCCGCGTATTTTTGACGCGGTCTGGGGCCACGTTGTCAATATTGCTTATAAAAATAATATCCGAATTAAGCGCGTCAAGGTTCTTGATCAGTGCACCATGCCCTCCAGGCCTGAATAAGAGACTGCCGTCAGGATTTCTGAATGGCTGGTTATCCGGATCCACTGCAATTGTATCTGTTTCAGGATTTTGAAACGAAAAAGAAAGGTCGATCTGGTACCCCGACTTACTTTCAATACGGGGAATGACCCTGGCGGCCTCTTCCTTGAATCCTTCCAGGTGGTCCGGTGATACCGTAAGATGCAGGTTGATTTGCTGCTTCCTGTTACCACAGTATTTCACCGCCTCCAGCACATGTTCCTCAAAGGAAGTCCGCCTGTCCTCCGACCCATATTTATGAAACTTCAATAAACCCTTGGGTTTGTTTCCATAATCCAGGCCTGTTTCATCCAGTATCATCTTCAGTACCAATGAGGGTTTTGGATTATTCTTCAAATCCAGATCCTCATAGAATGGATACTTCTTCAGCTCTTTAAAAAAACGCCCGATTTCCTTGTTTCCCTCCACCCAGTCCAACTGTTCCTTCCTGGGAAGTTCTTCTAATATGGTCTGCGCCTCGTAGAGCGCCTTAAACATCCTGGTGGCAGCACCTGAAGCAGGAATAAATCGGGTCATATGAAAATCGGGAGCATTATTCAGGAAAACATCCTTATAGTGCAGCTCCTCTCCTTCTGAAAGCATGATTATTCCCTTGCCGGGAGTGGCGGTCATCGTAACATCAGCTGGAGGAAAACCAAGCTGAAAATGCCTGATCTGGCGATTGACTTCATCTATCCTGATCCCTTTTTCAGCTATCTGACGCAGGTCTTTCTGGGTAAACATATAGCGCTCTTTTGCTCCTAAGATACTGCATTTCTTCCAGCTTTCAGAGCCGAGATATTAAGCTTAACCATTTCTTCACCTTTTCGGCCAAAAAGCGTTCCCAGTGCCATCTCCAGGCTTTCCAGGCTCAGGCCTAGCTCCGCCGAAGCTGCACCCAGCATTACAATATTTGAAACCTTTTGGGAACCTAGCTCCCTGGCTATAGAAAAGGCATCCACGATCCGGTGGTTTTCCACCTTCCTGATCTCGGCAAACAGCGATTCCTCGTCGGGATAGTCATCTATGTTCTGAAAAGGTTTACCACTGGTAACCAGCCATCCCTCGGGTGCCAGGAAAGAAAGGTAGCGCAGGGCCTCCATGGGTTCCACCGACAGGATCATATCACAGCATCCCTCTGGTATCAGGTCCGATGAGATAGGTAAGTCCGATATCCGCAAATGAGACTGCACATCGCCACCTCGCTGGCTCATGCCATGAACCTCGGCCTGCTTCAGATGCAATCCCGATTCCACAGCTGCAACCCCAATCACAGCAGCAATGGACAATATTCCCTGTCCCCCTACTCCCGCCAGTATTATATCTCTTTTCATAACTTTACAGACTTTACAGACTTTACAGACTTTACAAACTTGATGACTTTACAGACTTCAGACGGCGAATAGCCGTCTGGACACACTCCCTCTGAGCAATAACCACAGATACACCTTCATATGCAAGCTCCTCCGAGATCATAGCCCGATTCTCTTCATGATGCTTTTTAAGCGGATTCATCAATCGAATATGTTCCGGTTCCACACCAAGACCTTTACAGATCTCCACAAGCCGGTTCGTGGCATGTGATTTTTGTCCGCCGGTCATCCCCGTGGTTGAGTTATCTGAAATAACGACTGTGACCGGCGTTTTTTCTATAACTGTATCCAGCAGTCCGGTCATTCCGGAATGAGTGAAAGTTGAATCTCCTATGACCGCCACTGAAGGCCTCATTCCCGCGTCCGAAGCACCCTTTGCCATGGTTATGGAGGCTCCCATATCCACGCAGGAATTGATTGCATTGTAGGGAGGCAGTGCTCCCAGAGTATAGCAGCCAATATCTGAAAATACCCGTCCCGGTCCATACGATTCAAGTGCTTCTCCAAGGGCATTGTACATATCGATATGTCCGCAACCCTTACAAAGTGCCGGCGGACGGTTTTTTACGATATCCGGAATCTCACGAACCGCCTTTATGGGAAGGCCCATTGCCTGCCTTACAATTACTGGATTCAACTCTCCGTCTCTGGGCAGAGTTCCATCCAATCGTCCCCTTATATGATAATGATTTTTCAATACTCCCCGCAATGATTCCTCCATGATGGGTGCACCCTCTTCAAGTATCACAATCTCTTCCACCCCCGAAACAAAATCATTCAGGACACTGGCAGGAACCGGGTACTGGGAAATTTTCAATACAGAATAGGCCAGACCTGCCTCATTGGACACCTCCCTGTAATAGTTATACGCCAGTCCGCATGCAATGATTCCCCTTGAGCGGTCTTCTCCACTTTCCACATGGTTCAATGCAGCGCTTATACTTTCTGCCTCCAGTTTATCCTGGACAGATAAAAGCGACTTATATCTTTTTCTGGCAATGCCAGGCAGCAATATGAACTGTTTCAAATCCGATGGCAATTTGAGCTCATTCTCCTGAAGAACATCTCCCCGATTAACGGCAGACCTGGAGTGAGCCAGGCGGGTGGTGATCCTGAGCATCACCGGAAGTCTGAACTTTTCGGACAATTGAAAACCGTAGCGGGTCATATCGTAGGCTTCCTGCTGAGTGGCTGGCTCAAGGACAGGGATCATCGCAAATTTTCCATAGAATCTGGAATCTTGTTCATTCTGAGATGAGTGCATGGACGGATCATCTGCCACCACCACTACCAAGCCTCCGTTAACGCCTGTCATGCCTGCATTCACAAAGGCATCGGCAGCCACATTGAGCCCCACATGCTTCATGCAAACCATAGCACGCTTTCCTGCGTAGGACATTCCCAATCCGGCCTCCATCGCCGTTTTTTCATTGGCCGACCAGTCAGCATGCAGCCCCCTCTCTCTGGCAGCTTTGGACTTCTGAATAAACTCTGTGATCTCTGTAGACGGCGTACCCGGATAGGCATAAACACCAGAAAGGCCTGCATCCAGGGCTCCCTGGCCAATGGCCTCATCTCCCAGCAATACTAATTTTGACATGAAGAACAACTTTTTTGGTTGCTCAAAATTAGGCAAAATATGCACGGGGAATTGCTATTCTATAACATGATCATGTTACAGAAGAGTACGAGGACAGGCTCATCAGGACGTTATAGTTAGCACCAGGCGGCGCGCTCCACCATGGTTCCGGAACTCGCAGAGATAGATCCCCTGCCAGGTGCCCAGGTTCAAACGTCCATTGCTAATGGGGATGGTTATCGAAGATCCTATAAGTGAAGCCTTAAGGTGCGCCGGCATAACATTGTTCATGGATTTTAATACATATAATAGACTTGTAGTAATATTCGATTGAACTGGCAATTCAAGTGAGAATACTTTTTTAATATTTCCATTTATTTGCCAATGCAACCAATGATAACATTACAGGCACTTCAACTAATACACCAACTACAGTTACCAATGCAGCAGGAGATTGCAAACCGAACAAAGCAATTGCCACAGCAACTGCTAATTCAAAAAAATTGCTTGCTCCAATCATAGCCGATGGGGAACAAATTGCATGGGGTAATTTTAACTTTCTGCCACTAAACCAAGTGACAAAAAAGATGAAATAGGTTTGAATGGATAAGGGAACGGCAACAAGTAAAATAATAAGCGGATTATCGGTTATCGTATCTCCCTGAAATGCAAATAAAAGTATTAATGTAACCAGCAATGCTAAAATAGAGACAGGTTTAAATTTGGGTAAAAAAACTTCTTTAAACCAAGCCTCACCTTTTCTTCTGATTAAATCTTTATTTGTAATATATCCAGCAAGCAATGGAACTACAACAAAAATCAAAACACTCGCAACCAATGTGTCATAAGGAACATGAACATCTGTAATTCCCAGAAGTAAACCCACAATAGGAACAAATGCTACTAATATAATCAGGTCGTTTATCGAAACCTGAACAAGAGTATAGTTTGGGTCTCCATCGGTCAAGTAACTCCATACAAAAACCATCGCTGTACAAGGTGCAGCACCTAATAAAATTGCTCCTGCAATATATTCACCTGCCAATTCAGGCGATATAAATGCTGCATATATTTTGGTAAAGAATATCCATGCAAAAAATGCCATTGTAAAAGGTTTGATTAGCCAATTAACTACTAACGTTAATATTAAACCTTTAGGACGCTTACCAACATTCTTAATGCTTGAAAAATCAATTTGAAGCATCATGGGGTAAATCATAAGCCACACCAGAATAGCGACTGGTATATTCACATTATAGACTTCCAGTTTACTTAGGAAATGAACGCTATCACCTGCAAAATTTCCAATTAGAATACCTGCCCCAATACATAAAGCCACCCAAATTGTCAGGTACTTTTCAAAAATACCGATGTGTTTCTTTTCCTTGCTCATGACTTATAACTGGGGTTTAATTTGTTCAACATATAATTTGTGAAATCCATCCCTGATTTCATCACGAACACGCAAAAACTCACTCCAAATAAATTCTTCTGTACCCCTTGCATGAGATGGGTCATCAAAGCCAATATGCAAGCGGTGCTTGACCTTCCCAACAAATGCAGGGCACGCCTCGTTTGCTCCACCACAAACAGTAAGCACATAATCCCATTCATCACCAAGGTACATATCCACTGAATCAGAGCTATGATGGCTAATGTCTATACCAATTTCTGCCATTGCTTTTACTGCTTTAGCATTTAATTTACCCGATGCTTCAGTTCCTGCTGAGCGGACGACAAGGTTTTTGTCGAACGATTGTAAAAAACCATGAGCCATCTGACTGCGGCAACTATTGCCGGTACATAAGATTAATACTTTCATATCAATCACATATATAATTTTGAGTATTTAAGTTGTCCAGAAACTTTTGAAGTACTTGTTTCAGTTCGTTTACTTTTTCTGGATTAAGGCAATATTTCGTTGTAACACCTTCCACGTGTCCCTGAATTAAACCGATTGTTTTTAACTCTTTGATATGTTGATTGACTGTAGTTCTGCCCAAAGGCAATTCTTCAGAGATATCTCCGGTAATGCACGATTTTGATTCTGCCAGGAATTGCAATATCTGTAATCGGGCAGGGTGCGATAATGCCTTGAAATAATCAGCATTAATCGTAAACTCCTTATTAAATAAATCAGATTTTGCTTGTACCATTTTGCTTCATTTGACGTAAATATACATCAAATGTATGAATTGACGTAAGAATACATCAAAAGCTTAATGATTTCTTAATCTTTCAGAATTTCTTCTACCAAATTAGAAACCAAAAATATTCCCATTTAAGATTCAAAGCAGGAATTGAAAGAAGTACCCCTTGCCATAGTAGCCATCACGACGATTATATTAACCACATTCGAAATACCGAGAATGACCAAATCGTCCTGCCGATTGTCCATTTACCAAATATATAATGCTTAGCATATTTATTGGTAAAAGAAACAGTATAATAAACTAACTAACGATTGTTACTATAATATTTCTGCTCCCACCATGATTTCTGAACTCACATAAATATATCCCTTGCCAGGTACCTAAATTCAAGCGATGATTAGTAATAGGAATGGTCAGTTCAGCACCAAATAAAGAACTCTTTATGTGTGCAGGCATATCGTCGGCCCCTTCGAAGATGTGGGAGTAGAGTGGATGATTTTCCGGGACAAGATGGTTCATAAATGACTCGAAATCATCTCTTACTGAAGGGTCCGCATTCTCATTCAGGGTGAGTCCGGCCGAGGTATGCTGAATGAGAATGTGCATAAGACCTGCATCTGGTAAGGCTCCCAAGCTGTTTACAATTTGGCGGGTGACCAGGTGGAATCCCCTTGGCATGGGTGGCAAACTGATACTTTTCTGAATGACCATGGCATTGATAAGTGTTAATAATTCACAAAAATAAGGCTTAATTAAAGAGGGTGCCTAGCTGCAGGTCCTTTTTTTATCTATTTTTGCGCCATGCTATCCGGAATGCATAGAGCCCTTCTGATTCTTTTCATAGGCAGTTCTCTTCTCTTATGCAAGAGTTTTGATGCTTTTGCTCAGAAAAAGTCCGATCCGAAAGACGAGCTGGTACAGTTCTCCGGACTGGTTCGTGACCTGCAGCACCGACCGCTTCCCAATGTAAATATTATAATCCTGAATGAGCGCAGGGGTACTACATCCGATAACAAAGGGATGTTCTCCTTCGTGGTCCGCTCCAATGACACCATTTTATTCAGCCACATGGGACATAAGGGCACCATACATGTGATCCCTGATTCACTTCAAGGTCAGCAATATCCGGCCGATATTTTCATGGTAAGTGATACCTTTCAACTGGCTGAAGTAAGAATTTACCCCTGGAAAACCTACCATGAATTCAAGGAAGCATTCCTTGCCCTGGAGCTGCCCGACGACGACGAACAGCGGGCTTATCATAATATTGCACTGATCAAAACCCAGATCAGAATGAACCGGGATGGGGCCACCGCCAGTCCGACCATCGCATTCAGGGATGTGATGCGACAGGAATATAACCAGTTGTACACGGCCGGACAAAGCCCCTACTATACCATTTTTGACCCGCTCAGATGGGCAAAATTCTTCGAATCCCTGAAAAGAGGCGATTTTAAAGATGATTAGCTTTACGGGTACAATTTTCAGGTCCATTCATGAGTTAGTATTATATTCGGTAAAATACTGATTGTGAAAAACCCTTTGCCAATTCTACTCCTACTCCTTTTATCCTCTGTTGTCATGACAGGTCAGGATAGAGGGATTCTTAAAGGAAGCATCAGGGACAGTTTGAATAATCCGGTGGAACTTGCAAATGTGGCAATCATGGGAACCGGCGATGGAACCATGAGTAATGAAAAGGGTCTTTACCAGTTTGATATTCCTGCCGGGCGTTCTTATACCGTGGTGATCTCCTGCGTGGGATACAGAACCAAGCAGTTTGCCGTTCGCATACAGGACGGAGAAACCAGGGTGCTTGATGTCTCCCTTGAACAGGATGTCCAAGCCCTTATCGAAGTATCGGTAAGTGCCCGCCAGGAACGCGCAAGCACCTTCCAGCGAATCGATGTGGAAGATCTTACCTATATGCCCTCCACTACAGGAAAAGTGGAAGCTATAATTAAATCCCAGGCCGGAGTCAGCACCAATAATGAACTCAGTTCTCAGTACTCCGTAAGAGGCGGGAACTTCGATGAGAACCTGGTTTATGTCAACGACATTGAGATATACAGACCTTTCCTGGTACGTTCGGGTCAACAGGAAGGCCTGAGTTTTATAAACTCTGACCTGGTTTCTTCTGTGAAATTCTCGGCCGGTGGGTATGATGCGCGTTATGGTGACAAAATGTCTTCGGCCCTCGATATCACCTATAAAAGGCCCAGAAAATTCGCCGGATCCTCTTCAATAAGCCTGCTCGGTGCAGCAGCCCATGTAGAAGGAGCCTCTAAAACAGAACGATTTACCTTCCTGGCAGGTTACCGCTATAAAACCACCTCCTACCTGCTTAACTCACTTCAAACTAAGGGAGATTATAAACCGCAATTTTCTGATTTCCAGACCATGCTCACCTACCAGCCTTCCCGTAAGCTGGAAATCTCCTTCCTGGGTAACTATGGCTCCAACAAATACCAGTTTATTCCCAGTGAAACAGATGTGGAATTCGGGACCAAAGATCTGCCTCTGAATCTGAAAGTATATTATGAGGGCCAGGAAGTGGACCGTTTTGACACATACCTGGGTGCACTTTCGATCAATTATAAACCCATCAAAGGCCTCTCTTTGAAACTGACCGGATCTGCCTTCCGCACATCAGAATCAGAGACTTTCGATATATTGGGACAGTACTGGATCAATGAGCTGGACAACACCATTAACTCGGAAACACACGGCGATAGTATTTTAAACGTTGGTGTTGGGTCACTGCTGACACACGCTCGAAATTACCTGGAAGCCATCGTAGTCTCTGCCTCACATCTTGGCAGCTACAGGCAGGATAACAGGCACCTCCAATGGGGCATCTCCTATCAGTACCAGGAGTTTTTTGACCAGATTAATGAATGGGAACTGCTCGACTCCTCAGGCTATATTATACCCTACAACGGCAATGAGATCCTCCTGAGTGAAACCAAACGATCGGAGAACCGGATTGCCTATGATCAATTCAGCGCATTTTTCCAGAATACAAGGGAGCTAAACTATGAAGGGGCCGATATTTTTGTGACGACCGGACTAAGGGGAACGGTATGGAATTTTAACCAGACCACCATGATCAGTCCCCGGGTAACCATATCGACTCAACCCTACTGGGAACGGGATATGATGTTTCACCTTTCTGCAGGTTATTACTATCAACCTCCCTTCTATAAGGAAATGCGCAGGCCCGACGGTTCTATTAATGAAGAGATCGAGCCACAGCGATCCATACACCTGCTGGTGGGTGGTGATTATCTGTTTAGCATGCTGGATCGTCCCTTCAAGCTTACCGGGGAGGTTTACTACAAGTGGCTGAGTAACCTGATCCCCTATAAAATTGAGAATGTGAGGGTTTCCTATGCCGGAGAGAATATTTCAAGTGGATTTGCCAGGGGAATTGACTTCAAGCTGAATGGCGAGTTTGTACGAGGGGCAGAATCATGGATGACTCTTTCGCTTTTGCAAACCCGGGAGGATGTGGAGGGAGACTTAGCCTATGTATGGGACGGGACAAATTATGTATTGAAGGATGCAGGTGAATTCTCCAGGCCCACAGACCAGTTGTTTAGCTTCGGTATATATTTCCAGGACTATTTTCCAAACAATCCTGACTACAAAGTACACCTGAATGCATTTTACGGAACAGGTCTGCCCCTGAGCAGTCCCAACAGCGATCAATATTATACAAAGCTTAAAATGCGCCCCTACCGGCGGGTAGACATTGGTATTTCCAAGGTGATTAAAAGAGAAGGAACCCAACTGGGACCCAGAAATCCGATTCGTTTTTTCGAAAGTATCTGGATCAGCGCGGAAGTATTTAACCTGCTAGGAATCGACAATGTAGCCTCCTATCTTTGGGTCAAAACAGTAACAGACCAGGCAGGTATTCCTGGTCAGTTCGCCGTTCCTAATTACCTCACCGGCAGGCGTTTCAATCTTAAAATCTCAGTCAACTTCTAAGCACTGAGAACTGTAGCCTTATTTACATCTTCCTGAAATCAGGAATTCACTGATCTGCATACGTGTACGTTCAGTTTCTTCCCTTGCTGCCACCTCCTTGGGCAGAATCGAGGGATCGCCCTTGTAGCCTATGGCTATCATGGCTGTGGGTTCATACCTGCTGGGAATCACAAGGGTCTCCTTTGCACGTTCATAATCGTAGCCCGCCATCTGATGAGCAAAAAGGTCCATTGCAGTAGCCTGCAGGAGAAGATTTGAGACTGCCATGCCCGCTTCATAGAATGCCAGACGGTTTGGTCGGTTTTTATAGGTCGACACCACCTGTGCAAGCCCTAAAACCAATAGTGGTGCTGTACTGGCCCAGACCCGGTTATTCTCGCTCATAAGATCCAGAAAAACTTTATAATCAGGCATATCCTTTGTAGCGAATATAAAGCGCCAGGGCTGATTGTTGTTTCCGGAAGGAGCCCATTTTGCAGCCTCAAAAAGCAAATGGATTTTATCATACTCCACTGGTCTGGGATCAAAGGCAACCGGACTCCAACGTTTCGAGATCAGTTCATGTATTTCACTCATAGTAAATCAGATTAAAAGTGAGGATTTATACAATGTATAACAGTCCAGCGAGAGATATGTTTTATTACCTTTACCATTCGATTAAATTATGAAACATTAATAAGAGGTGATGCTATGAACACACAAGATTACATCCAGAGAGAAGACAAGTTTGGTGCGCACAACTACCACCCCCTGCCAGTGGTCCTTGACCGGGGAGAAGGCGTGCATGTATGGGACGTGGAAGGTAAAAAATACTATGACTTCCTTTCAGCCTATTCTGCAGTAAACCAGGGACACTGCCACCCAAAGATTATTGCGGCAATGACCGAACAGGCCAAGAGGCTCACACTTACTTCAAGGGCATTTTACAGCAGCCCACTG
>CAZRPW010000019.1:0-31210 GCA_964601975.1 uncultured Bacteroides sp.
GCACCTGCCAGGGAAATGCCATGAAAGAAGGATTGGGAAAGTCCCAGTGAAGAAAAAAGAAGCAGGCTTACCAGGGCAACCGTTGTTTCAGTGATCAGGGCAATGAGGAGAATCCTTAAGCTTTTATAATAACTGCTTTGAAGGATTTCCGTGAAAATGGCAGTGATTACCGGCCCCGGAATTAGCCCGCCGATCAGACCAAGACTCAATGCTATGACTAATTCTTGATTCAAGGGGTGTAAACTAAGGAATTATAAAACATGGACTGCATATTATATGCCCCCGAAATTATATAAAATAGTGTGATTTACTATCTTAGTAATTCTTGTTTTGTCAACTAAACTCAAACAAACAATGAAACGAACGATTCTGATTCTGACGGTTCTGTGTACTGTTCAGCTGGGCTATTCGCAGATTAGTGCCAGGCTGATGCGTTATGTGGATGTCTCTGAAAACCAAATCACCTTTGTCTATGGGGGTGACATCTGGGTAATGTCCAAGGCGGGCGGGACTGCCATACAGCTTACCCATTCACCCGGGGAGGAGAGCTGGCCCAAATTCTCTCCTGACGGGCTTTCCATCGCCTTTACCGCAAGCTATAACGGAAACCAGGATGTATACGTAATGCCTGCAACCGGAGGAGTTCCCACCAGGATCACTTACCAGAGTTTGCGCGATCGCCTGGTGGACTGGCATCCCGACGGGGAACATTTGCTCATTGCTTCCGGCAGGCAGAGTGGCAGGCAGTCGACTTCACAGTTTTACCTGGTAAGTAAAGAGGGAGGAATGCCCGTAAAATTAAGCATTCCCTATGGTGAGCTTGCCAGCTATTCTCCTGACGGGAATTCCCTTGCCTATATTACCAAGATCACAGAGAACTATCCCTTCAAGCGTTACAGGGGCGGACTTACTTCAGATATCCTTGTATACGATCTGCTTAACAAGAGTGCAGAGAATATTACAGACAGTCACGCCATCGACGGGAAACCGGCCTGGGTGGGAGATCAGATCTTTTTTCTCTCTGACCAGGGGGAGCACATGCGTTTGAATATCTGGGTCTATGATACCAAAACTAAAAATGCGAAGCAGCTTACTTTTCTGAAGGATTTTGATATCTCTTATCTTTCGGCCAGCAATGATGAACTGGTTTTCGAAGCAGGGGGGAAGCTTTACCTTATGGATGCAGGAACAAAGACTTACAAGCCCGTATCGGTAAATGTGATCAGCGATCTCTCCCTGGAAATGCCCAGGAGTGAAAATGTGGAAAAATATATTCAAAACTTCAGCGCTTCGCCGGAAGGGAAACGCCTGGTTTTTGAAGCCAGGGGTGAGCTTTTCAACGTGCCTGTAAAGGAGGGTTATGTGCTGAACCTGACCCATTCCAGCGGAGCCTTTGACATGCTGCCGGCCTGGTCGCCCGACGGTAAGAACATTGCATACTGGAGTGATCGTTCCGGCGAATATGAACTCTACCTACAGGATCAGGAAAAGCTGAAGGATCCGGTTCAAATGACCACCAGGGGAAAGGGTTTTGGATACCAGTTATACTGGTCTCCCGACAGTAAGAAGATTGCTTATATCGATGAAACCAATGATATCTCCATCCTGGATGTGGAGAGCAAACTTGTCACGGTGGCAGGGAATTACCGGGTGAATTATGGGCATGGCGGCAGATATGGCTACCCTTTTTCCTGGTCGCCCGATTCAAAATGGCTTGCCTTTACCGAGGGATTGGACAATGCGCACAGTGCCATCTTCCTTTATTCAATGGAGGAGCAGAAAGCCCATCAGTTTAGCAGCGGATTCTATGACGATTCCAATCCCGTTTTCAGCGAAGATGGAAAGTACCTCTACTTCCTCACTGACCGAAGCCTGGAGGCCAGCTATTCGGACATGGATGACGGTACCTGGATTTATTCCAATGCCACCCAGATTGCAGTCCTGGCTCTTACGGCCGAGACTCCCTATATTTTGCAGGCAAAAAATGATGCGGTAAAAAAGGAGGAAACCGGGGAGAAAGGAGAAAAGGAGGATCCTGAGAAGGATAAAGGAGCAAAGGAAAAGAAAGGAAAGGATAAGGATGCCGATAAGGAGGATGATAAAGAGAAGATAGAGGTGAAGATTGATCTGGAAGATATGGAATCGCGTGTCACCATCCTTCCTGTGAAAGCGGGAAATATTGCCTGGTTGGCCTCTTTCGATGGGAAAGTGGTCTACCTGAGGCAGCCCAATACAGGATCGGAATCCAAAACTGCTTCACTGATGTACTGGGACCTCGAGGAACGCGAAGATAAGAGCATCATATCGGATGTAAGCCAGGTGAAGCTCACTGCCGACAGCAAGCTGATGGCTGTGAGTATAAAAGGAAAATACGGAGTAATCAAGCCTGCCGAGAACCAGAAGGTTGAAAAACCTGTTCCCACGAGCGACCTGGTGATGGACCTGGTGCCCCGGGAAGAATGGAGGCAGATCTTCAACGATACCTGGCGCAGGCACAGGGATTTCTTTTACGATCCCGATATGCAGGGAGTGGACTGGGCTGCCATGAAGTTGCAATACGGTGCACTCATAGAGGATGCTCGCACCCGCTGGGATGTTAGCTTCATCACCTCGAACCTGGCTGCCGAATTGAGCGCGGGACATACCTATGTTTTCGGCGGAGATGTGGAGAGTGTGAAAAATATAAGTACCGGCTTCCTGGGAATTGACTGGGAACTGGAAGGGCAATCCTACAGGATTCAGCGTATCATTAAACCTGCTGCCTGGGATACGGAAACCCGTTCTCCCTTTGATCGTCCGGGAGTGAAGGTAAAAGCAGGTCATTATATACATTCGGTCAATGGAGTAATGCTGGATCCCCAAAAGGATCCCTATGCAGCCTTCGAGGGACTTTCGGGCAAGACAGTGTTATTGATGTGCAGTGAATCGGGCCTTGTGGCCGATGCTGAAGCGCTGGTGGTGGAATGTCTGAACCCGGGTGAGGAAGTAAACCTTCGCTACCTTGAGTGGATCGAGAACAACCGGCTTATGGTAGAAAAACTGTCCGATGGCAAGCTGGGATATATATACATGTCCAATACTTCGGGACGTGGACAGCTGGAGCTTGTACGCATGTTTTATGGTCAGCTCGACAAGCAGGGATTCATCATTGATGAACGCTTTAACGGCGGTGGACAACTGGCTGACCGCTTCCTTGAGCTGATGCAGAGGCCCGTGGTATATAACCTTCACTGGCGTCACGGAAAAGACCAGACCCATCCCATTAAGACCAATACGGGTCCTATGGGGATGCTTATAAATGGCTGGGCCGGATCGGGTGGAGACGGATTGCCGTGGGCTTTCCAGGAACTGGAGGCGGGACCCATTGTGGGTGAACGTACTTTGGGCATCCTGGTGGGGCCTGCAACAGGGCACATGCTCATCGACAACGGAGGTATAACGGTCCCCGGGGCACGGCTATACGACAATGACGGACACTGGTTCTGGGAGGGAGAAGGTGTGGCTCCCGATATCGAAGTATGGGACGACCCCAACATCCTGATCCAGGGGCGCGATCCCCAGCTTGAGAGGGTGGTGGAAGAGGTCCTGAAGTTACTGGAGACCCATCCGCCAAAAATGACCCCTGCACCGGCTAAGGAGGATCGCACAGCGGCCGGACAAAATGGGTCCTGAGTGGATTTTGTGAAATAACTCAGGGGCGGATCACATCGGTGACCCGTCCCTTTTTCATTACATAGGTGGTGTCGGCAATGGTTGCAAATTGAGATTTATGGGTAATCAGCAGGATGGTCCTCTCTTGCGCTTTCAGTGCAAGGAGAAGCCTGTTGATGTGGATCTCGGAGTCGCGATCCAGGGAAGAAGTGGCCTCATCCATGATGAGTAGCTGAGGATTTCGGTAAAGCGCCCTTACAAGTGCCAATCGCTGTCTCTCGCCTCCTGAAAAATTCCCCCCGTTATCGATGAGCATGGTTTCCAGTCCCCCGGGAAGCGCCTCCACCAGGGAAAGCAGCCCCACCTCATTTAACAAAGTAGTGATCCTTATGAGGTCAGGTTCTGCTTCCCCAGGAGCCATATTTTCAAGGAGGCTGCCCGAGAGAAAGGTAAGCTGTTGCGGCACCACCGCCATGAGGGAGCGGATACTATCCCTGCTGTAGTAACGTGTATCACTTCCATTGATGGTGATTTGTCCCTGGTCAGGCAGGTAGAGGTGTTGAACCAGGTTGGATACGGTTGATTTTCCCGATCCGCTTGCTCCGGTAAGGGCAGTAATTTTACCGGCACCGATTGTGAGATTTACATCCTCCAGTTGGTTCCCTCGGGAACCATAGGCAAAGGTGATCCCCTTCAAATCGATGTTTCCGAAGTTTTCACCCTTGAAATGCTGCAGGCCTGGTTTTTCTTCCGGTTTTAATTGAAAGATCTCGAAGAGGCGGTCGCCCGCGATCATTGCATTCTGATAACTTTTGTTGGCGCCTACGAGGCTGCTGACGGGACCTGTAAGGTAGCCCAGCAGTGCATAAAAAGTGAGAAGGTTTCCCGGGCTCATGGATTCCCTGATGACAAAGTAGGAGCCTGTCCATAGCAATACGATGGTGAATAAACGATTGATGGCCTCACTGGCGGTGGATGCGGTGATGGCATTGATACCTGAGCTGTATACAGTATCGAGCAGCCTGTTCAGTCTGCGTTCCGTTTTATCCCTGGCGAGCTTTGTGAGCTTGTACTGGCGGATGTGCCTTGAGGCTGCCAGGCTTTCAACAAACTGATCTTCCAGGGAGGCAGCCCGCTCCATTACCCTGCGTTCGATCCGCTTGTTCCTGTGGTTGAAAAAGAGGTAGACAAGCAAATAAAACGGAAGCATGGTCAGCATGATCAGGGAGAGCTTTGGGTGGAGCAGGAACATGGTTGTGAATGAAAATACAAGGATCAGGATGTTGACCAAAATCCCAACAGCAGTGTCATTGATGAAGCTCCGGATCTTAACCGCATCATTGATCCGTGAGAGAATCTCCCCGCTTTTCATGCTGTCAAAAAAACGTTGAGGCAGGCTGAACAGGTGGCGGTAGTAAGCAGCAATTAACTGGTTATCCATCACCTGTCCGGTTTTAAGCATGAGTACATTCTTAAGTGCTGACAGGAAGAGCATGAGCAGGATGATCCCTATCATGCAAATACTCATGAGGTTGAGAAGACCTTCATTTCGAGTTATAAATACATGATCGGTAAGTTTGCCCAGGTAGATGGAGGTTGAAAGTCCCAGGATGGTATAGAGGATGGAGGAGATGATCGCCTGAACAAGCGGTTTCCATACCGGCTGTATAAGGGCAAGCAGGTATTTACCCTTAGAGAACTCGGGACCGGCTTCGGGTCCCTTTCCCGAGGGAGCCAGGGCGATGACCGAGCCGCTCCACTGTTCAGTGAAGCGATCCTTTTTCCAAACCTTCATACTTCCGGTGGCCGGATCCATGACGCGGACCGACCTTTTTCCAACCCGGTATACCGTTACATAGTGGTGGAGTCCGCCGCTCAGAACCAGGTGGGCAATAAAGGGACAGGGCAGGTTCCCAAGGTGTTCAATACTTCCTTTTAGTCCGCGGGCTTCAAAATCTAATTTTTCAAGGGTTTTGACCATTCCAAGCATGGAGGTTCCTTGGTTGTCGGTCCTTGCCTCCTGGCGGATCCGGCTGACAGGAATACGTTTGCCATAATGTCCCGAAACCGATGCGATACACGCTGGGCCGCAGTCGGAATAGTCCCTTTGCCTGATGCGGATTGCTGATGCCATTTTATTTTCCGGGTAAAGGATCCATGGCAATGGCAGGGTTGAAGTGCCTGTTTAGTTTCTCGGTCAGCAGCGATGCCAGGCTGCTTTGATAGAGCAGCATACTCGCACTGAAGGTCATCCCGGGAATAAGTCCCTCCGCTTCCTCAATAGGACACCGGACCCGGTAAACAGGTCGTCCGTTCAGAACTATAACATCGGGATCTACCTGGCTTACAATGGTTTCCAATCGGTGGACTGATCGCTGGCTCTTTCCATCCATCCGGATCTTTACCGGCATACCTGTCCGAATCTCCCTGATATTGCGGGTCTCAACATAGCAGTCGGCAAGCACCGCCCCTGAAGGTGAAATGGTACCCAGACCTGTGCCTGGCTGGATAACAGAACCAGCCCTGATTCCCGGGCACTGGTTCAGGGTGCCACTTATGGGTGCCAGGATCACATAATTCTGCAGGGTGGCACGAATTTCAGCCAGCTCTCCCTCATTTGCGCGCTTATCCAGGCTCAGGCGCATCAGCTCATCCTCCAGTTGGTTTCTGTAATTTTCCTGGTGCTCGTTTATCCGGGCGCAGGCAAGCAGGTATTCACTTCGGGCCTGTTCAAATTCACGTAGAGGGATTACCTTCTGATCGAAAAGAATTCCGGCTGCAAGGTATTCGTCTTCCAGAAACTTCTTTTTTAAACGGAGCTGCTCTCCCGATGTGGAATGAGACTTGAAAGACTGTCTGTAGCGTGCAGTTAAGAGGACGTTTTCCCCACGGAGAATGGCTTTCATATCATTGATATACAGATTATTTCGACGAATATGTTCCAGGAGATCCTCCATGCGTGTGTCGGGCAGCTTCCTGCGCATCCAGATGAGGGTGTCACCGCAGCTAACCGCTTTGTTGTCTATGAGCAGCGTACTGTCCACCATCCCCGTAATGGAGGAGAAGAGTTCAACGGGCTCCTGGCAGGGTCTGATCATCCCGCCAGAGGTAGATACCACATCTACCTTTACAAGGGGCAGGGCCACAAAGATTCCCAGGATTATGAGAATAATTGTGTACCCTGGATAAAAGGTGCTCACCCGCCGTCTGTGGATCAGGTCAAGTGTGCTTCCTTCGAGAGAATCCATCATGAAAAGATTCCGGCGATAAAGGCTTTCACTTCATCCCAGTAGTGGAACAAAAGCAGGAAGAGGATGAAGGCCCCGATTACAATTACCATGTCTTTCCAGTTTGGTCGTTTCAGTTTCATGATCTTAACCATTTGATTATCCGTTTATCATGCTATTGATCTGCCAGTCGATTATTGCTTGGGCCGCACCAATTGTAGTTAATGGTCCAAAACTTAAAAACCTCATAACCCGACCCAGGTCATAGGCAAATCCGCCTCCATTTGTTTCCAAAAGCTCTTCGGAGCCCAGGGCTGCGAAATGTTCAATTTTCTTTTCCATTTTTTTTGGTTTTAGTGATGGAACTATTTGGTTTCCGGTAGTCCCTGTAGTCCGTTTTTAAAGTTGTCCCAGTCGTCGATGACCGCGGTAGCAGCGGCAATAATAATTCCCGCTGCAATTTTCCCCAGAATGGGCCAAATACCCCCATTGATCTCCTGCTGTTCGGACCGTGAAATTTCACTAAAGCCCTCCAGCGACATTTCTGTTTTCATTTCAGTAAAGTTTAAGGATGCCTACTCTATTCATATGGCTTTTCGGCTAACGCCCGAACGGTGCACGCGTTCTTTTCCTGTTAATGTGACAGGCGCGTCCATATCGGTTAGTCCGGGGAAAAAAAGCAGGAATTATTTTGAATCAGATACCACATCTCTGAAACAGAGCTTCCAGGTGACAGGTTCAGGACCCTTGGGGGACAGGGGGGCAGGTCCGCAAAATACGCGAGATCATCGGGTACCGTAAGTGGTAGTGATTTTGATTTAAATCTGCAATTCCATATCTTATGGATGGAATCAATCTGCACCCCATGAGATCTTCAATCCTTGCGTTTCCACTGGCAATAATGAGTATATGTGCAATGCATGCCCAGGATTCCACCGGATTCAGGAGTGGCTATCCTGCCATGGACCGTTTTGCCTTGTCGTTTAACACTGGAGGATTGTTAAACTTCGGGCCGATTATCCATGTCGAAATGGGTCTGACCCAGCATCTCAGGATAGATACTCACATGCGATTTCTGACTCTCGGTCTTGCCTATCAATTTTATCATTCCTATACAGATGTTAGTGCACCACCGGCACCTGGATTAGGTATTGTCTATTGCTTTGGAAATCATATTCATAAGCCCTATATAACTGTAATGGGTGAATACGGGTTTAACAAGAATAAATCATGGCAACAGGAAGACGCGTGGAAATATGAAACTTATCATCTGGCCGTTGTCGGAATCGGTGGGGGATATCGATTTCGCCTTCCCAATGGATTATTTTTTGGGCTTGGGGGATATGTATTTATTGCCTGGGGAAAGGAATCATCCATTTATTCCTATCAGGAAGAGGATGATTTACACTGGTCTGATTTCCGGATGGATCGCCCGAGGGGTATGCTGGATCTAAGGATGGGCTTTGAATTCTGATCCCTGGCTCCCTTCGCCCCGCAGAAGGGATGCCGTATTTGCGAAGCCTTTATCTGAGATGGTGGAGTGGTCAAAGCTTCCGGTCATCGAATGGAAAAAAAGTGCCAGGTATTTTCAATCAGTCACCACCAGGATTCCGCATCTCTTCAAAAAAGCTTCCTGCTGACAGGACAGGGGAGTATTCACACGGATGGCATTGATTCCTGTTTCTATAATTAAGTCCTTACCTTGCTTTTCATTCATAGAAGTGAGGATTTTAGCCTGATTCTCAGAAGCATACTTCAACAGGAGTGTGTCTCCATTCTGCACCAGCAGAGAATCGTTATGCCAGAAGTTGATGAAGGCAAATTGTTTGGAGATTAGCTCCGGATTTTGCCCTCCTTCTTCTTTCATGGAAAGTACAATTTCATAAAGATTACGCGTGACCGGAAGCCACGGGAAAGGATTTTCAAGGACCAAGTCGAAGTGCATTTCTGTTTTTTGTCCGAAGGAAAGGGCCGTGCTAAGTGCACGACTTTCCCTGGTCAGGCTTTTGCCAAGTGGGTCCCTCAGATCCAGGTCAATTTTTCGTTCCAGGTATGCCTTACTGAGGAAGCTTTTTATAAAAAGCTGAACCCGCACCAATCGTTCATCTTTAGTAAGGCCGGGAAATTCTGATACTATCATGTCGCTGATGAGAATGTTTTCCCGGATAAGCAAACTGCAATCGGGCAGTGGAAATTGTGAAGCAGAACTGTCTTCCGGGACCAGCTTAAGCATATTATTCTCATTTTTCAGAAAGGGAGTAATATTAAATTCGGTGGAGCCTGTTTTGCCATTCTCAATAATCCCAAAGGGAAATCCATTGAATATAAAGGAACAGGGAACAGGAAGGGGAGGAATGCTGGCAAAGACCTGTTTGTCAGACCATTCCTTCTTGCTGATAAAATTGCCCCCGTCCAGGCGAATTATTCTTTCTTCCTCCAGATCGAAACATGCATGGGAGGCTTCCCTGTACTCCTGTGCCTTCAGGCTGAAGGGTAAAGAGAACAGGATAATCAAAGTCAGTAAGGAGCTTAATCGGGTTTCCATCTTTCAGGTGTTTTCTCAAAAGGTAAATATAGGATTAACTGCCGGAATCTTTCTATATTTGAACTTCTACAATAAGCGTTTAAAAATGGACATTGATAAAGAGTTATTTGGTACCCTTCCCGGGGGAAAAGAAGTTTACTGCTATACCCTGAAGAATGATAAAGGTATGGAGGTGGATGTGATTAACTACGGGGCGATTATTCGTTCAATAAGGATTCCCGGAAGGAACCATGAACCCGGTGATGTGGTACTTGGCTTTGATACCCTGGAGGAGTACCTGGGTGCGCATCCTTATTTTGGTGTTTGTGCAGGCAGGGTATGTAACCGCGTGGGCAATGCCCGTTTTGAACTGGATGGGAAGATCTTTAAGCTCAGCGCCAATGAAGGAGACAACCAGTTGCATGGAGGACATGCCGGATTCGACAAAAAATTATGGACCGCCTCGCCCAATAAGACTCCCGACCAGGTGAGCCTGCTGCTGGGATATGAGAGTCAGGACGGCGAGGAAGGATATCCGGGCAACCTGCTGGTGGAGATCGAGTATTCCCTGAATGATCAGAATGAACTGGGGATCAGGTACCGTGCAAAAACGGACAAGCCTACCCATGTAAACCTGACCAACCACAGTTACTTCAACCTGAATAATTGTGAGGGGAATATTTATGACTATGAACTCTTCATTGATAGCGATGAAATTTGTGAGCTGAACAGTGATAGTATTCCCACGGGTAAACTACTTAAGGTAGAAGGCTCAGCTTATGACTTCAGGCTGTCCTCGGCCATCGGGGATCGCATTGCCGAAACCGGTATGGGATATGATATTAATTATGTACTTGGTAAAAAGTCCGGTGAACTTACGCGGGTAGCGGCCATGTTTGATCCGGCCTCTGGAAGAACCATGGAAGTGCTGACCACTACACCAGGGGTTCAGCTCTATACATCCAACTATGTAGATAAGATCCGGGGAAAGGGAGGCAAGCTATATAAAAAGCATTGTGCTGTTTGCCTTGAGACCCAGTATTTCCCCGACAGCGCCAATCACCCATCATTTCCTTCCACCGTATTAAGACCCGGAGAAACATTTGATGAGACAACGGTATACAGATTCACCAGGTAGAATGAAGCTCCTGCAGGTAATCCTTTTTCTTTTCCTGGGATTGCCTTTGCTTTCGGGACAGTATACCCCCAACTGCTCCCAGCATATGCATGCCCCGAATGGCTATGAGAATCCCTTGTATGATAACTGGCTCTCGGCTTATGATGTAAAGAGCTACGAGCTTTCGCTTTCGGTTTCCAATGAGAATACCCTCATTGACGGCCGGGCTGAAATCCTTGTTGAGGCGCTGCGCAGTCTGGATACCCTGGTATTTGAACTGCAGGATGCGCTAACAGTCAGCCGTGTTGAATTCCGGGGCGATCCGCTTAGTTTTGAGCACAAAGAGGGAGCAATTTACATGGTTTTAGGGCGCAGCTTCCAGGAGGGAGAGTTGATAAGGGTGGGAATTGATTACGGAGGGGATGCGGGTCAGGACCGGGGCTTCTTTGCAGGAGTATCCTCAAAAAACGACTACAAATACAATTTTGATGTTACCTACACCCTTTCGGAACCCATGAATGCAAGCGATTGGTTTCCTGTAAAACAGGTGTTGGAAGACAAGATTGATTCACTGATTTTTCACATCAGCTGTGAAAAGCCCTTGATGGCAGGTTCCAACGGGGTCCTGGCGGAAGTTAAAGAGGAAAAGCAAACCCGCACCTTCACATGGATTACCCGCTATCCCATGGCTTATTACCTGGTTTCGTTTGCAGTGGCCGAATACAGGGATTTCTCTTTTAAAACGGCCCTTCCTGGAGGTGGGGACTCCCTGCTGGTGCAGAACTTTATTTATGATTCGGATGAAGTATTCTCCTATTGGGAGGAGGAAATCAGGATGACGGGTCCGCTTATAAGTACTTTCTCCGAGCTATTGTGTGAATACCCTTTTGCAAAGGAAAAGTACGGCCATTGTATGGCTCCCATGGGAGGGGGTATGGAACATCAGACCATGACTACCCTGCAGAGTTTTAACTTCTTCCTTGTGGCACATGAACTGGCCCACCAGTGGTTTGGTGACCATATTACCTGCGGGAACTGGCAGGATATCTGGATCAATGAGGGTTTTGCTTCCTATCTTGAATATATTGCTGCCCAGGAATTGCTGGGACAGGCTTCCGCGGATGAGTGGATGGAAAATGCAATGGCCATTGCCCTGGGGAAGACCAGCGGCTCAGTCTATGTGCCGGAGGACCAGGTAGAGGATTCGTACCGGCTGTTTGATAACGGGCTCAGTTATAAGAAAGGGGCCATCCTTCTTCATATGATCAGGTTCATTTTGGACGATGATGCACTCTTTTTCAGGGTTCTTCAATCCTACCTGGAACAATATGGGAGCGGGAATGCCCTGGGAGCAGATTTTCTGGCTGTCCTGGAGGCTGAAAGTGCCATGGATTTCTCCGCATTTTTTCAGCAGTGGTATTATGGTGAAGGCTTTCCCCGGTTTGGAATTTACTGGAACCAGAAAGGTGATTCCCTGAAGATAAGAAGTGAGCAAACAACCTCAGCATCTGAAGTTACTCCTTTCTTTCAGCTTCCTTTTGAATTGGAGATTCTCATGGCGGACGGGCGTACAGAGAGAATCAGGCTCATGCAAAATAAGAACATCGAGGAGTACACAGTCCCGGTGGTGGGCAGGATAACAGATCTTATTTTTGATCCGGATAAACACCTGCTGAAAACTGCAAGTGTGATCCAGGAACTCCCTGTAAATAAAGCTTACCGCCTTGGTCCGAATCCTGTAAGCGCTGAGCTTTTTATTCAATTCCCCAATGCAGGTCCATTTGATGAACTTCGGATTACAAACATGGCCGGGCAGGATGTGCTGGTGCTGAAGGATATTGAAAATCCAATTAGTTTGGATCTGAGTAAACTTACAGATGGTTCTTATCTGCTTGAAATATCCAATAGCCGCGGCATCTTCCAGGAACAGATCGTCAAGGTGTCAACCCTTTAATACTACAACGCTAATCCTAAAATAATGAATTTGAAATTAAGCACCATTCTTACCTTACTCGTTTTACTGATATCCTGTGGCACAGGTCCAAAATATCCCTATCAGAATACAAAGCTAAGCTTTGAAGAGCGGGCCGTAGACCTGGTTTCCCGAATGACCCTCGAGGAGAAGGTAAGTCAGCTTACCCACTATGCTGCAGAAGTGGAGCACCTGGGTATTCCCAAGTATAACTGGTGGAACGAGTGTCTCCATGGTGTGGCAAGGGCCGGGAAGGCTACTGTTTTTCCACAGTCCATCGGCATGGCTGCCAGCTTCGATCGCGATATGATGTTCAGAATGGCCACGGTGACTTCCGACGAGGCCAGGGCCAAGTATCATGATTTTGAAGCCCGGGATAAGCGGGGAATGTACCAGGGACTTACCTTCTGGTCGCCCAACATCAATATTTTCAGGGATCCCAGGTGGGGTCGGGGACATGAGACCTATGGGGAAGATCCCTACCTGAGTGGTGAAATAGGCGTTCAGTTTATCAAAGGCTTGCAGGGGGATGATCCGCGCTACCTGAAGGTGGTGGCCACCTCGAAGCACTATGCCGTACACAGTGGTCCGGAGCCCTCGAGGCATTCATTTGATGCAGTCATTGGTGAAAGGGATTTCAGGGATACCTATTTCCCTGCCTTCAAGAAGACCGTTGAAAAGGGAAAAGTTTACTCGGTGATGTGTGCCTACAACAGGTATATGGGAGAACCCTGTTGTGGAAGTATTCCGCTCCAGGAGGAACTGCTGCGGGGAGAGCTGGGATTTGAGGGCTACATCGTTTCAGACTGTGGTGCCATCAGCGATTTTCATACCGGGCACAATGTGGTGAAGACCTCCGAGGAGGCTGCAGCAAAGGGCGTACTTTCCGGTACGGATCTGAATTGCGGTCAGCAGTACAAATCCCTGGTGAAGGCTGTGGAACAGGGGCTTATCCAGGAATCGGAAGTGGATGTGGTTGTTACCAGGCTGATGCTGGCCCGGATGAAACTGGGGATGTTTGATCCCGACGAGATGGTTCCGTGGTCGGCCACCCCACTGGATGAAGTTGCCGGTGAGGCTCATAAAAAGGTGGCTGCCGACATGGCCAGGAAAACCATGGTGCTTTTGAAAAATGAAAAGGGAGCCCTTCCCCTCGACAAGGGCCTTACTAAAGTGGCAGTGATAGGACCCAACGCCGATAATGTGGATGTCCAATACGGAAACTATAATGGTTCGCCGGTGAATCCGGTGAGTGTATATGAGGGGATTAAGACCAAGCTGGGAGCAGAGGCAGAGGTGAAGTTTTCCCTTGGTAGCGCTCATCACGATGGTTTGCCCTACCTGGTTTCTGTTCCTGAAGGGATCTTCTTTACCGATGCCCAGGGGAGCCAACCCGGACTGAAAACCAGTTTCTACCCAAACCTGGAAGCCATGGGTAGGCCGGTTCTGGAGCAGACCGATGCGATGGTTGATTACTATTGGTGGGACGGAGAACCTCCTGTTGAAGGTTTAGAGGACGACAACTACTCGGTAAGCTGGTCGGGATACCTGCTTCCCCGCAGAAGCGGAAGGCATGCCATTGGGGCAGAAGGGAAATATTTCAACTTTATTTTTGAGGGAGATACGATTCTGGGAAATAATAACATCCATCACCCCAACAAATCATATCGCTGGCTCGATCTGGAGGCAGGTAAAGCATACAAACTAAAAGTGATCATGAAGGATGAGCATGGAGATGCTCCCCTGGCCATACACTGGGATGAACCCCATCCAAACCGGGTCTGGGAGGCTGTTCAGTCTGCCAGGTGGGCAGACCATGTGGTATTGGTGATGGGTTTGACGGCCCGTCTGGAAGGGGAGGAGATGCGGGGACTCGATCTGGAAGGATTTGACAGGGGAGACAGAACTTCACTCGATTTACCGGAAACCCAGCGAAGTCTGATTCGGCAGGTAGTGGCCACCGGTAAGCCAGTGACCCTTGTGCTGATGACCGGTTCGGCAGTCTCCATAAATTGGGAAGACCAGCACATACCCTCGATTTTGCAAGCCTGGTACGGAGGAGAATCGGCAGGAAGTGCTGTGGCCGATGTACTGTTCGGTGATTACAACCCGGCAGGTAGGTTACCTGTAACTTTCTATAAATCGATTGATGATCTCCCCGACTTTGAGAACTATGATATGGAGGGACGAACTTACCGCTATTTCGAAGGCGAAGTGCTTTATCCATTCGGGTATGGTCTAAGTTTTACAACCTTCAGCTACGATAATCTGATCCTTGAAAAAGACGAGATTACCCAGGATGGGGAGCTCACCGTGAGCGTGGAAGTTAGCAATACGGGCATGTATGACGGGGAAGAGGTAGTTCAGATGTATATCCGAAAACCAGATTCAAATTTTGTGCGACCAGCTAAAGATCTGAGGGGTTTTGAAAGGGTATTTATTAACCGGGGGCAAACCCGGGTGGTTACCATGACCCTGGGGCCTGAGGAGCTTGAAAGCTACGATCTGGAAGCGGGCGATTACCTGGTGGAGAAGGGGGAGTATGAAATTCTTGTGGGCTCGTCTTCTGACGATGCTTCACTTATTCAAAAGCAATTGTTAGTCAGATAGATATATTTGTTTTAAAGGCTATATTACGCCCTGCGAAGGGAGGGTATAAGGGTGTTAAGTGCCCTATTCGCAAAGCTGGTTTTAAGCCTGTTTATAAAAGCAGAAAAAAAATATACTACATTTGAGCTTCATGCCTGATTTGTCTTCATACCCGAATAGAAAAACCTTCCTGGTCTTGCTCGGAATCGTGCTTCTTGCATCACTTTTCATGCTGCCCTACCTTGGATCGGTCCACCTCTTCGACACCGATGAGGTGAATTATGCCGAGTCTTCGAGGGAGATGATCCTTACCGGGGATTACATGAATGTACAGATCGACTTCAAGCCTTCGCCTGAGAAGCCCCCGCTTTTTTTCTGGTTGCAGGTTGCCTCTATGAAAGTTTTTGGCATCAATGAATTTGCTGCAAGGTTCCCCAATTTTATTTGCAGTATTGTAACCCTGATGCTGCTGTACACATTCGGGAAGCGGATCTACGGACACAGGTTCGGTCTCTTCTGGATATTTTCATATGGAGCTGCAATCCTGCCTTTTTTCTTTTTTAAATCAGGGATAATCGATCCATGGTATAACCTTTTTCTATTTCTGGGAATCGCCATGTTTGTGTTTTACCTGGATCCTGAGCGAGACAGGGCAAGGTTATGGAACCTCGCACTATCCGCATTTTTCATTGGATTGGCTGTTCTGACAAAAGGGCCAGTTGCTATTCTTCTTTTCACAATTTGCCTGATTACCTTTTTTTCCCTGAAAAGATTCAGACTAAAAATTACAATCAAGGATGTCTTACTTTTCTCCTTCATCCTTTTTGTGGTGGGTGGTTCGTGGTATTGGCACCAGCTTATGAGCGGGAACAGCTATGTACTTCGCGATTCGCTTCAGCACCATTTAAAGTTACTATCCATGGAGCGGTCAGGCCATGGAGGTTTTTTTGGATATCATATTGTGATTTTATTACTGGGTGTTTTCCCGGCTTCGGTCCTCTCCTTGAAAAGTATTACAAAAAAGTCTGAAAATACCGATCTTCAGCGCCTTTTTAAGCAGTGGATGTACATAATGATCATTGTGGTTATCGTACTCTACTCAATCCCCAGGACCAAGTTGCTCCACTATAGTTCCCTTGCATATTTTCCCATGACCTTTCTTGCAGCCTGGGTATGGGAAAAATGGGTGGATCGCAAAATTGAGATTGGAGTCTGGCAGGTGATCCTGATCCTGGTGATTACCCTCTTTTACTCGGCAGCAACCATATTGTTTCCTTTACTGACCGATCAGCAGGAGTGGCTTGGGAGCAGAGACCTGTCCTTTATCAATGAGTTCACCAGGCAGGCACTTACGAAGAATGTGCACTGGAGCGGGTACGAATGGCTGGTGGGGGTCTTCCTGCTGGTGGGCGTTGTATTTGCCCTTATTCAGATTCTCAGGCGAAACAGCCGGGGAATGCTAATTCTTCATATTGTCGTGCTGCTTTTTGTGACTTCATCTGTCTATCTTTTTACCTGGAGGATTGAAGGCTATACCCAGAGGGTAGCCATTAATTTCTATAAAGGACTGAAGGGTCAGGAGGTCTATGTACACCCACTTGGTTTTAAAAGCTACTCCCATCTTTTTTATTTTGACAGGCAGCCGGATGATTCCCATTTAAGTGTCAGTGAGATCATGGAGAATGAAGTTGACCGGGATGCCTATTTCGTTATGCGGGTCGATAAAAAGGATCTTTTTTTGGAGCGCTATCCCCAACTCGAAATCATATTGGAAAGAGACGGCTATGTGTTTACAGTAAAAAGAGCAAAATAGTAAATAGTAAATAGTAAATAGTAAATAGTAAATAGGTAAATAGGTAAATAAGCAAATAGTTAAGTAAGGAAATACTTACCCATTTACCTACTTGCTTAATTTCATAACTTTTTTCTTCTTGCTGCTTTCGTAGGCAGCTTCAATGATGCGGATTACATCCCTGGCCTCCTCGGGAGTTACAGCAAGGTTTTTGTTTTCCCTGATGGCTTCATAGAGATTATCATAAAATGCCAGGTAGTTTCCACTTTGGGTAGGGTAGGTACCTTCAGAGAATGAACCATCAGCGAGCGCATTCATAAGGCCCCAATCCGATTCCGGTTCTTTACCCCAGCCTTCACCTCCAGGAATTTCCCCGGCTTTCAATTCAGCCTCCTGTGGGTCGATGCCCCATTTAAGGTAGCTGCCATGGGTACCATGCAGGGTGAAACGGGGTCCGGGAATCTTTACCAGGTAGCTGCTTCTCAGCTGGCATTTAAACCCGGGGTAGTGTAGGAAGAGGTCATAGCTGTCGTCGGTAAGCGCCCCGTCTCTCAGCATCCGGCTATCGCAGTAAAGATAATCGGGCATGCCAAAAAGCTGAAGGGCCTGGTCTACCAGGTGAGACCCCAGGTTGTAGAGTGTGCCTGTACCTGTCGAGCGGTCCTTCCAGGATTCCTGGATCTCGGTACGGTATCGGTCAAAGTGGGACTCAAAATCCACCAGTCTGCCCAGCTTTCCGCTACGGATAATCTCCCTCACAGTCAGGAAATCACCATCCCATCTTCGGTTCTGGAATACGGTGAGCAATACCTCTTTCTCCTGTGCCAGGGCAATGAGCTGGTCGGCGTGTGCGGATTGAAGGGTAAAGGGTTTTTCTACAACTACGTGTTTCCCGGCCCTGAGGGCGCGGGCTGCCATCTCCAGGTGAAGGTGGTCGGGTGTGTTGACTACCACCAACTCTATCTCCGGATCCTCCAAAATGGCTTCATAGGATCTCACAACCATAGCACCGGGGTGCTTGCCCGCTGACTCATTTTTATGTCGCTCAAGAATTTTTGTAATCGTGAATCCGGGATGGGCTCTGAGAAGGGGACCATGAAATATTACACCGGACATACCGTAGGAGCAGAGGGCAGCTTTAATTTCTTTCATTTGTGTATCAGCTTTTTGCCAAATTAGATAAAAACATTGATCCCTGAAAGCTTTGAACAAGCAAAAAAAAATTGCAACTTCGGGTCCAATATGGAGCATAATAGAAGAGAATTTATAAAGGCATTTTCTACAATGGCTGCCGCAGGCATGTTTGCCTCGGGACTGCCATGGCTGAAGGATTTGAGTGCCCAGGAGAACCTTCGGGAGGTAAAAATAGGGGTAATTGGTATAGGCGACCGAGGCTTATACCAGGTGAAGCAATTGCTGTTGGTTGAGGGTGCCCGGATCAGCTGCTTTTGTGATGATTACCAGCCAAACTTTGACCGGGCGCAGAAATTTCTGCCCGAAGCCAGGGGATATAAGGATTACAGGGAAATGCTCTCAAAAGAGCAGGTCGATGCCATTGTAATTGCTGCCCCGCTTCATGAGCACATGCGCATGACTGTAGATGCACTGGATGCAGGGAATCATGTATTATGTGAGAAGTCCATGGCCATGGACTATGAGCAGTGTAACAACATGGTACTTGCCAGGGAGAAAAACAATAAAATTCTCTATATCGGTCACCAGCGCTTATTCTCTGCCCAGACACTTCAGGCAGTGAAGGAGATTGAAGAGGGGGGCATCGGGGAAGTGACCCAGATCAGGGCTTACTGGCACCGAAACGGCGACTGGAGGAGGGCTGTTCCTTCACCCGAACTGGAGCGTAAAATAAACTGGAGGATGTACCATGAGTATTCCCGGGGACTGATGACCGAACTTGCAAGTCATCACCTGCAGGTTGCCAACTGGGTGCTCAAAGACAAACCCGATTATGTGATGGGCTCGGGCAGTATTAATTACTGGAAGGATGGTCGCGAGGTATACGACAACGTAAACCTGGTCTACCACTATCCCTCAGATACCCATGTGGTCTACGATTCCCTGATCAGCAATAAGAAGTACGGGATGCAAATCGAAGCCATGGGCCCGCTTGGAACCATCGAGATGGAGACAGGCTACCGATTTTCAGAGCAGCCCGATCCGGCCCCGGGAATCTTGCAGTTGATCAACAATATCGAGCATAAGATATTTGACACGATTCCCATCGGCGGAGCCAGCTGGGTCCCTGAAGATCCTTCTGAAGACAAGGGAACCTACATCCTGGATAAGATGTTGAAGACCGATGGATCGGACGTGCAGATGGAATCCTTTGTGGCCGATGTGCGGAACAATCGCATTGATCCATGGATCACAAAACAGGGCTTCTATTCAAGTATAGCCACCCTCATGGGATTTGAAGCAATGATGAATCACAGAATTGAAACCTGGCCCGAAGGACTGGCCATTTAACCCGGAGATGAGCATGTTCAGAGATACCACCATTAGTGCCGCTGTCAAAAAAAAGGAACTCATTATTTTTCTCTCCTGCTTCCTGGGAGCCTATGTATTGAATGTGATCGGGATTATCCAGCATCACAGTCCGGCTAAAGAACTTATAACCCAGTTGCACGTGGTTCTGCTGGTGACCCTTGTGATCTATGGAGTCGTGGTCGTGTTGAGAATTCTGTATCACCTGGTGTCGCGCCTGTGGAACAGGAAATAGCCCATGCTGCGGTCTTCAGGAATTTTCCTGGTTCTACTTCTTTTTTCGGGACTTTTTAGTTCCTGTACCTACCGGTTTTATCAGGCCGATTGTGATTTTCCTGCACCTGGTGCATTGACTAAACAATGTGACCTGGACAGTAGCGTACTGGAAACCAGTGGTCTGCTTTGTGCACAGGGGGGCATATGGACCTTCAATGACAGTGGCGGAGAAGCTGCGCTCTACTGCCTCGATGCTGGAAACGGGAGTCTTTTAAGGAAAAGCATCGTTAAAAATGCCAGCAATGTGGATTGGGAGTCTATCACGGAAGATGAGACCCATATTTTTGTGGCCGATGTGGGGAATAATTTTGGCAACAGGGATACGCTCACCATATACCGGATTCCAAAAACGGCAATGCTTTCAGAAAATCCTGAGGTGATTCATGATGGAATCATAAGCCTCTGCTTTACCGGAGAGCTTATAAAACGGGAAACAGGATATTCCAACCATGACTGTGAGGCAATTCTGGCTTATGGAGATTCGCTCTATTTGTTTTCCAAGGACTGGATTCATGAGACCACTTCAGTTTACGCCCTGCCCAAAGAGCCCGGTCATTACAAGCTTTCAGCTATAAGTACCTACCAGGTAAGGTTTTTAGTGACAGGAGCAGACATCCTGAAAGGGAAGCAGCAGATTTCCCTGGTGGGGTACAGGTCTTACATGCCGGTGGTGCTTAGCTATGAGTTTGAAAACTCTCCAACCCAAATCAGCTGCGGCGGAAAGGCACGCATTTACCCCCTGAAAGCAGGCAGACAGGTGGAGGGGATTTGCTATGACCCGGCAGGGAACCTTTTGATCTCGGCCGAAAAGAGTCTGAAAAAACAGGCCCTTTTCAGGGTGGGGAAACCTGTCCTTTAAAGATGGATCATTACCTTTGTGTCTGACGCAGTTTCAGAAAAGTTCCATGATAACCATTGTGAATGCAGCGACTAGCGAAGTAAAAAATTACTCATTCAATCCATGGGGCATGCCTAGAGATGCCACGAACTGGACACAAAGCTTCTCTGGTGAATTATTTGCTGACAGAGGGTACACAGGACACGAACACCTAACAGAGTTCAATCTGATCAACATGAATGGCAGGGTATATGACCCTATTCTTGGTAGGTTCCTCAGTCCAGATCCATTCGTGCAAGCTCCGGGTTATCCAAATAACTACAATAGGTACTCTTATGCCCTGAATAACCCACTGCGATTTACTGACCCCTCCGGCTACTATAACAAACCTTCGCCACTGGAAAGAGAAAGAGCCAAGGAAGATCGCAGCTATTATAATCCATATTTCAATATTGCGAATCCACAATTAGCCGGGAATTATCATACAAGCTATAACCCAGGTAGTGGATTTGGTGGAACAATTGAAGATGGTACTTACTTTGATTGGAAAACTGGAAGAGACCGCCCGGTGTACATGGAAGTGCTTTTCGGAAAAAGATATTACAAGCAACAAACCGGATCTTATGTGATTGATGATGGTACATACTTTTGGGTTAGCCCAGGGTGGGGTCCGAATGTTTATTTGGATGAGAATGGAAACTGGCAGATTGAAGCCTTGAATGATGGAGATCCAATTCCATATAATCAAAACATTACTTCAGCAGCCAACACTGCCGTTTTTGCAGCTGGAGTAGTCCAATCCGTAGCAGAGAGTACTGTTTTGCAACTTGGGAAAGGAGCCAAAGGGCTTTCTGTTGTTTCGAAGATTGGTAGAGGAGCTGGAACATTTGGAGCTGTTATTTCTGTTACTAATGCGGGATATGAATATAAAACCGGACAAGCCAATACCCATACTAAGTTGATCTTGGTGTTGCAGGTCTAGGGATGGTTGTTGCTGGAGTGGGGGCCATTGTTGCGTCACATGCAATAATAGTAGGAGCCGCTGTTGGAGGAACAATTTGGGGGATATACTCTGTAGTGGATGGCAGTAAAAGAATCGACAGAGCAAGTAATAATTGGAGGGGGATATTCTATTACGACCGATGAAGCTATTAGACTATATTATTGCTATCTTTTACTTACCCCTAAGCAAGTTTAAGCGCAAAGGACTTGAAGGAGGGATTTTATTAGCTACACTACCATTAACATTTCTACTTGTAGCTTTGATTTTTTACCTATTACATCTTCTTTTTCCTGCTATTAGAAATATCTACAATATTTTCACATATGGTTTTATAGCTGGGGTAGCATTTCTCATAACCAACCGAACACTGCATCGATTATATTTGTCGAGATATGAATATATTAACGGATTGGTAAATAATTTTAAAAGTGATGCTATCAGAATATTGATGATTTTGTTTGCGTTTTTTTTCTATGCTCTTTCAGTTTTTGTTGTGTCATACTCGTTTAGATTTACATAATACTTGAGAAGCTCGGATGGACTGGGCTATAACCTACCCAAAGCAAAAAGCCTCAGAATCCTCTCCGGGGCTTTTTCTATCTGTAGATATCTCTTCGATTCCCAACTTCCAGGACAATGATAATCAGCCGATCATCCTGAATCTCGTATATCACCCGAAAATCTCCTTGGCGGATGCGCCAGCCATCCCGGCCCTTTAGCTTTTTTGATCCCGGAGGTCTGGGATCCCGGGCAAGGTCAAGGATAGTTTTTTTTATTTTCTTGTAGTCGTTAGCAGGAATTTTGGCCAGTTGTTTTTGAGCCCTTCGGAGTATCGAGAGTTTATAGGTCATTGCGCTTAGCTTCGATCTCGTTTACAGCCTGGTCAAAGGGAATAATCTCTTCGTCGCCTGACTTGGCCGCATCGTATGCCTTGATATCGTCAATCTCCTCCAATTGGTCCAGCATCTTGTTATACTGATCAATAGGCATCAACACAGCGATCCTTTGACCCTCTTTGTCTTCGATAAATTGTTGCCTTAATGCTCCCATTATCTTTTGTTTTACGCTACTTTGTATAATTTACAGCGCAGCAATGTTTTTAAGTTTTATCTTCTGGATCAGTGCATCGAGGGTAAACAGCACGTGATCTTTTTCTATCGGTTCCATCCCCTCGATATCATTTAATCGCTTCAGCATATTGGGATCCTTGAGAATGTTCTCCTGATCGGACTCTCCCAACAGGTATCCCACCGTTGTGTTCAAGATCCCTGCCAATTTTTTGGCGACATCGATGGATGGTATCATCTCATCTCTCTCATAGCGGCTGATAACCGATACAGAGGTCGAGAGTTTTTTGGCCAGATCAGTCTGAGACATTTTGAGATCTTTGCGTAGTGCTGCTATTTTTTTACCAAAAGAAGCCATAGTTATTAACCTTAAAAGAGTTCATTTAGCCCTGTATTGCAAGTGTTATGCAAATATACGAACCTTATAGGAGAAAATAAAATCTCAAAAGATTTGTTTAATTAAAACGATAAAAATAATTTTGACCGTAAAGGGTTCAAAATTACCTCAGTTATAGGTTAAAATCAAATGGGCTACAGTTATGGAGAATCATTACTGAGAATGCTTTCAGTCAGTCTCGACAATTAGCTTGTGCAGTGAGTCTCAATAAGTCATCTACATAGATAATTAACCAAATAACATCTGAAAGACTGATCTCGGCCGAAAAGAGTCTGAAAAAACAGGCCCTTTTCAGGGTGGGGAAACCTGTCCTTTAAAGATGGATCATTACCTTTGTGCCAGACGCAGTTTCAGAATCAGATATGGGAAAAGAAAAGGATAAATTTGATGGGGGGCGAATGCTTCCACTTGTGGAGGAGTTCTATACAATACAGGGAGAAGGTTATCATACAGGAAAAGCAGCCTACTTTATAAGGATTGGAGGATGTGATGTGGGATGCAGCTGGTGTGATACAAAATTTTCCTGGAATCCCGATTTGCATCCTGTGGTGCCGGCCGAACAGATTATCGCCAATGTACTTGCCCATCCGGCAGCTGCAGTGGTGGTTACCGGGGGTGAGCCCCTGATGGTAAATATGGATTATCTGACCGGCAGGCTGAAGGAGAAAGGAATAGAGACCTTCCTGGAGACCAGTGGCGCCCATCCCCTGAGTGGCAATTGGGACTGGATATGTTTATCCCCCAAGAAGACCTATCCTCCAAAGGAGAAAATTTTTAAAAAAGCCCATGAGCTGAAAATGATTGTTGCTGTTGAAGAGGACCTGGAATGGGCCCTTGAAAATGCGCGTAAAGTGAATCCTGAATGCAAGCTCTACCTGCAACCCGAATGGAGCAGGCGGGAGGCCATATTGCCTGTCATTATCGATTTTGCCAAGAATTATCCAAGGTGGATGATCTCCCTGCAATCACATAAATATATGCATATTCCATAGTCATGAAACGGGCCCTGATCTTACTTTCCATATTGTTTTTCTCTGTGCTTGTTCAGGCACAGGGCTATGGAAGTACCTCAAAGAAGGCTATTAAGAGATTTGAGGAGGCTGTAAGCTTATACAGGGGGATGGATACTCCCGGGGCAGAGGAGGCCCTGCTGAAAGCGATCTCTGCTGATAAGAACTTCATTGAGGCTTTCGGACTGCTTTCACAGATTTGCTATGAATCGGGTCGCATTGATGACGCCATTAAGTATTATCGCAGAACCCTGGAGATCGATCCGGAAGGGAACCCGGACGGATACCGGCTCCTGTCCGGACTTGTGATCCGGACGGGCGATTATCATTATACCCTTGAACTGCTCGAAAAATTCCTGTCCTATTCCCCGGAACTTGTAAGAAACAGGGAATCGGCCCTTGGGATGAGAGCCTCTTGTATTTATGCCCTGGATGCCATTCAAAATCCCGTTCCTTTCGAGCCTGAAAATCTGGGAGATTCTGTGAATTCGGAACTCAATGAATACTGGCCCTGTTTGTCGGTGGATGAGCAGCAGCTTATGTTTACGGTGATGATTCCCCGCAACCCGGATCTGGAGGGCTCTCCGGTCCATGAAGATTTCTACCTGTCGATGCGTTCGGGATCTCACTGGACCCCTCGTGTAAATGCAGGTTCCCCCCTGAATACAATGGATAATGAAGGGGCACATACCCTTACAGCCGACGGACGAATGTTGTTCTTTACTGCCTGCAACCGAAGGGACGGGAAGGGACAGTGTGACATCTATACTTCTTTGTGGGTGGATGGGAACTGGAGCAGGCCTGTGAACCTGGGAGCTCCCCTTAACTCACCCTATAGTGATAAACATCCAACGGTATCCTCTGATGGCCGGGTCCTCTATTTTGCCTCCAATCGACCAGGAGGTTTTGGTTCCTACGACATCTGGCGCTCCTTTTGGGACGGCAGCTCGTGGAGTGTGCCCGAAAACCTGGGAGATTCGGTGAACACCACCGGGGTGGAACAGTCGCCATTTCTTCATCCCGACCAGCGTTCCCTCTACTTTTCTTCAACCGGCTGGACGGGTATGGGACAGGGGGATCTCTTTATAACACGGAGTAAAGGCGGGGCAGACTGGAGCAGTCCCGAGAACCTGGGCTATCCCATTAATACCTTCAATGATGAAATTGGCCTCAGTATAAATGCATTGGGCGACAGGGCCTACTTTGCCTCTGACCGTGAGGGTGATGCTAATACGGACATTTTTACCTTTGAACTGCCTGTCGACCTGAGACCGGTGCCGGTCTCCTATCTGAGTGGAAGGGTTTACGATTCAAGGAATATGAAAGGGGTTGCGGCCCTGGTCCAGCTCATCGACCTGGAAAGTGGTGAAGTGGTGGTGGAGTCTCCCGCCTTTCCCCCTGAGGGCGATTACCTGGTAACCCTGCCAACTGACCGGGATTATGCATTGAATGTAAGTGCAGATGCTTATCTGTTTTATTCTGCACACTTTGCTTTTCGGGGCGAGCATGGAAGGACCGATCCTTTCCGCAGAGATATTCCTCTTGATCGCATTGTAGTGGGAAGCAGCGTGGTACTGAATAATATATTCTTTGAGTCCGATTCGCACCAGTTACTGCAGGCCTCCATGGCAGAGTTGAACAGGCTTGTTATCTTTATGCAGGAAAACCCGACTGTGGCAGTGGAAATATCAGGTCACACCGACAGTACAGGATCGGCCGAACATAACCAGGAACTGTCGGGTAAGAGGGCAGGCGCTGTTGTGAATTACCTTATGGAGAAAGGGATTGAAGCAAACAGGCTTATTCCGGTGGGATATGGTGACCGTAAACCGGTGGCTGAAAATGACAGTGAAGCGGGCCGTGCCCTGAACAGAAGAACAGAACTGAAGATAACAGAGGTCAGGCAATGAAAATCATACTGAGGGAAATACCCGATTATCTGAAAGACAAGAACACCATCATCACCCAGGTGATGTATGTTTCTGTTTTTGCACTTATATTCATCAATATTTATTCCCCTTTTAACGCTTCCTCCTGGTTCGAGGGGGGGCGGGTAGAATTCTTTTTTTACTCCAGTGCCCTGATTCTTTCAGGTATGCTTGTCATTGTACTGAGCAAGTCCTTATTTGTGCTTCTTGTGAAGAAAATCCGATTCTCCTACCTGCTCTTCGGCATCTGGCATCTCCTTGAAATGCTGCTGCTAACCGTGGCCTACATGGTAGTGGATCTGCTTCTTTTAAAATCGGGTGCCGAACTGGTAGAGAGCTTCATGAGTCTTCTTTCAATTACAGTGCTGGTACTTGCCATTCCTTACTCCCTGACCTGGTTATGGCTTTCGCTGAAGGATAAGCGTACCAAGCTGGAGAACCATACCAGAAATACCTCGTTGGAATTCCATGAAAAGCGGATGATTACCTTTAGAGATGAGACTGAGAAAATGAGGTTTTCAATTAAGTCCGCCGACATTCTCTATGTGGAGTCGACCGACAACTATGTAACGGTTCATACAATAGATAAGGGCAAGTTAAAGAAGGTAATGCTCAGAAATACAATGAAACGTCTTGAGAAAGAGCTGGAGGGAACCCTGATCCAGCGCTGTCACCGTTCCTACATGGTCAACTTTGAAAACATCAAGCAGGTTAAATTGTTGGGTACAAATCTTTACATTTACCTTGATTTTTCCGAGGAGATCCGCCTGCCTGTCTCAAAATCCTATGCCGAACACGTGCATGAGTTCTTAAACCGGGTCTCTCTATGATCCGCTTTGTTTTTTAAAGCAGCTTTCGCCCGAGCGTATCCGAAAAAAGTTAATTTCGTTATTTTTAATAAAACCCTCATAATTATGAAAAAGATGGTCCGAAATATGACCCTGGCAGCTGCCATGCTGCTTTTTGCTTCCACAGGCCTAATGGGCCAGAAGAAAGAGAAGAAAGAAGCACCCGAAGCTTACCAGTTTACGGTTGAGAAGAGCGTTGAAGCAAGCCCGGTTAAAGATCAGCATCGCTCCGGTACCTGCTGGAGCTTTGCATCCACCTCCTATATTGAGTCTGAATTGCTCAGAACCGGACAGGGTCTTCATGACCTTTCGGAGATGTATTTTGTGCGTAAAGCCTGGGAATTAAAGGCTGATAAGTATGTGAGGATGCATGGGCAGACTAATTTTTCTGAAGGAGGACTGGCCCTGGATGTGTTGTTTATCTGGAACGCGTATGGAATGATGCCCGAGTCTGCATTTCCGGGAACTGCACAGGGAGATTCACTTCCTGTTACCGGCGAGATGAACAGCGTGCTCAGGGGCTATGTGGACGGGGTAATCAAAAACCGCAACCGGAGCCTGACTACAGTGTGGCAAAATGGTCTCAATGGTATCCTGGATGCTTACCTTGGAGAAGTTCCGGAAGAATTTGAATACCAGGGCGCAACTCATACTGCCCGTTCTTTTGCCGATGGCACCGGACTCAATCCGGACGACTATGTGGCTGTGGGTTCTTTCACACATCATCCTTTTTATGAGCCTTTCATTCTTGAGATTCCTGATAACTGGATCTGGGGCTCCATTCAGAATGTTCCCCTGGATGATTTGATGGGACTTCTTGAAAATGCAATTGATAAGGGTTATTCGGTTTGCTGGGATGCGGATGTAAGTGAGAAGGGCTTTTCTTGGAAAACGGGCCTCGCTCTGGTTCCATCCACGGAAATAGGAGACCTCAGCGGACTTGAGCGCTCTCGCTGGGAAAAGCTCTCAGAAAAGGAACAGCAGGAACTTTTTTATGATTTTTCAACCCCAAAGAAGGAGATGTTCATTAGCCAGGAGCTGAGACAGAAGTGGTTTGATAACTACCAGAGCACCGACGATCACCTGATGCATATTACGGCAACTGCTATGGATCAGGATGGAAAGCGCTTCTATAAGGTTAAAAATTCATGGGGAACAGGCAATCACGTATATGAAGGTTACTTCTATGCCTCAGAGAGCTTTATGCGGGCCAAAACCATTTTCTTCATGGTCCATAAGGACGCCATCCCGACTTATCTGGCAGAGAAGATGGGGCTGTAGAGCTGTTGATAAAACAATTTTTACCTGCAGGATCTCCGTATAACTTTGTACTTATATGAAGAATAACCTGCTGCAGATTGCCTTTTTGGCGGTGATCCTGATGCTTTCCCGGGGCTCCGGGACCGGCAGACAGCAACAGCTGGCTTTTAACCCCAGGTTCCCGGAATATCCTTCTTTTCTCCAGGTGGATGAAGCCTGGGCCGATTCCGTAATGGAAGGACTTTCTCTGGAAGACCGGATTGCCCAGATGATTATGGTGCAGGCCTATTCTAATATGAGTGAGGCCCATGTGAAATCAGTCAGCAAAATGATTAGCCGTTATCATGTGGGCGGAGTGGCATTTTTCCAGGGTGATCCTGTTTCCCAGGCAGCCCTGACCAATCGCTACCAGGAGGAGTCAGAAACGCCCCTGCTGATTGCAATAGATGGAGAAAGTGGCCTGGGGATGAGGTTGAAAAATACAATCACCTATCCCCAGCAAATGGCCCTGGGGGCTATCACAGATCATGAGCTTATTCACCAGATGGGGGAGGATATAGCCTGGCAGATGAAAAGACTGGGTGTGCATCTGAATTTTGCGCCTGTGGCAGATGTGAATAATAATCCTTCAAATCCGGTGATTAACACTCGTTCCTTTGGTGAAGACCCGGAGAATGTGGCCCGCAAGGTTGTGGCCCTGATGAGCGGAATGCAGGAGGGCGGATTGCTGGTGGCAGCCAAGCACTTTCCCGGTCATGGCGATACCGATACCGATTCGCATCATTCACTGCCTGTGGTTCCCTATGGGAGGGACCGGCTCGATTCACTTGAACTTTATCCTTTCAGAGCTGCCATTCTCAGGGGATTATCAGGGGTGATGGTGGCCCATCTGCAGGTTCCGGGACTGGACGAAAGGGAGAACCGGCCGGCCACGGTATCGGACAGGGTGGTGAGCGGATTGTTAAAAGGTGAACTTGACTTCAGGGGACTGGTGATCACCGATGCCCTGAATATGAAAGGACTGAGCAGCTATTATGAGCCCGGTATCAGGGAGATGGAGGCAGTGAAAGCAGGAAATGATATTCTGCTGATGCCCTCCGATGTGGGACTGGCGATAAAAGAAATTAAGGCCGCAGTAAAAAAGGGTGAGATTTTGCCGGAAAGGATCAATGAGAGCTGCAGGAAGATTTTGCTGGCAAAATACTGGGCAGGTCTGGGTAGTTTACGGCCGGTGGAGACGGAGACTTTGCTGGAGGATCTGAACCAGCCGGTTTTTGAAAAGCGGAGACGGGAATTGTTGGCTCATAGCCTGACCCTTGTGAAGAACCGGGAATCAATCCTGCCCCTTCAGAATCTTGAAAAGATAAGTCTTGCAACAGTAAGCATCAGCCGGAACGGAACGGATACCTATGGGGCCACGGCCGGACTCTATACCGAAGCCGATCATTTTACACTTTCCCGGAAGGCTGATCCAGGTACAATTTCCCGTCTCTTGGCTGAACTGGATAAGTATAACACCGTAATTGTAAGCATTTTGAATACCAGCTCATATGCTTCAAGGGGATTTGGAATCAGCGACGAAACCATAGGCTTTGTGGAAAGCCTTGACCCGGGAAAAAAAATAATATTGAATGTGGCAGGAGTGCCCTATGCCCTGAAGAGATTTCACAGCCTGGATCATCTCTCGGCCGTTCTGCTTTCCTATGGTGACGATCCTGTGGAGCAGGAATATGCCCTACAGGCTGTTTTTGGCGGACGCTCCTTCAGTGGAAAATTGTCGGTTTCGGCCGGCTCCGGTGTAAGGGCCGGAGAGGGAATAGAGACTGGTCAACCCGTTCGTCTTTCCTACGGAGAGCCCCTCGATGCCGGTCTCGATCCGGATACCCTGCTGGAAATGGAAGAGATCATCGAAGATGCCATCCGCACCGGGGCTATGCCGGGCTGTCAGTTGCTTGTTGCCAGAAGGGGACAGGTGGTCTGGAACAAGGCCTATGGCTATCATACTTACCAGAAGAAGCGCCCGGTGAAGACCACCGATCTGTACGACCTGGCTTCTATTACTAAAATAGTCGCAACAATACCGGCCCTGATGACACTGCGTGACCAGGGAAGGTTTTCAGAAGATTCCCTGCTGGGAACCTATGAACCTATTCCTGACAGCAGCAATAAGTCGACATTGCTCATTGCCGATATACTTTCCCACCAGGCGGGACTCGCATCCTGGATACCATTTTACCAGTCCACCCTCGAACCCCTGGATAGCGCCCAGAGCCTTTTGAGTCGCAACTGGTCGCATACCTACCCACTTAAGATCGGTGCGTCCGATTATGCAAACCGGAATGTGAAGTATGTGGATAGCGTATACGAAAAATCATATTCTCCGGCATATCCGGTTCAGGTGGCCGAAGATCTGTACCTCAGGAGCGATATCCGGGATTCGGTCTACAGGAGGATTCACGAATCGCCACTACTCGAGCCGGAGTATCTATACAGCGACCTGGGTTACTACCTGCTTCAGCAAATTATTGAAGAGGAGACAGACACTATGCTCTATCCTTATTGCTGGCATCATTTCTATGCACCGATGGGGGCTAACAGCCTGGGGTATATCCCATTGAATCGTTTTCCCGCTGAGCGCATTGTTCCCACAGAAAACGACATGTTTTTCAGACGGCAGTTGATTCATGGATATGTACACGATCCGGGAGCAGCTATGATTGGGGGAGTATCGGGTCATGCGGGACTGTTTGGCTGTGCCAATGATCTGGCCAAAATGATGCAGATGTACCTGAACGGAGGATGGTACGGTGAGGATCACTTTATTGATGCGGCCACGCTGGCCACCTATACATCATGCTATAACTGTGAGGATGGAAACAGGAGGGGGCTTGGTTTTGACCGGCCCCTTACAGAGGAAGATGATGCGGGACCTGCCTGCGATGATGCTTCGGCCCTAAGTTTTGGTCACTCCGGCTTTACCGGCACCCTGGTCTGGGTGGACCCGGAATATGAGCTGGTTTATGTATTCTTATCCAACCGTGTTCATCCCAACCAGGGGAACACTCAACTTATAGATGAAAACATACGGACAAAGATCCAGCAGGTTTTATATAATGCCCTCTTGGAGTAGCTGCTTTATAACACACCGACCTGTGGGTTAGTTTTGATCTTTGTCATGCTTTCAGGAAATTCGAATGACTAATTTTAAA
>CAZRPW010000019.1:31310-53381 GCA_964601975.1 uncultured Bacteroides sp.
TTACTTACTTACTTACTTACTTTTTTCATGAAACCTACACATATTGAACACATTGGGATTGCGGTGGCCAACCTGGAGGAATCCATCACTTATTACGAGAAAGTGCTGGGGCTTGAGTGCTATGCCATTGAAGAAGTCGTTGATCAGAAGGTGAAGACTGCATTCTTCAAGGTGGGAGATACCAAGATTGAGTTGCTTGAAAGTACTGATCCGGAAGGGCCCATTGGAAAGTTTATCGAGAAAAAGGGTCCCGGAATTCATCATTTGGCCTTTGCCATGGACAATGTGGGAGCATCACTTAAACATGCACAGGACCAGGGTGTAAAGCTGATTGATGAAGTACCCAGGAAGGGGGCGGAAGGTCTGAAAATAGGGTTCCTGCATCCAAAATCTACTCAAGGTGTTTTAACTGAATTCTGCGGCCATGAATAATAGAGATAAAATTAAGAAACTGATCGATCTGCGTGAAAAAGCCCGTATGGGTGGAGGAGAAAAACGGATCGCTGTTCAACACTCCAAAGGGAAATTTACAGCGCGCGAGCGGATCACGATCCTGCTTGATGAGGGTAGCTTCGAGGAGTATGATATGTTTGTGACCCACCGTAGTCACGATTTTGGTATGGAAGATCAGCAATTCCTGGGTGATGGTGTGATTACAGGTCATGGTACCATCGACGGGAGGGTGGTCTATGTTTATGCCCAGGACTTCACAGTATTTGGTGGATCCCTTTCGGAAACACATGCTGCAAAGATCTGCAAGATTCTGGATCAGGCCATGAAGGTGGGTGCACCTGTCATTGGAATCAATGACAGCGGGGGAGCCCGCATCCAGGAAGGAGTCAGGAGCCTGTCGGGTTATGCAGAGATCTTCGAGCGCAATATTCTTGCCTCGGGGGTGATCCCGCAGATTTCGGCCATTTTTGGTCCCTGTGCAGGGGGAGCTGTCTACTCGCCGGCCCTTACTGATTTTATTTTAATGAGCGATCAGACCTCCTATATGTTTGTGACAGGTCCTAAGGTTACAAAGACGGTGACGGGCGAGAATATCTCTACCGAAGCACTGGGTGGCGCACAAATGCATGCCAGTCGATCGGGGGTTGCACATATGGTTGCCGAGGATGAGGAGGCCGGGCTTTTAATGATCAGGAAGCTGCTCTCTTACATGCCCCAGAATAATGTTGAGGATCCGCCTGTGACCGAGTGCATGGATCCTATCGACAGACTGGATGATGTGCTGAATGAGATTATCCCGGACCAATCTAATGAGGCCTATGATGTGAAGGATGTGATCTTCACCCTGGTGGATAACAATGAATTCTTTGAGATCCACAGGCAGTATGCTATGAATATTGTGGTGGGGTTTGCAAAATTTAACGGCATTCCGGTGGGCATTGTGGCCAACCAGCCCAACCACATGGCGGGTGTTCTGGATATTGATGCTTCCAGGAAAGCAGCCCGTTTTGTGCGTTTCTGTGATTGCTTCAATATTCCCATAATTACCCTTGTGGATGTGCCTGGATTTCTTCCGGGATCAGCCCAGGAGCATGGGGGGATCATATTGCACGGGGCAAAATTAATGTTTGCCTATGGTGAAGCCACCGTTCCGAAAATTACAATTACGCTGCGTAAATCCTATGGGGGAGCACATGATGTGATGAGTTCTAAACAACTCAGAGGCGATATTAATTATGCCTGGCCCACAGCCGAGATTGCGGTAATGGGTCCCAAGGGAGCCATTGAGATTCTCGAAGGGAAGACGCTGAAGAGTATCGAAGAGAGAGAAGAGGCCCAGCGTTTCATTGAGGAAAAGGAGAAGGAGTACAAGGATAAGTTTGCCAATCCTTATGAAGCAGCCAGGTATGGCTATATCGATGATGTGATAGAACCTCGCAATACCAGGTTCCGTATCGTACGGGCTTTGCAGACCCTGGCTTCGAAGAAGGTAATGAATCCTCCCAGGAAACACACAAATATACCCCTGTAATGACATCTCTATATATATTATTAAAGAGCAATATTGGTCTGGACTCTATTGTGGTTGCGGTAACCGGCTATTTGATCGTATTTACTGCCCTGGTGCTCTTATTCTGGCTATTTAGTATAGTGCCGAAATTGATAGCCCTGGGAAAAACAAAAAAATGGGTTCGGCAGGGGAAAGCCCCCGCACTGGTGGAGGGTGATGAAATATCAGGAGAGGCTACAGCTGCCATAGCCATGGCCTTGCACCTCTACCTGGATGAGATTCACGATAAGGAGAGCGGGGTTCTGACCATCAAAAGGATCTCAAAAGCCTATTCACCATGGAGTTCCAAGATATATGCAGTAAGAAATCAGTTTAACCGCTTGTAATAGAGCAGATATGAAGAAGTTTAAATTTACAATTAACGGAAACGATTACACGGTTGATGTGAACGGTATCGAAGAGAACCTGGCAAAGCTGGAAGTAAACGGAACCCCGTATAACGTAGAATTACACAGGCAGGTGAAGGCCTCAAAAACACCAACCCTGGTCCGATCGGCCATCAAACAGGAAATTAAACCGGATATTCAGAAGCGGGAGGGAGGTTCATCTCATCCCATCCTGGCTCCCTTACCGGGTTCCATTACAAAACTGGAAGTTGGAAAAGGAGATATTGTGGAGAAGGGACAGTTGCTGCTGATCATGGAGGCCATGAAGATGGAGAACCGTGTCCTGGCCGACAGGGCCGGTGTGGTGGAGAACATCCGTGTTCAGCAGGGCGACACGGTATTACAGGGCGATATAATCCTGGAGATTATCTGATATGAAAAGAGCACTTACACTTACAGGTGTTTTCCTGATTATTGTTCTGGCAAGGTTGGTGGCATTTCCAGACCGGGTCAGTGGTACAGAACTTGAACAAAACACCCAAACAGAGACTAGGATTAGTACCTCCGGGGAAATCCAGGAGGGTTCAGGGGAGGAAGGTGTACTGGAACTTGCCGGAAAGGGAATCCGGAAATTTATAAAGTACTCCGGTTTCCGGAATGCCACTCCGGGTCACCTTATAATGATTGCAGTGGGACTATTCTTTATCTTTCTGGCGATCAGGTATGATTATGAACCGCTTCTTCTGATTCCCATTGGGATCGGGATTATTTTTGGGAACATCCCATTCTTCCAGGAGGATGGATTGAATATGCAACTCGGAATATACCAGGAAGGAAGTGTACTTAACTATCTTTATTTCGGTGTATTAAAAGGAGTATATCCACCCTTGATTTTCCTTGGGATTGGAGCCATGACCGATTTTTCTTCCCTCATCAGTAAGCCAAAGCTGATGCTGCTGGGAGCAGCTGCCCAGGTGGGCATTTTCCTGACTTTTCTGGGTGCCCTGGCCCTTGGCTTTTGCCCCGAGGAAGCAGGCGCCATTGGGATTATTGGCGGGGCAGATGGACCTACAGCAATCTTTCTATCTTCCAGGCTGGCCAACGGGGTGAATGTAATTGGCCAAACAGCCGCTGGAGATCCCATCATCGTGAAGAACCTGATTGGTCCCATTGCCATTGCAGCCTATTCATATATGGCCCTGGTACCAGTGATCCAACCTCCCATCATGCGTCTGCTTACAAGTCGCAAAGAGCGGCTGATCCGCATGAAACCGCCCCGGGCCGTTTCAAAGCTGGAAAAGATTCTTTTTCCGCTCATCGGACTGCTGGTGACCACTTTTATTTCACCGAACTCACTTCCACTTTTGGGGATGCTCTTTTTTGGCAATCTGCTGAAGGAGTCGGGTGTTACAAAACGTTTGGCTGATACAGCCCGCAACAGCCTGATTGACATTGTCACTATTATGCTTGGGCTCACCGTGGGGGCATCCACCCAGGCAGACAGGTTTCTAACAACCGATTCACTTGTGATTTTTGGATTGGGGGCCCTGTCCTTTATGGTCGCCACTGCCGGGGGAATTATATTTGCCAAAGTGATGAATCTATTTACGAAAGAAGAGAATAAGCTAAATCCGCTGATTGGAGCCGCGGGAGTTTCGGCAGTCCCTGATAGTGCGCGTGTAGTGCAGAATATGGGGCTTAAAGAGGATCCTACCAATCACTTGCTAATGCATGCTATGGCTCCCAATGTGGCAGGGGTCATTGGATCGGCTGTGGCAGCGGGTATCCTACTAAGCTTTTTATTATGACAAAGACAGCCATAACAGGAAACAAGGGTGAGCGGATCCGATCCGATTGCCATGTAAAACTGCAGATTACAGAAAAAGGGGGGATTAGCATCAAGCTGCATAGCAAGGTAGAACGCATGTTTGGCGGTCAGATCAGACAGCAGGCGGCCGAGGTACTGGAGACGCTTGGCGTGAGCAATGCCATCCTGGAGATTGAAGATAGTGGTGCGCTGCCCTTTGTGATTGGAGCCAGAATTGAGGCGGCAGTCAGACAACTTCAATCCGGCAACAGCAGCTGGATCCCAGCTCTTTTAGATCAGAATCGCTACGAAAGTGAAAAAGAAAGATTCAGATTCTCCAGATTATACCTGCCCGGTAATTCTCCGGCAATGATGCTGAATGCAGGTATCCACCAGCCCGACGGGATTATCCTGGACCTGGAAGATTCGGTGGCGCCTGATAAAAAAGCGGAGGCCCGCCTGCTTGTGCGCAATGCCCTTTTACAGGTAGATTTTTATGGAGCGGAGCGAATGGTAAGGATTAACCAGTTGCCGGCCGGACTCGAAGATCTTGATGCGGTGATTCCCTCCTATGTTCACCTGGTACTCCTGCCAAAGTGTGAACATGGCTCCCAGCTTAAAGAGGTGGAAGAACGTATATCTTCAATTTTACTGAAACACAGGCAGGATCGGGAAATCTTCCTTATGCCCATAATTGAGAGCTGCCTTGGTGTGGAAAATGCCTATGAAATTGCCACTGCCTCGGATCGCGTTGTTGCCATGGCCATAGGGCTTGAAGATTATACGGCCGACCTGGGAGTTAAACGAACAGAAAGTGGTAAGGAATCGCTCTATGCCCGCACCAGGCTGGTAAATGCCTGCAAGGCTGCCGGAATACAGCCCATCGATTCGGTCTACTCGGATGTGGCAAATATGGATGGACTTATAAGGAATGTGGAGAACTCAAAGTCCCTTGGATTTGAGGGAATGGGCTGCATTCATCCCAGGCAGGTGCCCGTGATAAAGGAGGCCTTTGTTCCTGACGAGGATGAAATTGAAAAGGCACGTGCGATTGTGGAGGCCTTTGAAGAGGCCGCAGCGCGTGGATCAGGAGTGGTGGCACTGGGGAGTAAGATGATCGATCCTCCGGTTGTGAAGCGGGCCCAGAAGACCCTGTATCTGGCCGGTAAACTGAAACCCTAAGAACTACTGAAACCTACGAGTATGAAAACCATAACGAATGCCGCCGGTCGACAGGTGGTCAATGAGATTAACGGGGAAGTAGCCATTCCCTACCAGGGAGTGGGGAAATACAAGCCCGAAGGGAAGAAACATGCTCCTCCAATAGCCTCCTGCAGCGATTACCCGGCCGATGGGAATAAGGTGGTGAAGGATTTGCGGACTGCACTGGAGAAAGCCGGACTGTGTGACGGGATGACTATCTCCACCCACCATCATTTCCGCAATGGGGACTTCCTGGCAAACCTGGTTTTTGATATAGCCAAGGAGATGGGTGTGAAGGGACTGCGCTGGTTTCCTTCGGCTGCCTTTCCCTGTCATGAACACCTTATCCAGTATCTTCAGGATGGAACCATTCAGCGCATCGAAGGAAGCATGAACGGTCCCCTGGGCCGTTTTGTCTCGGAAGGCAACATGGAAGGTATGGGGGTTTTACGTTCCCATGGCGGGAGGTACCAGGCCATTCAGGATGGAGAGGTGAAGGTGGATATTGCGGTGATCGGGGCTCCTGCAGCCGACCCCTTTGGAAATGCCAATGGTCTGTCGGGTGGTTCTGCATGCGGATTGCTGGGTTTTGCCCTGGCAGATTCGGAGTATGCCAATAAGGTTATTATCGTCACCGATAACCCGGTGGACTTCCCCTGCATCCCCTGGCAGATCCAGGGCAACCATGTGGATTTTGTGGTTCACCTCGAGAAGCTGGGCGATCCTTCACAGATTATTTCGGGGACCACCCAGATTACCAAATCGCCCGATCGCCTGCTACTGGCCGAGCTGACTGCAAAATTTTGTCATTGTGCAGGGATCATCCGCGACGGTTTTAGCTTCCAGTCGGGAGCAGGCGGTACATCGCTTGCCGTGGGGGAGTATTTCCGCAGGATCATGAAGGAGGAGGGGATACGAGCCCGCTTTGCCCGTGGAGGCAGCAACAAGTACCTGGTTTCCATGCTGGAGGAAGGATTGGTGGACTATATTCTCGACGGACAAACCTTCGACCTGGAGGGTGTGCGTTCCATGGCCGAGAATCCAGGTCATGTGTGGACCAGTCCATTTACAAGCTATAACTACCATGGAAAAGGAAATTTCGCCCAGCTGATCGATGTGGTGATTCTTGGTGCCACCGAGGTGGACCTGGGTTTTAATGCCAATGTCGTAAGCCATTCGGATGGTTATCTGCTGCATGGTATCGGAGGCTGGCAGAACTGTCTTTTTTCAAAAACAGTGATCCTGCCCATTCCCCTGTTCCGTGACCGGGTTCCGGTGATCAGGGAAAATGTAACCACCCTCTGTGGTCCGGGCGAGCTGATCGATGTGATCGTGACCGAGCGGGGTATTGCCATCAATCCCCTGCGAACCGACCTGATTGAGCTTACTAAAAACAGCGGTCTGCCCATTAAAAGCATTGAGGAATTAAAAAAGGAGGCCGACAGAATCTGTGGAATCCCTGATTCAGCAAGGGTTTCGGACGACGTGGTGGCCGCCATCAAGTGGGTGGACGGAACTGTCATTGACGTGGTTCGTAAGGTTATATAAATAGTTCAGGGATGAAGAATATATTTTCTTACAATTTCCTTTCAAGGATCATTTTTTTGTTGTTAACCCCAGTTTTCTTCCAGATTTTTGCCATTGGATTTATCTGGCATTCCATCTACTGGGGTGTGATTACATCGGTTGTGATCATTTGGATGGTTTTCATATTCATATCCCCCCTTTTTGGACGAATTGGGTGCGGCTGGTTTTGCTTTATGGGAACGGCTATGGATTTGTCCAGTCAACATTCAATCATAAAAATGAAATGGAGCAAACCGAGGATATGGACCAAAGCTTTAATCCTTATTCCATTTTTTGCATCTGCTTTTGTATTCTATTTTCTGAATAAAGAGAAGGGTATTACGCATGGGTTTTCTGTACAGCCACTTTTCCTGAAACCCGATTTCAATAAACATTATGGTTTTGTCTGGATCATTGATGTTGGTTCAGCCATTCTACTGGGACTGTTCCTCGATAGAAGGTGGGCGTGCAAGAATCTTTGCTTTATGGGAGCATTATGTTCTGCCGGGGCGAATTATTCGAGACTTATTCCGGTGGTTGATACAGATAAATGCACGCTCTGTGGCATTTGCGAGAAAAACTGTTTGCTCAGGATCCCGATTACTGATTATGTGAAAAACAACAAGGGGCTTGTCACCAATGCCGAGTGCATACTCTGTGGAAAATGTATGGATGATTGTAAAGCAGATGCGATACAATTCAAGTTTATCTGGAACAGAAAAGCCTATAAAAAAAAGCTTAGCCCACTGGACTGAATAGTCAGGTAAGCAGAATTTATCTTTTCAACAATTTTGCAGGATTGGCATGAAGAACGGCCGACTTTGCCGCCTCATCCGGAACCCATACACAGGGAACAGAAAAGGTGTTGGTTTCGTTTAGCGAAATGGCCGGTGTATAACCGCCAGAAACCCACAATCCTCCAGCTTCTTCCTTGTAGGCCCATATATAATATACAATGTTTTCCATGTTCATGAATACCGCTTCTCCCAGTGCATTTGTTGTAGTTGACTCCAATTCGTTTTCAAATGCATCCCAGTCTGCCTGGTTGTCGTAGACCAGGACCTGGGCCTGCGACAGGATATTTGCTTCGGTATCGTCAAGAATATATAAGGAGAGAATGGTTGCTGCATTGATGGTAAGGCTTTCGGTTTTTGGCTGATCTCCCGCATCATTCGTGGCTGTAAGTGTCACTTCAAAGCTGCCTGCTTCGGCAAACTTATGTTCCGGATTCTCCTGGGAGGAGGCCGTTCCATCTCCAAAGTCCCATGCATAAGCGGTGGCTTCGGGTGTAGTGTTTTCAAAGGCAATATATTCTCCGGCTTCCGGATTATCCATGGGTGAATAGGTAAAGCTGGTTTCCGGAAGTTTTTTACAGGAAAAAAGCGTGAGGAGGGGTATAGCTAACAAAAGGACAAATCCAGTAGGTCTTATAAATTTCATATTGTTGTGTCTTTAAAAATTCTGTGAGATGATAGAAAGGATTGAATATAGAGGATTCCATGAGAAGATCCAAATTTTAGTGGGTGCAGGCAGGTTGCATTTTTTTATATCTTAGGTGCAACAATCCCCTTAAGCCTTCGTCATTGTGTCAAAGAATGAGAATTCCGGAAATTATATACCAAAACACCAGAAACTGGTAAATGCATGTAAAAAGGGTGATCGGAAAGCCCAGTTTGAGTTATACCGCCTGTACAGTGCAGCCATGTATAACACTACCCTGAGAATAGTCAGGGATCCTGATGATGCGGAAGATGTCATGCAGGAAGCGTTCTTAAAGGCATTTTTAAAAATAAGCACTTACAGGGGTGAGGTAAGTTTCGGAGCCTGGTTGAAACGTATTGTGGTGAATAAATCACTTGATTACCTCAGGTTGAGAAAGGAAAGAATCTCCCTGGATGATGTGAATGGAGTGGAGGAGATACCCGAAGATGGTCCCGAGTTTATCCGGGTGGCTTTTAGCGCCGATGAAATCCGGAAGGCCATCTTTGAATTGCCGGAAGGTTACCGAATTGTGCTTTCGCTGATCCTTTTGGAAGGATATGATCACGAGGAGGTTTCGGAAATACTTCAAATTTCAAATGCCACCTCACGCACCCAGTACCACAGGGCTAAAAAGAAATTGGCGCAAATACTTGAGAATAGAAATAATATTAATGATTGATCTAGAAAAACATATTAAGGAACAGAGGCTGCTGCTGGATGCAGATATCCCGGCAGAAGGTCACGAAGACCGTTTTCGCCAGATGCTTGGACAGCAGCCGGTGAAGAGGGTGAAATTCCGACATGTCCTGCAAATTGCCGCTTCCATTGCTGTGATCCTGGCATCGTCAGTGGTGCTGATCCGTAATACCCAAAGCGGAGACAAGGTTGCAGAATATAAAATTCCCGCCTCGGTTATGGAGGCAGATCAATACTATTCCAGGCAGGTGGATAATAGGGTCGATCAGATTAAACAGTTCGACTTTAATGATGCGGAGGAAAAAGTAGTGCTCATCGGCGAACTGGAAGAACTGGATGGCTATCAAAAACAGTTGATGAAGGATCTTGAAGCCAATCCGGGCGATGAGCGGGTAATTAATGCGCTGATCAAACACTACCAGGTCAAACTGGAGGTGATGGATCAGATTATATATCAGTTGAATCAATTAAAAACCGAAACAACAAAAAAACATGAAAAAGAGAGTGTCTGATTTGAAAGGTTTGCTCCTGTTGCTCCCGATTACAATAGTAAGCTTTTCTCTTTCTGCCCAGGATGCGGTGAAGGATTTTTCTGAAAGCTATGATGTTCGTGAGGGTGTTACCCTCCAGGCTGACATCAGGTATTCGGATATGGAGTTGATAAAATGGGATAAGAATGAGGTGGACATCTTTGTTGAGATTGAGGTGGAAGCTGCTTCTAAAAGCCTGGCTGAGCAGAAGTTATCCAAAATTAATGTGAAGCTGGGGAAATCTGGTTCGATTATTTCCCTGGAAACCGAACTGGAAGAGGGTTGGTCCAGGAATGCTAAGGTGAATATAAAAATAATCGTCAAAGCCCCGGCCTACATGAACCTGGAGATGTCATCTTCCTATGGGGACTTGTTTGTCCAGGAATTGAATGGCCTGGTGGAGCTTAACCTTAAATATGGGAACCTGAAAGCAGGAACGCTGGGACGGGGCAATGAGAAGCCCTTTAACAGTCTGGATCTGGCTTATTCGGATGCCACCATTGACTTTGCCGGATGGATGGAAGTGGATCTTTCTTATTCGGATATGGAAGTTCTTCAATCAAGCATGATCTTTTGCGAAAGTAAGTATTCAAAGTTGATAGGAGAGAAGACAGGTGGAATAGTCACAGAAGGCGCCTATGATAAATACCTCTTCGATGAAGTGGATAACTTTGTGGGTGAGTTGCGTTACTCGGGTGTTAAACTGGGAACTTTAAATAAGAAACTGGATGTGGAATCTAAATATACCCATATAAAAGTCGCGAAGGTTTCAAAGGATTTCAAATCAATCAATGCCCTGACATCCTATGGCAATATCTACCTAAAAATGGAACAGGGTAGCTCCTATAAGCTTGAAGGAGAGGCCAGGTATGGAAATTTCACAATGGATATGGACGGCAAACTCAGTAAGGTGAAGGAGAATAATATGATCAGAATATGGGGCGAAGTGGGATCAGCTCCCAAAGGATCACTTACACTGGAAGCCAGGTATGGAAATATTGTAATTGAGTAAGCCTAAATTAAATAACGTTTTTAATAATCCCGGTCCGCCTTTGGTGGATCGGGATCGTTTTTTTATATTTTTATCTTTATCTCTGGGAGTATAAATGCCTTAAATATGTCAAAAATGAAAGTCCTGAAATCCCTCGCTTTGCTTGTTTTTCTGCTGCTGATCAGTACTGCATGTAATCAAAATCCTTCAAAAATGCAGGTGGCAGTCAGTCAGCCTTCAGTCTATGATTATGCCCTGGTACTGCACGGTGGTGCGGGTTCCATGAATTTCGATAATGTTCCTGAACCGATGCAAGTGAAATTTAAACACTCCCTGGATAGTGCCTTGCAATTGGGCCTGGATTTGCTGGATGGGGGAGGTACCAGTATCGATGCCGTGGAGGTGGTTATACGCTGCCTGGAGGATAATCCCCTGTTTAATGCAGGGAAAGGGGCAGTATTCACAAGTGAAGGGAAAAATGAACTGGATGCTTCTATTATGAGTGGGTGGGATTTGAACGCAGGAGCAGTGGCGGGGGTTACGAACATTAAACATCCCATATCCGCTGCCAGGGCGGTAATGGAACAATCGGAGCATGTAATGCTTTCCGGCAAGGGTGCAGAGCTTTTTGCCGAACAAAGCGGTCTTGAGATTGTGGATCCTTCCTACTTCTACACCCAGAAGCGTTTTGAGTCCTTTCAGAAGGCCTCAGGGGCGGAGAAGCACGGTACGGTAGGATGTGTGGCACTGGATCGGCAGGGGAACCTGTGTGCCGGGACCTCCACCGGGGGTATGACCAATAAGAAATTTGGCCGCATAGGTGATTCCCCGGTAATCGGGGCAGGAACCTATGCCAATAATGCCACTTGTGGTGTATCGGCCACAGGCCATGGCGAATACTTTATCCGCTGGGCAGTGGCACATGATATTTCGGCCCTGATGGAGTATAAAGACATGGATGTAGAAGCCGCTGCAAAACTTGTAATTGAAAAGAAACTGGAGGAAGCCGGAGGAAGCGGTGGGGTGATTTGTCTTGACCGTTTTGGTCGATGTGCTATGGTAACCAATACCACGGGCATGTTCCGTGCTTATGGAAACTCGGAAGGTGAAAGGGTAGTAGCCATCTTCAAATAGCAATTGGCAAATAGTGAATAGTAATTAGTTACCATTTACCAATAACCAATTGCTAATAACCAATTGCCAATTACGACCTTTCTTTGAAAGGTAGAAATGTCATAAAATCAGCGTGGTGAACGATGTAGGCTTCAGTACTACGTCTGATCATATCTCCTTCACCGGCGTGGGCTGCTATGATGTGACTCACTTCCGGGGGGATGCCACAGCTTTCGGCAAGTGAGACCCCGGAGAAGGGGTGCCTTAGAAGTTTTCCATAGGAGCCTTGCACGGCATTTCCATTGTCATCAAGCACATATTCAAGTAGTTTACCCACATCAGCAAGTATGGCGCCGGAGATAAGCACATCCATATCTACGGGCAATTCTTCGCCAAAAAACGCATTCATTTTGTTCCCGCTATCCCTGGCAATATGGACCACTGCCCGTTTGTGATCCATGAAGCTGACCTTCAGGTCAGGACCACAGAGCAGGGTGAAGGGAATCCGCCTGAGGTCATCGCCATTCAGAACGCTTTTTTCCAGCGCTTTTTCCCAGACCATGGCAGTACGTAGTTTTAATTCCGGATTTGAAATCCATTCAATCTCCGGCCACAGCTCAAGTACCTCTTTACTTATTTCGTTCATCTCTTAAGCTTATAGTTTGGCGATAATGGCATCGGCCATCTGCCGGGTGGATGCTGCTCCATTTTGAAGCACATCGGCACGTCCGGTCATTTTCATCATGTCGTAGGTCCTGACCTTGCCTTCCTGGATTACCTCTGCGATGGCTTTCCTGATTCTAATTGCAAGTTCAGCCTCACCAATATGATCCAACATCATACAGGCCGATTCGACCATGGCAATGGGATTCACAATGCTTTCGGGATAATCTGCGTATTTGGGTGCAGATCCGTGGGTGGGTTCAAATACTGAAACTTCCTCACCCAGGTTGGCACTGCATGCAAATCCAAGTCCGCCGATCAGTCCGGCAAAGCCATCTGATACTATATCTCCGAACATGTTTCCGGCCACGATTACCCCGTAGTTCTCGGGGTTCTTTGTGAGCCACATCATTTGTGCATCAATGTTTGTATTCCACAGCTCAATACCAGGGAAGTCTGCAGCCTGCATCTCCTGGGCCATCTTGTACATCATACCGGAGGTTTCCCTGATCACATTGGGTTTTTCACATACTGTAACACTCCTGTATCCATATTTTTCAGCATATTCAAAAGCAGCCCTGAGAATCCTTTCAGTGGCTTTTTTGGTGAAGATCCGGGTTGAAACTGATAACTCTTCTACCGGAACCTTCCCGAAATTCTTCATGAATCGGGGGTGGGAGGCAAGTCCCTTGTATACAATATCCGGTGGATTGGTCCACTCGACTCCGCCGTATAAGCCTTCTGTATTTTGTCTGAATATGACCACATCTACCTCCGGTTCCTCGATCGTATCTCCGGCGCCCCTTCGAATGAAATTCAGAGGGTTTCCCTTATAGGTTCTGCAGGGTCGGATACAAATATCCAGGTTGAAGTGTTGCCTGAGTCCCACAATGGGGCTTGAATAGATCAGGCCCTTGTCCTGCAGGGAGGGATCCAGTTCTGCAGTGGCAGCATCCTTGGGTTTACTGGTGATGGCTCCGAACAGACCTATCTTATGCTTTTCGAGAAGCGCAATGGTGCGGTCAGGCAGGGGATTTCCTTCACTTTTCCAGAATTCCCATCCGATATCACCTTCCACATATTCGGCTTTAAATCCGGCACTGTCCAATACACGGATTGTCTCTTCAAGGACGACTTTTCCAATCCCATCTCCCGGTAGTGAAACAATTGTACGTTTTTGCATGTTCATAAACAGCTTAATAGAGGGTTAAAGAATTATTATCTTTACGAATGTAGAAGTTTATTCAATCTGTTTTATTGCTAAATATCATATTTACTGCAAACATATTGTATAACATAAAGCCAATTATTCAATCCGTATGAACCAATGATTTCTGAACTTCAACCCAGTGAAGTCTGGGTATATTTTGAACAGATTCTTGCAATCCCGAGAATCTCTAAGCAGGAGAAGCAAATCGTCACTTATCTTGAAGGTTTTGCCCGGGACAAGGGTCTCAATTGCCAGGTCGACCATGTAGGAAATGTGCTCATCACCAAGCCGGCCACACCGGGAATGGAGAAAAAAAAGGGAATTATCCTTCAGTCTCATCTCGATATGGTGGGAGAGAAGCATGCTGAGGTGGATCATGATTTTGCCCGGGATCCCATCATTCCAATGATTGAGGATGAATGGGTCAAGGCAAAGGGAACCACCCTTGGCGCTGATGACGGGATTGGTATTGCCGCTTCCATGGCAATTCTTGCTTCCGATAGCATTCCACATGGTCCTATCGAATGTCTTTTTACAGCCGATGAGGAGAGTGGGATGACCGGAGCCCTGGGCTTGCAGCCAGGATTTATCAAAGGATCCATCCTGCTGAATCTGGATTCGGAAGATGAGGGAGAGATTTTCATAGGTTGTGCCGGGGGTATGGATACAGTGGCGACAATCAGGCTGAAGAAGAAACGTTCAGGGATGAATAAGGCCGCACTGAAAATTACAGTTGGAGGTTTGACAGGTGGGCATTCGGGCGATGAGATTCATAAGGGCCTGGGTAATTCCATTAAGATATTAAACCGCTTTCTTTGGAATGCCGAGCGGAGGTTCAAGTTGAACCTGGCGCAGATCGAAGGAGGCAAAGCAAGAAATGCAATTCCACGTGAAGCTTCGGCAGTGATTGTTTTCAAGGAGAAACATTTGGAGCTGATCCAGGTTTATTTCGATTCATTTACCGAGATCATTAGCCGGGAGCTTTCAAAGGTCGAACCCGAGTTTAGCATGCGGATCGAACGGGTAAAGACGCCCGAGTTTGTGATCAGGAAAAAACAGCAGAGGAAGTTAAGTTCTACCCTCTACGCCTGTCCCCACGGAGTCGTTGCCATGAGTCATGAAATTCCTTGCCTGGTTGAAACATCTACCAACCTGGCCTCGCTGAGGCAGACCGGCGATGATCACCTGGAGATTGTCACCAGTCAGCGAAGCAGCGTGGAATCGGCAAAGATTGACATCTCTGACCGCATGGGGGCCCTTTTCAGTCTCCTGGGGGCGAGGGTAAAGCATTCGGATGGTTATCCGGGCTGGAAACCCAATATGGATTCGGAGGTGCTCAATATCTCCAGGGAGGTCTACCGGGAGCTATTTAATGAAGATGCAGAGGTGAAAGCAATTCATGCCGGATTGGAGTGTGGTTTGTTTTTGCAAAAGTATCCGGATCTGGATATGATCTCTTTCGGTCCAACCATCAAAGGGGCGCATACGCCCGACGAGCGGATTCAGATTGAAACCGTGGATAAATTTTGGAAGTTTCTCCTTAGAATGCTGGAGAAGGCTCCAGCTCAGGATAAGGACTGATTACTACTGAACAGCTTCGAAGTCTCTTTTTGTAACTCCGCAGACCGGGCAGGACCAGTTGTCAGGAATGTCCTCGAATGCTGTTCCGGGAGCTATCCCGCTATCGGGATCCCCTTCTTCAGGATCATATACATATCCGCATATGGCACATTGATATTTTTGCATTTTATATTTTGGATTTAAGGTGCAATTTCCCCTTTGAAATCAGGAGCAAAAGGCCTCCGGTAATTACTTCGCCACTTTCCAGATCCAGTTCTGATCCGTTCATGCTGTGGGGGATCAGGTAAACAGCCAGCATCACCACCGCTGCAAGCACGGCAAGCCATTTGCCATAGGATTTCGATCTCAGGAACCAGGCAAGCAGGTAGACAATTAGTGCTGCCAGCACCTTATTGTCGGTCATGTCTTCTCCCAGGGGCCAACCGGTCCAGAACTGTCCAAAGGAATACTTCTGTACAATAGGGCCCAGGATGAGTCCCCCGATAATCAGGAAGATAATCGTAATGCCCATGGTTCTTACATGGGGGAGCTTTGCCAAAACAAAGATGATGGTGGCCATGGACCAGATTACAGTCAGGATCATCATCAGAACATGCGGGATCAGCGCCCAGGCAGGAACATCTCCACGGAAGCGAAAAACCACATTGAATTGTTCCTGAAGATCCAGGGCCTTCCCCTTGTGCAGAACAGCCACATGGTATTCGATTTTCCCTGCAGGAGGCTGTAAGGGCAGACTCGCTGTAAGGATGTCGCCCTCGCGCTTCATTTCCAGGGTATCCCAAACCGATTCAGAGGGGTAGAGACGCCAGATTAGTTTCGCTGAAAAGGATTCCGGAAGTTCTATGTCAACAGGGTAGGCGCTCTGTCGACCCTGATTGGAACGGGGCAGCGAAAAGCTGTAAGTATCCCCTTCGACCGTGATTTCATATTTTTTCGGATAACTGGGTCCTGTCTTTCGCTGGTAGACCATGGTTCCCAGGGATATAATTACAGCCAGGATCCAGAGAAGTGCTTTTTTTAGCTTGATATTCATATTTCCAAGTTTGTCAGATTCTTACAAGGATATCCATTTTGTCATCGCCTCTTTTTACGGTAACAACAATATCCATTCCCTCTTTTAACTGGCCCAGGCGGCTCATATAGTCATATACATTTCCAACCGATTTGCCTTCAATGGCAGTAATGATATCGCCCTTTTGAATGCCTCCTACTGCTGCCGGTTTCCCGGCTGTAACAAGCATGACCGGCATTCCCTCACTGCCATCGTAATTCATATCAGGCATCAGTCCCAGTGTGACTCCCGAGCCGTGCCGGCCGCGGGATGACCCCCTGACTTTGGGACCCGCTTCAGTAAATGCAATCTGCTCCTTTTGATTGGCAAGGGCCTCTGCGACATCTGCCACAAAGGAAATTACTTCTCTGGCCCCTTCCAGGTTTATGGATGCAAGATTGTCTGAGGGTGTATGGTAATCTGCGTGGGCCCCTGTGGAGATGAACAGCACGGGAACATCCTTCGCATAAAATGCAGCGTGGTCGGAAGGACCATAGCCCTCGGGGGAAAATTTCATATTAAAGCCATAATCCTTGTTAATGGAGTCCAGCAAGGTTTCAAATCCCGGGGAAGTGCCTGTTCCGCCAATCTGGATCTGGCGCTCATCATTCAGTCTGCCTACCATATCCAGGTTAATCATGGCCTGTACCTTGCTGATATCAATGGGTGGATTGCCCGTGAAGTATTTGCTTCCCACCAGCCCCATCTCTTCAGCGCCAAAAGTGACAAAGGCCATGCTTCGTGCGGGGGACAGGGACTGCATGTATTCGGAGATCTCCAGGACACCTGCCACACCGGAAGCATTATCATCTGCTCCATAATGAATAGCGGTGGTATCGGGCCTCCTTGACGAGGTTTCCGGTCCGCCCATGCCCAGGTGATCGTGGTGTGCACCAATCACCACATATTCGTTCCGCAGTATAGGATCAGATCCTTTAAGAAAGGCCAGGGTATTTGCTGTCTCCATCTTTTTAGGCTGCAGGTCTACGCTTATTTCTATTTCCATTCCCGTTGAAAAGGAGGCTGCTTTGCCGCTAGCGGTAATCTGCTTATCCAAGACGGTCAAGCTATCTTTCCCGGCTTCGGAGAGTAGAGCTTCAGCTGCGCTCCTTGAGAGCTGTATTACCGGTATGGAGAGGGGGTGTTGCTTCCCTTTCAGCTCTTCCAATTCATCCTTTGGATCGTAGCCCTCGCCTGATACCAGGATGACACCAGCGGCACCCAGGTCTGAAGCCAGCAGGGCTTTTCCCCGGTCCTCACTGTAGTTAATAAAAGGGGACGAGGGGTCCTGTTCGCCGGGGACACCTCTGAGGATCATTATCCATTTCCCGCCTGGGTCCACAGCTGCATAATCGTCCCGCTGTAAGGCTTCATCCTCCACCTGGAATCCGTATCCTGCAAAAACCAGTTCGGCTTTAGCGCTGCCAATACTGCTGAAGGAAAGTGGGATAAAGTCTGATTCCGCTTCAAGAGTGCTCCCTTTAAATTGTACACTGTTTCCCGAACCAGCTTCAATATCGGTTACGATGTCAAAGTGCTGTAAGCCACTTTTCTGGTAAAGCTTCAGCCCTGCCTTTTTATAGTTTTCGGTGATATACCGATCGAGCAGGAGGTCTTCAGCACTTCCCGGATAGCGACCGGCCAGCTCATCAGAAGCCAGGTAGGCAATGTGCCCTTCCACCTCGGAGGTGGTGATTTCGGGTTCAAACCGGGTCTGGCAGGAGACTAAAAGCGGGATGATTATGGAGAATAATAGGATTCTATTCATTGTATATAATTGTTTAACAGGATATTAATCTGTCAATTTATATTAAATCTAAAAAAGTGCAAGATACGACATATTCTTTTTCAGGAAAATACTTGACAAGAATAGATTAAAAATATACTTTTACGAAGTAGTTTGACGAATGGGTTAAACTTAATTGTAAAACTCAGATCAACGATGAAACTCAATACTGAAACTGAAGATAAGATCATCATTTCGGCTGAAAAACTGTTTTACCAGAAGGGGAAAGCGGGCACTTCCATGCAGGATATTGCCAATGATGCAGGCATTAATCGCACGCTCCTGAATTACTATTTCAGGAGCAAGGATCAGCTGTTTGAGGCAGTATTCAGGAAAGCCCTGGGTATTTTTGTCCCGAGCGTAGCTGCGATGCTTCATTCTGAGATTCCCTTTGAGGAATATCTTCCAAAAATGATTCATATGATCATCGATACGATGATTGCCAATCCCCATATTCCCGTTTTTGTACTCCAGGAGCTTTCCTCCAATCCCGATAGGATGCCGCAGATTATCAAGGAGATGGGTATCGATCCAGTGGTGTTCTACGAGAAGATGTATAAGAAGATGGATACCCTGCCGAACGGGCGTAAAATGCTTATGCCCGAATTCAGTCAGATGATTATTAACCTCATCAGCCTCTGTATATTTCCCTTTGCAGCGCGTCCTGTAATTACAGGGGTCTTTTTCAATGGCGATGACGAAGCCTTTATTAAAGCAATGTATGAGCGAAAAGCGGTTCTTCCGGGACTGTTTCAAAAATTAATGAGTCAAAATCAATAATATGAGAGCAATTGTTTTTATCCTGCTTTTTACAGCAGCCGGACTGCTGCAGGCACAGGACAGCATCAGTCTGTTTGAGTGTCACAGCATGGCCCTTGAAAATGCTCCCAGGCTTTCCGACAGGGAGCTTATAGAACAAATAGGGGAGTTGCGAAACGACCAGGCCAGTTCAAACTGGTATCCCAGCCTTGATTTTAATGGGAAAGTCAGTTATCAGTCTGATGTGGTGACTATTGCTCTGTCCGACCCTTCCATCCCTGTGGCTTTCCCCGAGGTGCCACACGACCAGTATGGGCTGAATCTCGATCTCAGGCAGAATCTCTATGATGGCGGGAAAACAAAACATTTGAAAGAACTGGAAGAGGCCCGAACCGCTGCCGATCTACAGCAGGTGGAGGTGGATCTTTACGGATTAAAATCGAGGGTCAATCAATATTATTTCACCATCCTGGTATTACAGGAGAATCGCCTGAACCTGGACATCCATATGGAAAACCTGAAAGCCCGGAAGGAATCCATGCGAACAGCCATTGAGCATGGTATATTGCTGGAGGCCGAAATGAGCGTTGTAGAAGTTGAAATTCTTAAGATCAGGCAAAGGATCCTCGAGGTGGATTCTGGTAAGAAGGCTTTAATGGATGCCCTCAATATTCTCTGCGGGAGCAATCTCGCACAGGATACCAGGCTTCAAGTTCCACAACTGGAGGCTGTGTCAGCAGATCAGCTAAACCGCCCGGAATATATTCTCTTTGATTTAAAGGATGCCTCTCTTGAGGCGGGCAAGGAGCTGACGGGCCGCAAAAGAATGCCGGTTCTTTATGCTTTTGGTCAGGCTGGCTATGGGAAACCCGGGTACAACATGATGAGCGGAGAATGGGACACCTATTATATGGTAGGGGCCGGTTTTAAATGGAATATCTGGGACTGGAATACCACCGGACAGGAGAAGCAGGTGATTCAAAAGCAACAGATGATGCTACAGAATCAGCGTGAAACATTTACAAAGGAGATATCATCCAAACTGGTACAGGCAGAGGCGGAAATAGCGCGGTACAGGCAAACCATGGAGTTGGAACAACAGGTGTTGGACCTGCAGCAGGAGATATCCAAACATGCTGCCAGCAAATTGAGCAACGGGACGATTACTGCCACTGATTATATTACTGAGCTGAATAAGGAGAGCCTGGCCCGGAATAAACTGGCCACACACAGGATTTTGCTTAGTCAGTCTATTACTAATTATTTAACCATCCAGGGAAACCTGTAAAACCAAAGGAACATGAAGAGAATCCATTTATATATACTGGTGCTATTCATCCCCTTTCTCTCGTGCAAGAGTGAAAAGCAAGAGGTGGATGCTTACGGAAATTTTGAAGCCATTGAGCTAATGATTTCAGCTGAAACCTCGGGACTTATCCTTGATTTTTCGTTCATGGAAGGGGACCCACTAAAAGAGGGCCAGCTTCTGGCTTCCATTGATACAGTTCAGCTTGTGCTTCAAAGAGAGCAACTGCAGTCAGGAAAGGCTTCCCTTGGGGCCAGGATCAAAACCCTTGATGCGCAGGTTAAAGCCAACGTTGTGCAGCTGGATAACCTTGATCGGGAGAAAGACCGCATCCTCAAGCTGGTGGAGGGTGGAGCTGCCACCTCGAAGCAGCAGGATGATATTGAGGGACAGATAGAATTACTGAAGGCTCAGATTGCGGCCACCGAGTCGCAAAAATCATCGGTCTACGCTGAGCGCAGTACCCTTGATATTCAAATCAGGCAGGTGGATGATCGCATCCGGAGAAGCAGCCTGAGGAGCCCTGGTGAGGGAATCATCCTTTCTAAATACAAGGAGAAGGGGGAGCTTGCTACACCGGGCCAGCCCCTGTGTAAAATTGCCAATATGGATGAATTGATCCTTCGTGCTTATATTTCAGGTAGTCAGCTTTCTTCGGTGGAGGTCGGAGGGAAGGTGGAGGTTCGTTTTGATGCGCCTGAAGGAATGGCAAAGACTTCCGGGATTATAAGCTGGATATCCCCAATGGCCGAATTTACGCCCAAGATCATACAAACAAAGGAAGAACGGGTAAACCTGGTTTATGCCATCAAGGTGCTGGTGCCCAACGACGGCAGCCTGAAGATCGGAATGCCGGGAGAGATTATTTTTTGATACAGGGAAAAGACATGTCACTGATTATTGAGAACATAGATAAGTCATTTGATACTGTTCATGCCCTCCGCCAGGTCGATTTCCAGGTGCAGGATGGAGAGCTATTCGGACTGATTGGTCCGGACGGGGCCGGGAAATCCACACTTTTCCGCATCATGGCCTCCCTGCTGGTTCCCGATGCGGGACGCTGCCTGATGCAGGGGCACGATGTGGTACAGGATTATCGCGAAGTCAGAAAGATTATAGGTTATATGCCGGGTCGTTTCTCTTTGTATATGGACCTTTCGGTGGAGGAGAACCTGGCATTCTATGCCAGGGTGTTTGGTACTACTGTAAACGAGAACTACGAGCTTATACGTGATGTATATGAGCAGATTGCACCCTTTAAAAAGCGCCTGGCCGGAAAGCTGAGTGGAGGGATGAAACAAAAACTTGCGCTTTCATGCGCCCTCATACACAGGCCGGAGATCCTGATTCTGGATGAGCCCACTACGGGTGTGGATGCGGTGAGCCGTATGGAGTTCTGGGAGATGCTTAAAAAGATTCAAAAAGAGGGGATCACCATAGTGGTTTCCACACCCTATATGGATGAGGCAGAATTATGCGACCGTGTGGGACTGATACAAAAGGGGAAGCTTCTGGAAATAAGCGATCCCTCTCTGCCTGCCGGCGGGGAGGAAGTACAACTCTTTTCCCTGAAAAGCGGGAAGGGAGTTTATGCCTACCTGGAAAAGGTAAGGAAACTGAAGGGATGCAAACATGCCTGGCTTTTCGGGGATCAGTTACATGTAACACTCCATTCAGAAGCAGATGCAGAGCATGTCAAAACTGAGTTGGAAAGCTGGGGGGACACTTCTTTGGAGTGGCTCAGGATCAGGCCTTCCATTGAGGATCGATTTATGGGTTTGATAGAACAGGATGGCAGGGGTCATGATGCTGAGGGAGAGACAATATGATGAGTGAACCTGAACATATTATAGAGGTAAAGGATATGGTCAAAAAATTTGGCTCCTTTATAGCCAATGACCATCTTACTTTTCATGTGGAGCGTGGAGAGATTTTTGGTTTCCTGGGTGCCAACGGGGCAGGGAAGACCACTGCCATG
>CAZRPW010000020.1:0-45077 GCA_964601975.1 uncultured Bacteroides sp.
AGATAGATAATTTAAATCTAAATACGAAAGAGCGCAGCGATTCCGCTTGTAAGCTATTGAATCCGCCACTAACAGAATGATTCCGCCTGGCACTCAGTGATTTTGTAATTGTCAGATAATCAATCTGTCGGGAGTTTACCAACCGTCGACTAAAGCTCTCTTCTTTTATGATACCAGGCTCTCCAATTGCCGATCTATTTCAGTGAGCATTACACTCTGTAGGGCCATGATCCCATATACTGCTTCTTGTACAAAGCGTCTGGCAGTTTTATACAAATCTTGTGAAAGCATCCCCGAAAATCTTGTAATTTTACTCCTGAGCTTATTAGCTAAATGGCTGAAGCTCATAAGGCATCCTATTTGTGTGTGGTAATATAAATATAAACAGGAGGATACTCTTTTCACAGCCATTAAAAAGCACCCCCAATTTTCTGAGCTTATCACTTATCAATATCCGGAACTAAAGGCCCTGTCTACAATGCGGGGGAATCACCAGCAAATATTGGGGGATGTTCAGGTATGTATTTTATCTGTTTATTACGAAAAAATCATAACAAACAGATAAAACATATTGAAGATGAATATAAATTATCCGATTAGTAGCAAAAAATGGTAATGTTCGGATAAAATAAATACCTGAAGATTGATATTAATTGCGAGGAACCCGGGCAGGCAGTTTATACCGGGAAACGATGGTATTCTATTCCGGAAAGGAAAGACATTTAAGAGATCTGTTGACAGGCATAAAAAACCCGCTCTTTTTCATGGAAGCGGGTTTTGGTGGTTGTGGGATGTACTGGAATCGAACCAGTGACCTCTTGCCTGTCAAGCAAGCGCTCTAAACCAACTGAGCTAACACCCCGAACTAATAAGAACCATTTGGGATCTTGCCCGTTATCCGCCAGAGGCGGACAAAACCAAGTGAGCAAACACCCGGTCGGGGGCAAAAATAGGAATTTTTTATTTACTAGCGATGGGCGCTCATGTCAAACTTCTGGGTCTCCATCATTTTCTGTAGCTGCTTCTTGTTGAGTATTACAGCTACAGATATGTACCAGATACCACTTGATTGGAATTGGGAGTAGTCGACTTCTTGTCCGAAGTCGACGCCCTTGAAGTTGGTGTTCAGGAAATCCTGCATGTAGTATTTGAGCTTGAGGTTAAAGCCTCCGGGAAATTGTACTCCGGCAAAAAGAGAGGGTACCCAGGGGTTTACCCGCTTGCTGCCCCACTCTTTGAATTTGGTTTTATTGTTATCCAGGAATTGCTTCTGCTTGTAGTGGAACATCCATTCGTATTCTCCGCCCGCATAGAGGAAGTAGTTCTTATTTAGAGCGCCTAGTTTAAAAGCAATGGGAAAACCGAGGGAGTAGCTGCGCCGTTTGATTTTGGTGCTTTTGTTCCAATTGGGGTGGGTATTGTCAATGTCTCCAAAACCAACATTCTGGTACAAGTCTTCAGTGATCATACCTATATTCCTGATACCTGCACCGGTGAAAAACCCGAATTTACTGTTCAGATCGAGATTCAGATGCTGCTGGGTGTGGAAGAAAAGGGTGAAACGCGTGTTGGTATTCACCTCGACATCATTAAATCGCACATCTGCTCCTGAAAAGATAATTTCACCGCCACCCGAGCGGTATATATTTACCTGCGCTATGCTTTCTATAGAAATCAGGGAAAGAAGAAAAACTCCTGTGAAGATTATATTTTTCATGCCTGGCATCATTTTTTTGGTTTTAGCTCTTAAACATTCAAATTAGTCAATTGTTTTGAGGAAAGTATTCAGGATGGTATCAAATTGTTTCATGATCGTCCTGAGAACGGGGTGGTTTGCCCTGAATCGGTGTTGGTCGATTTGACAGACCGGGAGAACTTTGGGGGAGGTTCCGGAAATGAAACATGCAGACAATACATTCAACTCTTTCATTGAAATAACCCTTTCTTCCACTTCAAGCCCCTGGTCCCTGCAGATTTGCAACACATATTTCCGGGTGATCCCCGGAAGAACACTGTGCTCGGGAGGAGTGATCAATTTGTTGAAGGCATCTATAAAAAAGACGTTTGATCTGCTGCCTTCACTGATTTCGCCCTGTTTATTTAATAGAAGGGCTTCATAAACACCATGATCCTGGATGTATTGGCGGACATCGCTTCGGAATTTGTCATCCCATTTTTTTATCCCTGGATTTGGTCGTTCATGAGAATAGCTTACCATTTGAACGCCTTTCTGGTAGCTATTTTCATCGGGGTAAATCCAGGGTGTGAAAAAGCAATGTAGCTCAGGCTCTTTCCCCTCTTTTTGACAGAGACAGATCTTAATATTCCCCTCTGTGAATGGATTTTCGTTTAGAAGGATCTTTAAGCTTTCAAGAATGGCTTTGTTCCCCGGGAAAATGATTCCTGAATTCCTTATTGAAAACTTAAGTCGCTCCAGGTGATCATCCAGGAAAAGGAATTTTCTTCCTATGATCCTGATCACCTCGTAATAGATTTCGGCCGACATGTCAGGATTGTATCCTGACACCTCGGTCGATATACCATTGATAATGTATTTCTCTCCTAAAATCTGTTTTGTTGTCATTCAGCCCTTATAGAGGCAGCCGGATTCATCCTGGATACCTTTAGAGATTGCCAGCTGACGGTAATCACGGCGATGCTTAGTGATAATAACAAAGATAGCATAAAGGTCCAGAAGGGGAACTCAATTCTGTAAGTGAAATTCTGAAGCCAGTTCTTCATGGCAAAGAAAGCCACGGGCCATGCGATGATATTGGAAATAAGCACCCATTTGGAAAACTGGAGCAGAAAGAGGTAGAGAATCTGGTTCTGAGAAGCTCCCATTACCCTGCGGATTCCCGTTTCCCGGGTACGTTTTGCGGTCATGAAAGCACTGAGGGCAAGGAGTCCCAGGGAGGAAAGAAAGATCACCAGTGCCGTAAAGGTAAGGACGAGTGCAAAAACGATTTTTTCTTCTCCGTAAAGGGAGTCAAGTTCATCGGAAAGATAGCTGTATTGTATAGGGTAGGCGGGATTAAAGGCCGCTCTCTTTTCTTCAACCCACTGTAGTACTTCTTCCATCTGATTGCCGGATACCCTTATGGACAGGGTTCGCATAAATTGTGCATTATCCCGGCAGATGAGTACCAAGGATTCAACCGGGTTATGCAGGGATCCATAATTAAAATCTTTCACAACACCGATGATTTCACCCACCGGGTTATCTGCTCCCTGGATATTTACACCCAGAATGAACTGCTTACCAAGTGCTCCGTCTTCCCATTGCATTTCACGAACCATCGCCTCATTGATTACAAAAGAGGTGTTTTCATCAGCTCCGTATTTGCGGTCATAAAATCGCCCTTCCTCCAGGATCAGCCCCATTGTCTTCATATATTCGTAGTTCACAAAGCAGTTGTTGAAGGCAACTTCACTCATTTCCCCGCTGGCGTTCTCCACGGTCATGACTCTTTTACCGTAAAAACGACCGGGAGCCGTGGTGGATAGTGCTGCTTCTTCAACAGCAGGGTGTCTTTCGATTTCCTCTATGAAGGCATTTACATTGTTAACAATTGCTGTATCGTTTAGATTCAGCATCAGGATCTGGTCCTTATCAAATCCGAGGTCCTTGTTCTGGATGAGATTCATTTGCAGCGCTACTACAATGGAGCCTATGATCATTACAGCCGAAATCAGGAACTGAACAATAACCAGTCCGCGCCTCAGCCATCCACGATCTTTTTCGCTGACACCATTTCCTTTTAGGATGGAGACCGGGTTAAATGAGGCCAGGTAGGTGGCGGGATAGATTCCTGAAAGCAGGCCTGTAAGGATTGAAATTCCAATAATAAAGAGTATGATGGTGGGTTGAGTCAGATCCCTCCAGTTAAAAAATGTTCCCGAAAGCTGATTAAACAAGGGAAGAGCCAGAGCTGTCAGAAAGGAGGCCACAATGCCTGCGCCAATGGCGGTTGCAACTGATTCTCCCAGAAATTGGGAACGCAGGTTTCCCTTGCTTGCCCCTCCAACTTTTCTTACGCCAATTTCCTTTCCCCTGCTGGTGGCCCGGGCGGTGGTCAGGTTGGTATAGTTGATGCTGGCAATGATGAGTAAGAGCACGCCGATTACTCCCATTATATATACATAACTCATGTTTCCTTTGGGCAAATCCCAGGTCAGTTCTTCCTTTTGGAAGTGGATATCCTTCAGAGGAGTAATCCTGAGATCGAAGGAGGCATTGATTTGCTCGCCCAGTTCTTTCATATACTTGTCGTAGAAGTCCGGGAACTTCGTAAGCACCATGTCGGGAGTGGTATTCTCGGCCATCAGGACGTAGGTATAACAGGTGACGTTCCAAAATGCATTGGCACTTCGGTCATTAAATCGTTCTCTGCCAATTTGTTTTTCAATGGTTGCGGCAGAAAGAAGTCCGTTGAAACGAAGGTGGACATTGGCAGGCAGATCTTTAAAAACGCCTGTTATGGTGTATATGTCATCGTCGAGTGTAGACATGCTTTTACCCAGTACATCTGTTGTTCCGAAATATTTTCTGGCAATTGATTCACTTAGCACCATGGTTGAGGGCTGACTCAGGGCTGTTTCAGGATCTCCTAATGTGAAGGGTATTGAAAAGACTTTAAACAGGGTAGAGTCGGCCCACATAATGCTATCCTCCTTAAATGTGTCTTCTCCTTTTTTAAAGTATTGATTCTGGTTAGGAAGAATTCTTGCCTGTTCTTCTATTTCAGGGTATTCATCTTTCAGGGTGGGCCCAAGGGGAATCTGGGTAATGGCAGTCAGATCGCTTTTTTCACTGATGAAAAAATCCCCTTCAAGCCTGTAAATTCTGTCAAAATTTTCATGGTGACAGTCATAATTCACCTGGTTTTGTATGTAAACAAAAATCAGTATGGCGGCCGTAATGCCCACTGCAAGGCCCAGCATATTAAGGAGCGTAAAGTATTTATCCCTGATTGCATTGCGGATCAGGGAACGGACATAATTTTGGAATAGTGACATTGGAGCTTCAGGTTTATATTCAAGTATGACCAAAACTCAAGCTTAATGCCAAAGGGTGTAATATTCAGTATGATAATTATATAGCAAATTTTCTTGATGTATATATTGTGCGGATCCGGACACAATAGTGTACCATTCCGTACACCTGTTTTGCGTTTTATTGTTCGGATATAATTGCTATTTTTGCAGAGAGGAGCAAATTGGAGAAGGTGAAATTTTATGAGCAAGAAAATATTCTTTGTTGACGATGATAAGATGATTCTGAATCTTCTGGAGTATACCTTCCAGAGCCGACAGGATTATGAGGTTGTTACTTTTCAGAAAGGAGAAGATTGCTTGGATAATTTGGAGCAGGAACCGAAACTGATTGTTTTGGATCATATATTGTCGGGGCCCGGACAGGAGTGCCTGAGTGGCCTTGAAACACTGATAGAGATTCGTAAAAAAGACCCGGTTGTTCCCGTGGTTATTTTGACCGGACAGGGCGATGATGCTTTGCTTTCGGAGTTTATGGAAAACGGTGCCAACCGTTATCTGACCAAGGATGACTTCTTTATTGATTCACTGATTGAAACTATTCAGCAGGTGATTGTCTGATCATTCTTTCTTTTAAGCCGCTAGAGCTCATGAATTAATGCTGCGGTTTTGTTTTTTTATACAAGATAAATTTATACTTTTGCACACCCAAATTGAAAGATTGTGAGCAAGAGGGATTTATATGCCGTGCGCATTTCGGGATTAGTGGAAGGAGATCATGATTTTTCATTTGAGTTGGATCAGAAGTTCTTTGCTTCTTTGGAGCAGGCAGAAATTGAGAAAGGTCATGTAAAGGCAGCGCTCGTCCTGGAGAAGAAAACAGGCGTTTTTTCGCTTCATTTTCATCTCAGTGGAGAGGTTGAAGTGACTTGCGACCGTTGCCTGGAACCTTTTATGGCAGAGATAGATACAGAACAAACGATCTATGTGAAACTGGGGGAGGAAGCCGGCGAGATCGAAGATGACGTAATCATGATTCACAGAGATGATCATGAGATTGAGGTTGGGCAGTATATGTATGAGTTTATTTTACTCGCTCTGCCGTACCAGCGCTACCATCCGGATGATGATGATGGAGTTTCAGGGTGTAATCCGGATATGATCCGGAGGCTTGAGGAACTCCAGGGAAAAGAAGAAAAAAGTGATCAGACAGATCCCAGATGGGATACTTTAAAAGGAATTATTGAATAATAACAATTGATATGGCACATCCAAAAAGAAAGACGTCTAAGCAAAGAAGGGACAAAAGAAGGACTCATTATAAGGCCGAAGCCCCGACTCTTTCCACCTGTTCAACTACAGGAACAGTTCACGAACGCCATCGTGCATATTATGTAGATGGTAACCTTTATTATAAAGGTAAACTGGTTATCGATTCCCAAGCCGAGTTAGCTTAAAGCCAAGCCTCTTCGGGAGGGCTGTGCTGCTAATGCGAATTGGAATCGATATGATGGGGGGCGATTATGCCCCTGGTTCCACAATTCGTGGTTCCATACTTGCCCGTAAGGCATTTCCTGCAAATGTAGAAATTGTCCTGATCGGTGATCAGGATACTATTCAGCGGTATTCAGATGAACATCATCTGGATATTAGCGGTATGGCTATTGTTCATACATCCACTGCTGTGGCAATGGAGGACCATCCTCTGAGGGCTTTTAAAGAGAAACCGGAGTCGAGTATTTTTAAAGGTCAACAATTGGTAGCCGATGGAACAATCGATGGCTTTTGCAGTGCCGGGAATACCGGAGCTATGCTGGTAGGAGCACTTCAGATTATTACTTCTATTCCCGGGATTATCCGTCCTGCAATTGCTGCTCCCATTCCCGATCTGGATGGAAACCGCTCACTCTTACTTGATGTGGGTTTAAATCCTGATGCCCGTCCCGATGTTTTATACCAGTATGGAACCATTGGTACCATTTACTCGAAATTAGTTCACGAAATTGAGGAACCAAAAGTAGCTTTGCTGAACATTGGTCTTGAGGAAGAAAAAGGGAACCTGGTGGTCAGGAGTGCTTACCAGATCATGAAGGACTCAACAGATTTTAATTTCATTGGTAATTTTGAGGCCAATGAATTTTTTGTAAGCAAACGGGCTGATGTGATTGTTACCGATGGATTCGCTGGAAATATGGTTCTAAAGGCTTCCGAAGCATTTTACCGGGTTGTCTCTGAAAAGGGGGTTGGTAATGGTTACTTTGAAATGTTTAATTTTGAAAATTTTGGGGGAACCCCTGTCCTGGGTGTTTGTGGTCCTGTAGTAATCGGACACGGTATCTCCAATGAAAAAGCGATCAGTAGCATGCTTCTTCATACTGCCGAGGTTGTGGAAGCGGGTCTTGTTAACAGAATAAAAGAAGAATTGAACCGATGAAAAAAATGGAGGCAGGAATTACGGGTATCCACGGATATGTACCTGAATACAGGTTGACCAACGATGAACTGAGCACGATGGTTGAGACCACCGATGAGTGGATCATGCAGAGGATAGGGATCAAAGAGAGAAGGATCTTAAAGGAGGGTGCTACCTCCGATCTGGGTGCCGAAGCTGTGAAAGGCCTGTTGGAAAAGACCGGGACTAAACCTGAGGAGATTGAGCTGGTAATCTGTGCCACAATTACCGGAGATTATCACTTTCCAGCCACAGCTAACCTGATCAGCGATAAAACAGGAATGTTGAATGCCTGGAGCTTTGATTTATCCGCAGCTTGTTCGGGTTTCTTATTTGGACTTCAGACTGCAGTCTCATTTGTGGAATCGGGACGTTATAAAAAGGTAATTCTGGTGGGAGCTGATAAAATGTCGGCTATTACTGATTATACCGATCGTACAACCTGTCCACTTTTCGGTGATGGAGCTGGTGCTGTTTTGATTGAGCCGGTTGAAGAGGGGTTTGGTCTCCGGGATTCTATTCTTCAGGTGGATGGTAGTGGTGTGAATCATTTACAAATGAAGGCTGGCGGCTCGCTGCATCCACCTTCACATGAAACCATTGATAATAAGGAACATTTTGTTTATCAGGATGGTCAGGCTGTATTTAAGGTGGCAGTGTCCAAGATGGCTGATGTTTCTGTGGAAATCATGGAAAAAAATGATCTATCCCCGGAAGACCTCACCTGGCTGGTTCCCCACCAGGCCAATATGAGAATCATCGGGGCTGTTGCTCGTCGCATGGGTATTCCCAAGGAGAAGGTGATGATTAATATTGAAAAATATGGCAATACCACTGCGGCCACTATACCACTCTGCCTCTGGGAATGGGAGTCACAACTTAAGAAAGGGGACAATCTTATTCTTTCTGCTTTTGGTGGAGGATTTACCTGGGGATCCATTTATCTGAAGTGGGCCTATGACGGGAAATCAGAATAATGATTAATTTAGCAAAAAAAAGAGCAGGAGATGGCAAAAATGGCTGAAGCAGAGAATACCAATAAGATCAACATGATCGGAGTCGGTACAACCATTGAAGGCAATATTTCTTCAAGTGAAAATATCCGCTTTGATGGAAACCTCATTGGAAACCTCCAGACAAAAGGTAAAGTCTTCGTCGGACAAACCGGGAAAGTGACCGGTGAAATCAGGTGCAAAAATTGTGAAATTGAAGGTGTGGTTGACGGGAAAATTGTGGTGGAAGAGTTATTATCACTTCGTTCAGTTTCCAAGTTATACGGCGAAATTAAGACTGGTAAACTGGCAATTGAGCCAGGCGCCACATTTACGGGTAAATGCGATATGGGTGGGAAAAAAGAAACCTCTACCGGAGCAGAATCAAAACCCAAAGAAGGATAAAAAGGAGCTATCCGGAGTGAATGCTTTTACCCGGTATTCGGGTGTGGGTATCCAGATGGTAGTGATTATTCTTTTGTTTTACTGGGGTGGTTCAAAATTGGATGAACGTGCGGCCAGTGAAAAACCCGTTTACACCGCCATATTCACCCTGCTTGGGGTTTTTACCGGTCTCTATATTACTTTGAAGGAATTTATCGGGAAGAAAGATGACTGAACATTTCAGGTACATCTGGCAGTGGCTTGTTTTGACTGCGATCCTGACGCTCTCAGGAATCCTCCTGATTCCACGCCTGGAAGTGTCCCTGGCACTTAATCATTACCTTATTACACTTGTTTCTTTGAGTGGGATCAACCTGCTCGCATGGATCGTCCTTGCCCGTGGGGCAAATAAAAGCGATCGAGACGGTGCTGTAACTATGCTTGTTGGAATTTCAGCTAAATTTCTCCTTTACCTCCTCTATATCCTGGTATTCTGGCTAATTACAAAAATTATCACAAAACCATTTATCGTTACATTTTTTGCATTATATTTATTGTTCACTTTTTTATTGGCGGGAAACTTACTTAAGCTGCTAAAGAACAAATAATTAGAACGATCGTGAGCGCGAGATTTATTGCTGTTACCACCACACTTATCCTAGGATTTGCCCTTTTTTCAACCAGTCCTCTTATTTACGGACAGGAGGGTCACCATGATGAACATAGTCAGGTCGAAACTGAGGATCATTCGGCTATACATGCAGGTGAAGCTGCGGAGGACCACCATGGCGAAGCTGTGGAAGAGGAGTTTAATGCCAGCGAATATATAATGGAGCATGTGAAGGATTCACACGAATGGCACATCCTTACAAAGAAAGACGGTCACCATGTAAGCGTACCTCTACCTGTAATCCTCTACTCCAAGCATTCGGGCTTGCACGCATTTTTTTCTAGTAAGCTTGCACATGGTCATACGCATGATGGCTTTCAGATGGGACATGGTAGCATGATGACCGTAAACAAAAAAGGGGAGGATGTAGAAAAGAGCCTGGCAGGAAAGATTATCGAGGTAGACGAACATGGGGAAATGGTTGAAGCAGGCTTACCCCTGGATTTTTCTATTACCAAGAATACTTTCATGATGATGCTTTCTGTAATGGTTCTGCTTTGGGTATTCCTCAGCCTGGCAAAATCCTATAAGAAAATGGGTATTAGTGAGCCAAAAGGCCTGATGGGGTTCATTGAGCCGATCATTGTATTTATTGAAGAGGATGTGGCCATGCCAAATATCGGGGAAGATAAATATGCCCGTTTCATGCCTTACCTGCTTACGGTTTTCTTTTTCATCCTCATCAATAACCTTATGGGGCTTATTCCTTTTTTCCCTTTTGGAGCCAATGTGACAGGAAACATTGCAGTTACCTTTGTGCTGGCGACCTTCACCTTTATTATTACACAGTTCAGCGGGAACAAAACACATTGGAAGCACATTGTAAATACACCGGGGGTGCCTATTTTGCTTGCTCCGATTATGGTCCCAGTTGAAATCATCGGACTCTTCACGAAGCCATTTGCACTGATGATCCGACTATTTGCCAACATCACGGCAGGGCACATCATTGTATTGAGCCTGGTTTCCCTGATCTTCATATTCAAGTCGGTATTTCTAGCTGTACCATCACTGGTTATGGTATTGTTTATGGATTGCATTGAATTACTGGTTGCTTTCCTGCAGGCTTATATTTTTACATTATTGTCCGCATTGTTTATTGGAATGGCTATGCCTGAGCATGGCCATGATTGATTATTAATTTAATATTTATTTATTATGACTGGTACATTAGCAGGAATCGGAGCAGGTCTCGCCGTAATCGGAGCAGGTCTTGGGATTGGTAGAATCGGTGGGTCAGCAATGGATGCCATTGCTCGTCAACCCGAAGCTACAGGTAAGATCCAGACTGCCATGATTATCGCAGCTGCCCTGATTGAAGGTGCTGCATTGTTTGCCATCGTGGTTGCCATGATGGGATAAGATGCGTGAAAATTGAACGGGCCTGTAACGGTTGGTTACAGGCCCTTCTTTGAAAACAATTAAATACAATATATAATGGATTTAGTAACGCCGGGAATAGGACTGATATTCTGGACTACCCTGTTTTTCCTTATTCTTCTTTTTGTTTTGGGCAAGTTTGCCTGGCCAGCAATTCTGACCGCCATCAAGGCGAGAAATGAAAGCATAAAACAGGCTCTTGAATCGGCCGACAGGGCGAAAAAGGAAATGATCAAACTGCAGGCTAGTAATGAGAAGATTCTTTCGGAAGCGAAAGCAGAGAGGGATGCCATGATGAGAGAGGCCAAGCAGATGAAAGAAAAGCTTATTGCTGATGCCAAAGAGAAGGCTGGTGAAGAAGCTAAGAAGCTTGTGGCAAATGCAAGAGAGGCTATCCAGGCTGAGAAAAAGGCTGCTATCAACGATATGAAGAGCCAGGTTGCAAATCTATCCGTGGATATTGCAGAGAAAATATTGAAGATTAAATTAGAGGACGGCAAAGCTCAGAATGACTTGGTTACCAAGCTGATCAATGAAGCTGACCTGAATTAGCCCTATTATGAATGAGAGTCAGATATCAGTACGATACGCAAAGGCCCTTTTCCAGAGTGCTTCTGAAAAGAAGATGTTGGAAAAGGTAAACAGTGATATGGAATTGCTTGCTGAAACCTGTAAACAGGATGAATTTCAGAGCATATTGCTTGTCCCTACTCTGCAGCCCAGCCAGAAGACTAAACTGATGGAGGAGATTTTCAAATCTCATATCAGTGATGTTTCCATGTCTTTACTTAAACTGGTTATAAAGAACAAAAGGGATGTTTACCTTCCGGGGATAGCCAGAAATTTCAGGGATCTTTACAGGAAGGCTATGAATATAAGTTCAGCTTCCCTGGTTACCGCCAGGCCTGTGGAAGATGCGGCATTAAAAAATATTAAGGAGATGCTCGCCAAAGCCTATGATTCAAAGGTTGAGCTATCAACCAGGGTTGACGAAGAGGTTATAGGTGGATTTGTACTTACCGTTGAGGATAAACAGTATGATGCAAGCGTGGCCACCAGCCTAAGAAATTTCAGAAAACAATTACTTCAAACAAGATAGAAAACGAATAGTCATATGTCTCAGATTAAACCATCCGAGGTTTCGGAAATTCTCAAACAACAGATTGAAGGGTTCAAGAGTGGAGTTGAACTTGAAGAGGTGGGTACAGTTCTCCAGGTGGGGGATGGAATTGCCCGGATTTATGGATTAAACAGTGTTCAGGCCAACGAACTTATAGAATTCGACAGTGGCGTTATGGGTATTGTTTTGAATCTTGAAGAAGACAATGTGGGCGCTGTATTGCTCGGTGCTACGGAAGCTATAAAAGAAGGTGACTCGGTGAAGAGGACCAATAAAATTGCATCCATTGGTGTGGGTGAACCACTGCTGGGCAGGGTTATCAATACCCTGGGAGAGCCAATTGACGGAAAGGGCCCCATTTCGGGTAAACTGATTGATCTGCCGCTGGAACGTAAAGCTCCAGGTGTGATCTACCGTCAGCCGGTTGCTGAGCCACTGCAGACCGGGCTCAAAGCTATTGATGCTATGATTCCTATTGGTCGCGGACAGCGTGAACTGATTATTGGTGACCGTCAGACAGGTAAGACTGCCATTGCCATTGATACCATCATCAACCAGAAGGAATTTTACGAAAAAGGAGAACCTGTATACTGTATCTATGTAGCCATCGGGCAGAAAGGATCCACTGTAGCAAATATTCAGAAGACCCTTGAAGAAGCCGGAGCGATGGCCTATACAGTGATTGTGTCATCAACCGCTGCTGAACCTGCTGCACTTCAGTATTATGCGCCTTTTGCAGGTTGTTCTATCGGGGAGTATTTCAGGGATACCGGAAGGGCTGCCCTGATTATCTATGATGACCTTTCCAAACAGGCTGTCTCCTACAGGGAGGTGTCTCTGCTGCTGAGAAGGCCCCCGGGACGTGAGGCTTATCCTGGTGATGTTTTCTACCTGCACTCAAGATTGCTCGAGCGTGCTGCAAAAGTTATACAGTCTGACGAGATTGCCAGAGAGATGAATGATCTTCCCGAACAGCTGAAGCCCCTGGTTAAAGGAGGGGGTTCACTGACCGCACTTCCGATTATCGAAACCCAGGCAGGTGACGTAAGTGCCTATATCCCTACCAATGTGATCTCCATTACGGATGGCCAGATCTTCCTTGAGTCGAACCTTTTTAATGCGGGTATTCGTCCTGCAATTAATGTGGGTATTTCTGTATCAAGGGTTGGGGGTAATGCCCAGATTAAATCCATGAAGAAGATTGCAGGAACCCTGAAACTTGACCAGGCCCAGTTTCGTGAGCTTGAAGCATTCTCAAAATTTGGATCCGATCTGGATGCCGCTACCATGGCTGTATTGGAAAAGGGAAAAAGGAACGTGGAGATTCTGAAACAGGATCAATATTCTCCCATGTCGGTTGAAAAGCAGGTTGCTATTATCTATTGTGGAACCAAGGGATTGCTTAATGGTGTTGCGATTGAAAAAGTGAAGGAGTTTGAAACGGAGTACCTGGAATACCTGGAGCTGAAGCATAAAGATTTACTTACGGAACTTGCGCAGGGCAAGCTTAGCGACAAGATTACCGAAACCCTTGAGAAAGTAGCCAAGGATATAGCTGAGAAATACAATTAGGCCCCATGGCAAATTTAAAGGAGATACGGGAAAGAAAGTCGTCTGTGGCTTCCACTATGCAGATTACCAGTGCTATGAAGATGGTGTCTGCTGCCAAGCTTAAGAAAGCACAGGATGCCATCGTACAGTTTCGGCCTTATGCTGAAAAGCTGCAGGAAATTCTGGCCAGCGTGGGTGATGCCATGAAAGATGATGAGGACAATCTCTATGCCGTACAGCGTGATAAGGAGAGGATTCTATTTGTTCTTATAAGTTCGAACCGCGGACTTTGCGGGGCATTCAATTCCAATGCAATTAAGGCAACTATTCAAAAGGCACTTACAACCTTTGACAGCCAGATGATGGCTCGCCAGGTGGACTTCATTGCCATTGGGAAAATAGGAAGCGACTTTCTCAGGAAAAAGGGATACAATGTCATTTATGATGGCAGTGACCTTTTCGATGATCTCACCTTTGACAGAGTTGCAACCATTGCCGAGATGGCAATGAAACTGTATAGAGAAGGGGAGTATGATCATGTGGAGATTGTCTATAATGCATTTAAAAATGCAGGGACACAGATCCTTACCGAGGAACAGTTTCTACCCATCCAGGTCGAAGAGCTTGCTGAAGAATCCGCCGCGGGCGGAGGGTCTAATTTTGACTACATTTTTGAACCCACCAAAGAATACATCGTCAAGGAGTTGATTCCTCGTTCGCTGAAACTCCAGTTTTACAAGGCAATCCTTGATTCACATGCAGCGGAACACGGGGCCAGGATGACGGCCATGCACAAGGCCACTGATAATGCCACTGAGCTTCTGAAAGAGCTGAACCTTCAGTTCAACAAGGCCCGCCAGGCAGCCATTACAAACGAGATTCTGGAAATTGTAGGTGGAGCTGAGGCCCTGAAGGGCTAGGTTACGCATATGTTATTTCGTCGCTGAACCCAGCCTGCGGCTGGCTAAGGCTTCCTCAATAACATATGCTCCACGAGTAAGCTTTTCGTGTTGAACCCAGCCTGCGGCTGGCTAAGGCTTACTCGACACCATATGCTCCAGGAGTAAGCCTGATTTAGCTTATTTGTACTCGTCCCAGCTTTTTATGGAGATGTCCTCCAGCTTCATTTTGCAGATACCGTATATGAAGGCCGATGCAAGCCTGGCATTGGTGAGCAATGGGATATTGTAGTCTACCGCACCTCTTCGGATACTATAGTCATTGGATAACTCGTGCGAAGAGAGGTCTTTGGGAATATTCACAACCAGGTCTATTTTTTTGGCTTTGAGGTAATCAAGCACATTGGGTTTGGCATCTTCGTCTGGCCAGGCGAGGTCGATGGAATCAATTCCGTTCAGCCTGAGGAATTCATGGGTTCCATGGGTTGCGAAAAGATGATATCCTTTGTCCACCAGCATTTTACATGAATTGACAAGTTCTACTTTAGATCGCATTCCCCCGGTGGAGAGCAGGATGTTTTTCTTCGGAATGGTATAACCCACCGAAAGCATAGCCTTCAGGATGGCTTCATAATAGTTGTCGCCAATGCAGCCAACTTCACCGGTGGAGGACATGTCTACACCCAAAACAGGGTCTGCTTTCTTTAGCCTGGAGAATGAAAACTGGGGTGCTTTGCATCCAATGTAGTCCAGGTCAAATATAGATTTGCTGGGTTTTTCAACCGGTACTTTCAGCATGATCTTGGTGGCCTGGTCGATGAGATTTGACTTCAGCACTTTCGAAACAAAGGGCATGCTTCTGGATGCTCTCAGGTTACATTCGATGACTTTGATATCATTGTCTTTTGCCAGAAATTGCATGTTGAAGGGACCTGAAATCTCAAGGGCCTCTGCCATCTGACGGGCAATTTTTTTAATCCTCCGAACGGTTTCAAAATAGATTTTTTGGGGAGGAAATACCATGGTGGCATCACCCGAGTGTACTCCGGCAAACTCCACATGTTCCGAGATCGCATAGGAGAAAAGTTCACCATCCCTGGCTACTGCATCAATCTCGATCTCTTTGGCTTCCTGTATGAATTCGGAAACTACCACCGGATACTGTTTAGACACCCTGGCAGCCAGGGTGAGAAAGCCTTCCATTTCTTCCTTGTTGGATACTACATTCATGGCAGCCCCCGAGAGTACGTAGGAGGGTCTGATAAGCAGGGGGAACCCCACTTCATCCACAAAATCATAGATCTCTTCCATGCTGCTCAGCTCTTTCCACCTGGGCTGATCAATCCCCAGCCTGTCAAGCATCATTGAAAATTTGTGCCTGTTTTCGGCCCTGTCGATGTTTTTTGGCGAAGTCCCCAGGATGTGAACATCCTGTTCGTGCAGTCGGATGGCCAGGTTGTTTGGGATCTGTCCTCCCACCGATACAATCACTCCCTTAGGCGTCTCCAGGTCATAGATGTCCATTACCCGCTCAAAGGAGAGTTCATCGAAATAAAGACGGTCGCATACATCATAATCGGTGGATACGGTTTCCGGATTGTAGTTGATCATGATGGATCTGTAGCCCTCATCGTTTACGGTTTTCAGGGCATTCACGCTACACCAGTCAAATTCTACACTGGAACCGATTCGATAGGCTCCTGATCCCAAAACAATGACCGAACGCTGGTCGCGGGAGAATTCAATATCATGTTCGCTCCCACTGTAGGTCAGGTAGAGATAATTGGTCTGAGCCGGGTATTCCGCAGCCAGGGTGTCGATTTGCTTCACGCTGGGAAGGATATTTCTTTCTTTCCTGTGCTCCCTGACCATCAGCATGTTGCTGGTTACATCTCCTTCCATGACCAGCCTTGCCACCTGGAAATCACTGAATCCTGCTTTTTTTGATTTCAGCAGCAGTTCATCCTCCAGTTTATCAAGTGAAGGTATTTGTTCAAGGGCCAGCTTCAGGTCATAAATATTCCTTAGTTTAACCAAAAACCACTTATCGATCATTGTAAGATCGTGAATCCGGTCTACAGTATATCCCTGTTCAAAGGCTTTCTCAATGACCACAATCCTCATATCGGTGGGCTCGGAAAGCTCTTTGTCTATATCCTCTATTTCCATTTCGGTGTTGCCCACAAAGCCATGCATTCCCTGTCCGATCATCCGAACCCCTTTTTGTATTGCCTCCTCAAAGGTTCGGCCGATGGCCATTACTTCACCCACCGACTTCATGCTGGAATCAATCAGTTTGGATACCCCCTGGAATTTATTCAGGTCCCAGCGTGGAATCTTACAGACGATGTAGTCCAGCGCAGGTTCAAAGAATGCAGAGGTGGTCTTTGTAATGGAGTTTCTCAGCTGATGCAGGCCGAATCCCAGTCCCAGTTTCGCTGCCACAAAAGCAAGCGGATAGCCGGTGGCTTTACTGGCCAGTGCAGATGATCTGGATAGACGTGCATTTACCTCAATGACCCTGTAATCTTCCGATTCAGGATCCAGGGCATACTGTACGTTACATTCTCCGATAATCCCTATGTGCCTGATGATATCGATTGAAAGTTTCCTGAGCTTATGATACTCGCTATTGGTAAGGGTCTGTGAGGGTGCCACTACGATACTTTCCCCGGTGTGAATTCCGAGGGGATCGAAGTTCTCCATGTTACAAACCGTAATGCAATTGTCAAAGCGGTCCCGGACCACTTCGTATTCTACCTCTTTCCATCCCTTTAGAGATTCTTCCACCAGGATCTGGGGAGAGTAGGAGAAGGCTTTTTTTGCCAGTTTATCAAGATCTTTTTCATTATAACAGAAGCCACTTCCCTGTCCGCCGAGCGTGTAGGCGGCCCTGATGATAATCGGGAAACCCAGATCCCTTGCGGCCTGGTGTGCATCTTCCTCCGTGGTGACGGCCACACTTCGGGCCGTTTTCACATTGATCTCATCCAGTTTCCCTATAAAGAGTTCCCGGTCCTCTGTATCCATTATGGATTGTACCGGCGTGCCCAGAACCCTCACATTGTTCTTTTCAAGAATACCAGCCTTATACAGGGCAACCCCGCAGTTCAGGGCGGTTTGTCCACCAAAAGCCAGTAAAATACCATCGGGCTTCTCTTTCTCAATGACTTTTTCGACGAAGTAGGGAGTAACAGGCAGAAAGTAAATCTTGTCGGCCACATCTTCTGAAGTCTGCACGGTGGCGATATTCGGATTGATGAGTACGGTGCTCACTTTTTCTTCACGAAGAGCCTTAAGGGCTTGAGATCCTGAGTAATCAAATTCACCGGCTTCACCAATTTTAAGAGCCCCCGATCCGAGGATTACCACTTTCTTAATTTGCTCGTCTATCATAACAGGGTGTATAGTTGCTTATAAATGGATCAGGATGACCCGCTTGAGAGGATCCGGACGCCATATTTTCCGGGGTGTAAAAGTACAAAAAAATGCCGAAAACTTGCATAGAATTCAAAATAATGTATAAATTTGCAGCGTAAGTGTATAAATATACAAAATTACAAGGAAAGTGAAAAACAAAAACGAAAGGTTGATGGAGATCAGGCGCCTGATTGCCGAAAGTAATATCTCCAGCCAGGATGAGTTAATGAGGCTGCTGGAAAAGCAGGGCTATGAACTAACACAGGCAACACTTTCAAGAGATTTAAAGTATCTGAAGGTTGCCAAAATGCCTGACAATCATGCGGGATACGTCTATATTCTTCCAGACAAAGAGCAGGCTGTTGAGGAACCGGAGATGAATGCTTCCGGGTTTGGAGTGCTGGTTTCCATTGATTTTGCCCAGGGAATGGCTATTATGAGAACCCTTCCCGGGCATGCAGGAAGCATAGCCTACAACATTGATCATTTGAATGCATACGAAATTGCAGGTACCATTGCCGGTGATGATACGATCCTCCTGATTCCCCGCGATGGGGTTTCGAAGAATCACCTTATTAATATGATCAAAATGAGGTTACCCGGACTCATTCGGGAATAGGAGTTTTGATCATCCGAAAATACTACAGGAACCATGAGTCACGATATTGAAATTACTATTGCTTCTGAACAACATCTTCAGCTGATCCCCCGGATTGAAGATGCTCTGTTGAATGCCTCCCTTCAGAAAGGAACTGGAATTGCAGTACGAAGCAGTGCGTATCTCACCGAGAAAATTATGGAGGGAAAGGCTGTCATCGCATGCAGTGATGATGGAAAATTTGCAGGCTTCTGTTACATTGAGTCGTGGGGGCACAATAAATACGTGGCCAACAGTGGTCTGATCGTATCATCCGAATTCAGGGGGATAGGCCTGGCTAGTGAAATAAAAAAAAGGGCATTGGAACTTTCAATGAAGCTTTTTCCCGGTGCCAAACTTTTTGGCCTGACTACCAGTTTGGCCGTCATGAAAATCAACAATGCACTTGGGTACCGTCCGGTTACTTTTTCAGAGCTTACCGACGATGATCAGTTTTGGAAGGGTTGCCAAACCTGCCCTTATTATGATATCCTGGTAAGGACCAAGCGCGAGGACTGCCTTTGTACCGGCATGATTATGGATCCTGAAGAGAAGAAGGGTGTGAATGGAAAAGCACATTCCCAGGCTGTCAAAATTAAAATCAATCATACTTATTAAGGAAATGAAAAAGGATAAAATATTGCTGGCCTTCAGTGGCGGATTGGACACCACTTTTTGTGCCATCTACCTGGCTAAAGAAAAAAACCTGGAGGTACATTCAGCCCTTGTAAATACAGGAGGTTTCTCTGAGACCGAGCTGGTCGCTGTAAAGTCCCACGCCGAGAAACTTGGGATCGTCTCGCACGAAGCCATTGAGGTGACAGCCGATTATTACAATCGCTGCATTCGCTATATGATATTTGGAAATATACTGAAAAACAGGAGTTATCCTTTATCTGTGAGTTCGGAAAGAACCTTCCAGGCAATTGCACTTGTGAACTACGCAAAAGCGCATGGTTTTAAAAAGATTGCACATGGTTCCACCGCTGCAGGAAATGACCAGGTACGCTTCGACCTGGTATTCCAGGTGCTGGCTCCCGAAATTGAGATACTGACTCCCATCAGGGAATTGCAGATTTCCAGGGATGATGAGATAGCGTATCTGAAGAAAGCAAATGTGGATATGAATTGGAGCAAGGTGGAATATTCAATTAACCAGGGGATATGGGGAACCAGCGTGGGAGGAAAGGAAACCCTGGTTTCGGATGGTGAATTACCCGAGAAGGCATACCCTACCCAGGTGGAGAAATCCGGAACCGAAACTATAACAATTGAGTTTGATCAGGGGGAGCCTGTGGGTTTGAACGGCCAGACTTACGAACCGCTGGTGGTCATAAAGGAGTTGGAGAAAATTGCCGGTGCCTGGGGTGTGGGTCGGGATGTTCATGTGGGTGATACCATCATTGGAATTAAAGGGCGAGTGGGATTTGAGGCAGCAGCAGCCCGGGTTATAATTGATGCGCACCTGGCACTGGAAAAGCATGTGCTCACCAAGTGGCAGTTACACTGGAAAGAGCAGGTCGGACAATGGTACGGAATGTTTGTCCACGAGGCACAGTACCTGGAGCCTGTTATGCGCGATCTGGAGGCATTCCTGGATTCATCTCAAAAGAATGTAAGTGGAAAGGTGACGATCCGTTTCCGTCCATATTCATACGTGGCTACAGGGGTAGAAAGTCCATTTGACCTGATGAATGCCTCCTTTGCTTCCTATGGCGAAATGAACAAGGCCTGGACGGCCGATGAGGTAAATGGGTTCACACGAATTTTAGGAAATCAACAGAGAATATGGTTCTCGGTGAATGGAACAGGGAAGTCAGAATAGTCAGAAACAAACAGGAAACAGAAAATGAATAAAGTTGGAATCATTGGGGCAGGAAATATTGGATGTGCTATTGCGAAGGGCCTGGTCGCCCATGCGGGGATGGCCCCTTCGGACATCTACCTTTCCAGGAAAAGAAGTTCTTTGCTTGCCGAAAAAGAGAAAGAGGGATATAAGATCACCAATAATGTAGAATTGGTTAAAGCGTGTGATTTTGTGCTGCTTGCTGTGCTGCCCGGACAGGCTGCAGAGGCTGTCTTGCAAGTAAAGGATGAGCTAAAAGCAGAGGGTAAAATCCTGGTGAGCGTAGTATCGGCCGTTAGTTTGCATGAGCTTACAGAGTGGGCTGGTCCTGAAGTGGATGTGGTGAGATTGATGCCTAATACTGCTATTGAGTATGGGGCCAGTATGACCTGTATTGCCGGTGAGGATGAAGCGTCGGTTGAAAAAGTCAGGAAGCTGTTTGAGCCGCTTGGCCAAACCATGGTGATAAAGGAGCAGCTGATGCCGGCGGCAACTATTCTTGCAGCCTGCGGCATTGCGTTTTTTCTTCGCTTTATTCGTGCGGTTTCTCAGGGTGGAATTCAGATCGGGTTTCATGCCGACGAGGCAGGAGAAATTGCGGCCCAGACAGCCAGGGGTGCAGCAGAGTTGTTGCTCCAAACAAAGAATCATCCTGAAACCGAAATTGACAGGGTGACAACCCCCATGGGCTGCACCATTTCGGGTTTAAACGAAATGGAGCATTTTGGTCTGAGTTCGGCCATGATTAAAGGGATTGTGAAATCATATTCAGGAATTGCTGATTTGAAATGAGTATTAAGGTACCATATACCGATCTTCTGAAGGAGATGATAAGCATTCCTGCCACCAGCAGAAATGAGGAGCAGCGCGCAGGATTCCTGGAGGATTTTCTGAGGGGGATGGGTCATGATCTTACCCGCTATCACAACAACCTTCTGTTGGGGGATCCACAGAAAAAGAATGCTAAAGCCACCATATTACTCAACTCCCACCTGGATACAGTGGCACCGGTGGCCGGGTGGAAGACCGATCCTTTTGAAGCGGTGATGGAAGGGAAGCGGATTATCGGACTGGGGAGTAATGATGCAGGAGCTTCGGTGGTATCGATGATTGCTGCCTACCATGAAATAGCTGACAAAATCAGGGATCAGATTAACCTTTTATTACTTATAAGTGCCGAGGAGGAGGTGTCCGGCGCCCAGGGTATTGAATCGCTTATTTCGAATTTTGAAAACTTAGACGGAGTAATTGTCGGGGAGCCTACCGGGATGCATCCGGCCGTTGCGGAAAGAGGCTTGATGGTGCTGGATGGGACCGTGAAGGGGGTGGCTGGACATGCTGCGAGGGAAGAAGGTGTGAATGCCATCTATAAGGCCATGGAAGATGTGAATGCCATTGCTTCACTTTCCTTTAGCGATGAATCTGAATGGTTGCCGCGGGCAGGAGCGCAGGTAACCATGATTTCGGCAGGTACGGGTCACAATGTAGTTCCTGATCTGTGTAAGTTTGTCGTGGATGTAAGAAGCAATGACCAATATGGGAACGAGAAGATGCTGGAGATGATCTCGGCGGTCTGCCAGGGAGAAATCGTGGCCCGTTCGACGCGTTTAAAGCCTTCACTGCTCAGTCAGGATCATTTTTTAATGACTGCTATCAGGGAGAGACAGCTGGTACCCTTTGGTTCTTCCACGATGTCGGATATGGCCCTGATCCCTTTTCCGGCAGTGAAGATGGGTCCAGGCGATTCGGCGAGGTCACACACCGCCGGAGAATATATAGAGGAATCGGAATTGGATGAAGGGGTGAGAGGATACTGCAAATTCTTAACCACCATTGCTGAAATTGTAAAACAGCAGTAATAAAAACAAAAAAGGCATGAAACTCTGGGATAAAAATATTTCCACTGAAGATAGAATACTTTCATTTACCACAGGTATGGATCCTGTTTATGATATGGAACTGGCTCCCTTTGATGTGATGGGATCCATGGCTCATGCCATCATGCTCGCAGAAGTTGGATTGATCCAGAAGAAAGAGGCTGCCATGTTGGTGGAAAAGCTTGCTGCAATTTATAAGGAAGCTGATCAGGGGATGTTAAAGTTAGATCCGGGTGTGGAGGATATTCACTCCCAGGTGGAGATGTTGCTTACTGCTTCATTGGGAGATCTTGGTAAGCGGATTCATACGGGACGCTCACGCAACGACCAGGTAATGGTCGACATTAAACTTTTTCTGAGAGAAGAGTTGCAGGAAATTGTGACTGCCGTTCAATCCCTGGCTTCAACCCTGCTGGCCCAGGCAGAGAAGTACAAGGAGGTTCTGATGCCCGGATATACACATATGCAGGTGGCCATGCCTTCTTCATTTGGATTGTGGTTTGGAGCCTATGGGGAGGCGCTGGCCGACGATTTGACCTTTCTCCAGGGCATTTTCCGGGTTGTCAACCAGAACCCCCTGGGTTCGGCTGCCGGGTTTGGGTCTTCTTTCCAGGTAGATCGTGAACTGACAACCCGTTTGCTGGCCTTTGACTCTCCTCATATTTCTTCTGTGAATGCCCAGATGAACCGGGGCAAAACCGAGTGGTACGTGGGGAGCGGAATCAGTGCCATTGCCTCCACACTTGCAAGGATGGCCATGGATACAGTTTTGTTCATGGGACAAAACTTTGCCTTCCTGACGCTTCCTGGTGAACTGACCACCGGGTCGAGTATCATGCCCCATAAGAAGAACCCGGATGTACTTGAGCTAATCCGTGCACGCTGCAACCGACTGGCCAATATACCCTCGGATATTTCGGCAGTTACATGCAACCTTATTTCGGGATACCACCGCGATTTTCAGTTATTGAAAGAGGTCATACACCCGGCCATTGGAGATCTTAAAAACTGCCTTCATATGATGCAGTATGTAATGGAGCAAGTGAATGTCAATGAATCAATTCTTGACAATGATACCTACCAGTATCTATACTCTGTTGAAGAGGTGAATAAGAAAGTCAAGACCGGAATGCCCTTCCGGGATGCTTACAAGGAGGTGGCCAGGGAAATAGATAGCGGACGATACAGGCCCGGCCGGGACCATAGCTATACCCACCTGGGCAGTATTGGTAATCCCGGCATAGAGAAGATAGAAGCAAAACTGATCAAGGCCAAAGAAGGTTTTGCAACGGTGGAGAGAAAAGAGCTTGTTGAAACGTTGAAGCATTATTTTGAAAAGTCATGACACACAGAAAATATTTAAAGAAGAAGAAGAGAATAGTAATAAAAGTAGGTACAAGTCTTCTTACCTATGATAACGGGAAGATCAACCTGCAGCGAATGGAGAGACTTACAATGGTCATCTCTGATTTGATGAACAGGGGGAAAGAGGTCATCCTGGTATCCTCGGGAGCAGTAGGGGTAGGTATGGGAATGATGGGACTGACTCAAAAACCCGTTGACCTGATTAAGAAGCAGGCACTGGCAGCCATCGGTCAGGTGGGGCTGATTCGTTTGTATCAGAAATTCTTCGATGAATTCAATGAGACTGTGGCCCAGGTTTTGCTAACACGGGATGGGATTGAGAACAGCCTGAGAAGAAAGAATGCCAGAAATACCCTTCTGGAGTTGCTGGAAATGGGGATCATCCCGGTTATAAATGAGAACGATACGGTGATTACCGACGAGATAGAGTTTGGAGATAATGATACCCTGTCTGCTGCTGTGGCCACGCTGGTCCAGGCCGACCTTTTGCTGATTCTTACAAATACCGATGGTGTATATACAGCCGATCCACATACCCATCATTCTGCCCAGAAAGTCCCCAAGGTGATGAGGGCCAGTGATGAATTGAAGGATGTAAATCTTGAAGGGTCCTCGAAAATGGGATCGGGAGGCATGGCTTCAAAAATCGCCGCAGCTGAACTGTGCAGAGAAAACAACGTAGATGTGGTGATTGCCGATGGCAACAATCCCATGACCATCCTTGAAGTGCTGGAAGGGAAGGATTTAGGAACCTTTTTTGTGAGTGAAGCCACGGATAAAATGAGTCTGTAAAGTCTGTAAAGTCTGTAAAGTCCGTAAAGTCTGTAAAGTCTGTAAAGTCTGTAAAGTCTGTAAAGTCTGTAAAGTCTGTAAAGTCCGTAAAGTCCGTAAAGTCTGTAAAGTCTGTAAAGTCTGTAAAGTTTATAAAGTTGAAAGAATGGAAGAATTGATTACGATTGGGAAGAATGCGAAAAAGGCGGCTACAGAGCTGGCCCATTTAAACACAGAACAAAAAAACAAGATCTTGTCTCTCGTTGCCGATTTGCTCGAGAAATACTCTGACGCTATTCTGAAGGCAAATGTGCAGGACCTGAAGATGGGAAAAGAGATGGGTTTGAAGGGGGCCATTATGGACAGGCTGACCCTTTCGGGCGAGCGGATATCTGGTATTGCCGGGGGTCTCAGGGAAATTGTGCAACTGGACGATCCCATTGGGGAGATCGAGGAGATGAAGAAACGGCCGAATGGATTGCTTATTGGTAAAAAGAGGGTGCCGCTGGGAGTGGTGGGTGTGATCTACGAGTCGAGGCCCAATGTGACCGCCGATGTGGCAGGTCTCTGTATCAAAACCGGGAACGTGTGCGTTTTGAGAGGGGGAAAAGAGGCTTTTAAGTCCAATAATGCCATCGTGAAAATATTTCATGAAGCCATTGAAAGCTGCGGACTGGATCCCAATATGGTACAACTTGTACAGGATACCAGTCGCGCCAGTGCTGTGGCCATGATGAAACTGAATGACTACCTGGACATCCTGATTCCCAGGGGTGGGGCCGGATTGATCCAGGCCGTTGTTCAGAACAGTACTGTGCCGGTGATTGAAACGGGGGTTGGGAATTGTCATATCTATGTGGATGAGGCTGCCGACCTGGAGAAAGCTGTTGCCATTGTATACAATGCTAAAACCCACCGGCCCGGTGTTTGCAACGCTGCAGAAAGCCTGCTGGTTCATGAGAAGGTGGCTGCGCAGGTATTACCCGATATTGGTAAAGTATTTTCTAAGGCAGGGGTAGAGATCAGGGGTGATGAAAATACTTGTCTTTGGATCCCGGAGGCAGTTCCTGCCACTGAAGAGGATTGGTCGGCCGAGTACCTGGATCTGATTATCAGCTCAAAGGTGGTGGGATCTCTTGAGGAGGCAGTGAAGCATATTAACGAATATGGATCCAAACACTCGGAAAGCATCGTGACAGAGAATTATAGTCACGCTCAGTATTTTCTGGACAGGGTTGATGCGGCGGCTGTATATGTAAATGCCTCCACCCGATTCACCGACGGGTTTGAGTTTGGCTATGGAGCCGAGATCGGGATTAGCACCCAGAAATTGCATGCACGGGGACCAATGGGTCTCAAAGAATTGACTACCAACAAATACGTAATCTACGGATCGGGACAAATCCGTAAATAGTCCGTAAATAGTCCGTAAAGTCCGTAAAGTCTGTAAAGTCTGTAAAGTCTATAAAGGGAGTTTAACTTTTGACTTTATGGACTTTCGACTTTATAGACTAATCTATCGTTCCCGTAGTAGCTGACCCGAATAGAGTGTTTCTATTTCACAATATTTCAGGGCTCTGTTATAAATATATACTTCGTCTATGGCTCCGTTAAAGGCTCCGGTGGTGATCGATCCTGTATGAAGTGTACCAATATTTACCCTGTTGATACCGGTTTTAAAATCACCGTTGCCGGTAAACTGCCGGCTTGTTTTCAGTTCTCCGTTTATGTAAAGAGACATGGTGCTATTATCATCCAGGCTTGCTGCAAAATGATACCAGGTTCCATCTCCCGGATAGTCTGCTTCTAATGATACACTATTGCCGCTCGTGCTTCCCCGGAGCTCGAGGTGCGTATTAATAATCCTTTCTGCCGCAAAGTGGATGCCTGAAGAGGCTGCCGGATCATCGTTTCGTTGTTCAAAAAGGGAATTGTTATATTTTGGTTCTGCCTGGCTTCTGCCATCGATTCTGGCCCACATGCAGATTGTGAATTGTTTTTCTGTAATGATGGCCTGGTTGTTATTCAGGATGATGTGATCATTGTTACCATCGAATAAGTAGGCTTTGTCCGGATTTCCATAACGGTCGGCCGTCAGTTCGGGACCTGCAAGATTTGCAGGGATATTGTTCCCGCTTTCATCACTGACACTTCCATTAAATGGCAGGTAAAGGATGATGCCATTTTCAAGGTCAATTTCCTGCGCCTGGATTTTTTGAATTCCAATCGTAAGCAGACTTACAGCGAGGATTGAAAGCGGGAGTTTAAGGGAACGCTTTATTTTCATTTTTAAGTGGCTTATTTTCTTTTCAGATATATGGAGCCTTTGAGTCTGCCGGTTCGGCCGGGCAGGATCAGAACATACCAGTATGTATCTTCAGGAAGAGGATTTCCATTCACATCAGATCCGTTCCAGTCATTGTTATATATTTCGCTGGAATAAAGTTCATGGCCCAATCGATCGAAGATCAGAAGTGAACTGAAGGGGGGTAAGCCCGCGATCTCAAGCATATCATTGATTCCATCGCCATTTGGGGTGAATACGTTGGGAATCTTAAAATCCTCGGGTAAAACAATGTCATCATCGAAATTTATGATAAAGAGTTCTTCGGCCGGGCATGCGTTTGATGAGGAAGTTATTAAACAGGAGTAAGTTCTTCCAATATCGCTGTTGACCTGGGGAGAACGGCAATCGTAACATGACAAACCTGTATTGGGTGTCCAGGTGTAGGAGGAGCTTTCGCTGGCTTCAATGGTAATCGGCAGTTCGCTTATGCCGAATGTTTCGTTCAGTACGACCGTAGATTCCAACATGTAGTCAGTCAGGGTCATTTTGTCAATAAGGAGATTACCATTTTCCTCACTTTCATTTACAAGCGCTACTTCCAGCAGCAGGTAATAGATGTTGCTTTCCGGCTTAATTGTAAATGAGCTGTTTTCCCAGTTCACATTTGTAACCGGGCCGGTTTCGGCCAGCAGTACACCTTTTCCTGAGCTACTATTGCTTCCATATACCTTAAGGCTTACATCGGCCCTGTAATGGATGAATCCTTCTCCCCAGACATAGTATCCCAGGTCATTCCTGGTGGCCAGATCCATCGTGAGGGTATAGCACATTCCCTGTAGTAAAGGCTCGATGAGCATTGCCTGGCATTGTTCAGACACCCCGGGCCACTGGCTTTCAGATCCGCGTGCAACCAGGGTAAGATAGGTGTCCCCATCGGATGCCTTAAAAACATCACAGTTGAGAGGTTCGGTATCCGGGGTGCTATGGAGGCCAAAAGGGCTCCAGCCGTTTGGCGTCAGGGCAATTCCCCGGGGTCCTTCAAAAGAGGGATTTTCAAGGTATTGCGCTGAAACGAGTACAGGAAAGCACAGGAGAAGGATCAGGATTATTTTGAATATTTTTTCCATACTGTTGGCTACTTCATGCTTAAAAACCTTTGAGTCCCCGCATTCCAAGGTTCAGGCCCAGATGTATTGTATGGCTGCCGACACTGTATCGAACCATTCTGGAGAGATTGGCTTCAAACTGATAGGCCAGATAAAAGTGACTGATTTTTAGGCCGGCTGCAAGCGCCAGGGCCTTATAGGAGCGATAGGTTATTGCTAACCAGTGAACATTTTCGATGTAGAGCTTGGACATGATGTCATATTCCAGGCTATTATAATCGAGATACCTGAGATGAAGGGATGGTTCGAGTTGAATAGTTCTCCAGACCCGGAACACATAGCCACCATGCAGGATGTAATCCTGTTTGACATAAGTGCCTGGTTCAAGATTGTTTTCCAGGGGGATCAGGTGATTTACTGCAAAGCCGGCAAAGTATTGCACACCACTGATGAACACACCGGTGTTCGCATTAAAGTTATAGTAAGAATCCCTTGAAGACTCAAGTAAGGGGTCAGCTGAACTGATGGGATCCCATGAAGCTCCTTCTCGAAGGGTCTGTTCCATCGTTCCGGAAAGGCCAAAGGCCAGGCTGGAACCCGATAATTGAATATGGTAAGCATATGCCAGGTTCAAACCCCTGTAGGCCAGTGGTCCGTTCCGGTCTGCATAGATACCTATTCCCAAACCAATGCGTTCGCTTGTTTTTATCCGCGAACGATTAATCATCATCTTGGGATTGTAGAAATCAACATTTCCGATTCGTAAACTGGTGCTGGCAAGAAGAGTTGAAGGAGAATTTTGAATACCCAGCCATTGCTTCTGGTAGGAAAGAGCTGCTACCGGAATAAATTCACTCCCAGCGGTTGCCGGGTTTACCATCACCCGGTGTATATGATTATTTCGGTAAATGAGATTGTGCTGAGCCTTCAGGGTAAGGACCGGATATATCAGAAGGATGATAAAGAAATATTTCGAACTTGAGTTCATCCGGCAATTGTAATTGAAACATTATAATCAGGCTATCAGAGTCTTTCTACGAAACAGATATGTATAAGGATTCATGAAAACATAAAAAAATCAACATGGATAGTCGAGGCAAGCATACCTAGCCTTTCTTATACTTTTCAATATGGTCAATGAAAACGTCAAAAAGGTAAGCCGTGTCGGTCGGACCGCCCGATGCTTCCGGGTGAAACTGGGTGGAAAAAAATGGTTTTTCAAGGTGTTTCATTCCCTCGTTGGTGTTATCGTTGAGGTTCAGGAAGAGGGGTTCCCATCCGGCAGGAAGGGTTTCGTTATCAATGGCAAACCCATGGTTCTGCGAAGTAATGTAGGCTTTGTCGCTTCCCACTTCCAGGACAGGCTGGTTGTGACTGCGGTGGCCGTACTTGAGCTTATAAGTGTCGGCGCCGGCAGCCAGGGCCATTAGCTGGTTACCCAGGCAGATTCCGAAGATGGGAGTATCGCTCTTATAGGCATTTGCAAGGGAGGATATGGTGGTGGCACACTGTTTAGGGTCGCCTGGTCCATTGGAGATAAAAAGTCCGTCATACTCCTCTTTGCTGATGTCGTGATCCCAGGGAACCCTGATGACTGTGGTATCTCTTTGCAGCAGGTAGCGTATGATGTTGTATTTTACTCCGCAATCCAGCAGAAGAATCCGGTATTTCCCCTTTCCGTAAATCTTTTTTTCTCCGACGCTTACTTGCGCCACCAGATTGTCCAGATTGGGATCATAGCTTTCCGGAACTTTTTCGTCGAAAACAATTTTTCCAAGCATGGAACCTTTTTCCCTTAGAATTTTTGTAATGCGTCGGGTGTCCACATCGAATATACCTGGAATTTTATGCTGTTTCAGCCAGTCACCAAGACTTTTTTCTGCATTCCAGTGAGAATACTCAAAAGAGTAGTCGGAGATGATCAATGCAGAAATATGTAGTTGATCCGATTCGAAGAATTTGTACATTTCATTTTCCGAATCTTCCCTGGGTACACCATAGTTGCCCACCAGGGGATAGGTGAGGACCAGCAACTGGCCCTTGTAGGAAGGATCGGTCAGGCTTTCGGGATAGCCCGTCATGGCCGTGTTAAATACGACTTCACCGGCGATGCTTCCTTCGTATCCGAACGATTTTCCTGTGAACTCTGTACCATCTTCTAGTATTAATTTTATGGCTTTCGATTCCATGCTCTGGGACTTATTTTTTTGATTCAATGGCAATAAGGTTGGTAATGATCTGTTCGGCCTGTTCGGGTGTAACCCGTTTGGCAACAATTTTTTTGTCTTTATCCAGGATGAATAGCTGGGGGTAACTCTGGAGGTTGTATAGCGTTCGGAAGTCATTACTGTATGGGCTCCAACAATTGACCCAGTCGTAAAGATGATGCTGATTCACAAAATCGATCCAATCCTCTTTTCCTTCAATTGTATTGATCACATGAACACAAAGGACTTCAACATTTTTCTCCTTTAGCCTTGAATAGGCCTCATATAAGGCCGGTGTGGATTTTTTACAATGGCCGCAATCGCTTTCCCAGAAATACAGGATGGTGTAGTCGGCTTCAATTTCATGGATAAAGAAGTCCTCCCCGATATGAGGATCTTTTTTGATGGCTGTATCCTGCTGCGCCATTTGAAAGTGTTCCGGAGGAATTTTTCGCATGATCAGGTTAGGAGCCTTCTGCCCGATAAGGGTGGGTTTATTCTTCTCCAGGTTTTCCTGTAGCTTGGATAAGAAATCGGCACTGCTCCAGTGGGCATCCGGGATGTAGTAGTACTCTGCGATGTGGAAATAGACCGCATCCATTCCCATGAATTTACTTTCGGCAAAGTGGTTGAACAAGGTGATAAGCATATAGCGGTAAAGCTCCTGGTCGCTTTTTGATCCCTGCAACAGGTAATCCACAGCCTTAGTCAGTGAGTCGGGATGCTGCGGGACAATGCTGCTGATGTAGGTTTTAATTTTTCCTTCATAGATGGGCGTGTGTAGCAGCCTTACATCGAAGGGATCGAAGCGGTCAAGAAAGTGGTCTTTCCGAAAGAAAAAGCGAATGGAGTCATCATGTCTTCGGTCTCCGTTGAGCACCTCCTGGGGTGGGATCGGTTCCCTGGTGGCCCCGATAAATTTGGTGACAAAAAGTGTGGGATAAGCCGATTCAAATTCATTCATATAGGTCTCCATCCCAAGGTTAATCTCTGTTACCTTTTCGTGAACTGCAGCCGAATCGGTCTTATTTGTTGCAGAGGAAAGCCCCTCCTGTGTTTGTGTAAGTTTCTTTCGTTGCTCCTGAAGGAAAATTTTGTATTCCTGGAAGAGCCTGTTATCCTCTGATCCGGAAAACTTAATACTTTCCCCCAGATTGTCAATATCAGCACTGATGGAGAAGTGCTGGTCGTCGCCAATCAGAAAATCGAAGTATTTTTCGGGTGAAAGGTAGATCAGGTAAAGGCCTCCCTGGAAGGCTTTTTCATTTTCGAAAACACCATTTCCGTTTTTCTGAAGAATGAGGGTGTCTTTGGGAATCATTCGTGAAGTGAAGTATTCGCCCAGAATAAGGGTATCACCGGAAAGACCCTTTATATCCACTTCAATTCGATAACCCTGGCCATGTAATCCATTGTTAATAAGGAGGATCATGCTTGAAAACAGAGAGAAAGCAAAGATGCGTACGGACATAAAATACTGCTTTTTTGAATCGCACAAAGTTAGTGATTCTATTTTAATATGAATTACCCAATCATCGTGCCAATCATGTGCAAAATTCATTAACTTGTTCAGCCTATTTTATGAGATTTGATAATAATAAGTGATGTATACATTAATAGAAGCAAGGAACCTGGTAGAGAGGCATATTCAAACTTTTTCAATCCCCGACGAACCTGCAGAACTATATGAGCCGGTAAGATATGTTTTGTCTTTGGGAGGAAAACGGATCCGGCCAGCACTGGTGCTGCTCGCCTGTGATATGTTTTCGGGAGGGGTCGAATCCGCATTGATTCCTGCCCTGGCCATAGAGGTATTTCACAACTTTACCCTTCTGCATGACGACATCATGGACCGTTCCGAGATTCGGAGGGGAAATCCTACTGTGCATATCAAGTATAATGAGAATGTGGCCATTCTCTCCGGAGACGTGATGTCCATCCTTGCATGCAGGCTCATGAACCAGAGTCCGGGTGTGGTGCTTCAGACAGTACAGGACATCTTTACACGCACAGCCATGCAGGTTTGTGAGGGGCAGCAGTATGATATGAATTTTGAAGAGCACCTCACAGTAAGCGAGGAGGACTACCTTCATATGATTGAATTGAAAACTGCAGTACTGATCGCAGCAAGCCTGAAAATAGGGGCCATCCTTGGAGGTGCATCCGAAAAGGATGCTGAAGATCTTTATGAGTTTGGCCGGAACCTGGGGATTGCTTTCCAGTTACAGGACGACCTGCTCGACACCTATGGTGATCCGGATGTAATTGGGAAGAAGCGGGGAACTGACATCATCGACAACAAGAAAACCTTCCTGATGATTAATGCCTTGCAGAAAGCGTCAAGCTCCGATAGGGAGAAGCTTTGTGACTGGCTTTCCCGGAAGGAGTTCAATTCTGCCGAAAAAATTATTGCGGTTACAAATATTTACGACAAGCTGAATATCAGGGAGCTCACCAATGACCGTATTAAAGACTTTTATATCCAGGCCATGGCCAGCCTTGAACATCTAAACAGGCCTGAAGAAAAGAAGGCAGAGCTTTTAAATTTTGCTTCTTATCTGATGGAACGACAGCGCTAAGCGCTATCCCAGTCCCAATTCCAGTAATAACTCGCTCTGCTTATAGGTATGTAGCAGAATTCTGAGTTCCTCCAACTGGAAAAGCACTTCGTTTGTCTCCCGCTGAATGGAACTTCTGAGACGAGGTTTCATGGAGTTATAGTAGAAGCTCAGTTCGGAAAGGCCTGAGAAGTGTTCCCTGAGGATCGCATTGGCTTTTTCTGTCTCTCCACAGAGGTAATACGCCTCAATCAAACCTTCAAAGTGAATCACGCCTCCTTTACCATCGGGTATTGTAATGCCTGATACATACTGATCAAAGGGCAGGACATGAGAAGGGGCAAGCTCCATACAGCGGTCAAGCACCTTGACAGCTTTTTCTTTTTGATGCTCTTTCAGGAGTTGCAGAGCCAGTCGTGTATGGAGACTGCGGAAGCGGATCACCGAGAGGGTCCGAATGGTATAGTAATCCAGTTGCACATCCTCCTGGTTCATCCTGCCCCACTGGAAGGTATTCATAAGCCGCTCGTATAGGGTATCGGTATCAATACTGCCCATTTCAAGAATGCTTTTATAGGGAGAAAGTTCAGGGACTACCCGGTATGCCAGACCTTCTGTCCGGTAGTATTTTTCAAGTCCCAGCGATCCGTCGAATCCGCCTGAGGTATAGTATATGGGACGTTTCCAGTTGTTGCTGCCCAGGACATCCAGCTGGGCCAGTCCGCCCTTCATGATCTGGGAATTGGGATTCAGGGTAAAACGGAGTTCGGGTAGTATATTACCTTCCTTTCCTGCCCGGATTGTTCCATTGGAAACCACAGTGGCTGAATCAACCGGGAGGATCAGCTTCTGGGTGGGGATGTAATCTACTTTTTCACCGGTGCGAAGGGGTAATTTGGTCCTGGGATCATCGCTTTTAACAAAATTGAGGATATATTCAACCGGTGCCCAACCTTCATTCTCCTTCACATAAATGGAGTTGTTGGTGCCATTTCTGTATTTGCTTTCAGGAAGGGTAAATTTAAGTGGTTCAGAACTGTAGTTTTTCATGCGCATCTGGTCCACATACCAGTCCATATTGAAAAGCATCATGTTCACGATGCGGACATCTTCACGGATTCCTTCCACATCCTGCACGTACCACAGGGGGAAGGTATCATTGTCTCCCACAGTAAACAGGATGGCATCTTTATCGCATGAATTCATATAATTCCTGGCAATATCTCTGGCTGTATACCTTCCTGATCGATCGTGGTCATCCCAGTTTTCTGTTGCCATGAGGGTCGGAACGGCAATGAAAGAAATGGCTACTGCAAGAATGGCCGAAGGGGTTTCCTTAAGTTTCGAATGCAGAAGTTTAAAAATTCCTGCCACCCCTATACCAACCCAGATCGCAAAGGCATAAAAGGATCCCGCATAGGCGTAATCACGCTCCCGGGGTTGATAGGGAGTTTGGTTCAGGTAGACCACAATGGCCAGACCCGTAAGGATGAATAGACTCATGACGACCCAGAAATCACGGGCATTTTTGTCAAGGTGAAAGAACAATCCAATCAGGCCCAGAAGGAAGGGCAGGAAATAGTAAAGGTTCCGTGAGGGGTGATTCAGCATGCTTTTCGGAATATTCTTCTGGGGGCCAATCCTTGAATCGATGAAGGGAATTCCGCTGATCCAGTTGCCATTGAGCACGTTGCCATGACCCTGGATATCATTTTGCTTGCCTACAAAATTCCACATGAAGTACCTCAGGTACATATGTCCAACCTGGTAGCGGAAAAAGAACTCAAGGTTATCCGCAAAGGTGGGATTATTGGGGTCCTTGATGGTCCCAAACTCCTGGTATGCCTGCCTGTGATTTGCATCTCTGCTGTACATCCTGGGCAAAAGCATTTTACTGCCAGCCATCACCAGCTCCGGCTTTTTATAAGCTTCCTCGTATTTGTTAAGTTCCTTGTTCAGGACATATACTGGTTTTTTGTATTCAATCTCTTGAACCTCTGCATTGTACTGGTGTCCCATAAGCAGCGGCCGGTCGCCATATTGTTCCCGGTTGAGGTAGGAGAGCAGAACAAAGGCATTTTCAGGTCGGTTCTCATTCATGGGGGGTGATGCCTGTGCGCGAATCATGATCAGCGCATAGGAGGAGTAGCCAATTAAAATGACAGTGATACTGATGAGCACCGTATTCCAGAGCACCCTCTTTTTCACGTACTGAGTATGGTAGATGCCGAAAATCAACAGACCCAGCAGCACTGTCAGGTAGATCATTAAACCCACATTATAATGAAATCCCAGCGAATTGGTGAAGAATTTTTCTACAACGGTGGCAGCTTTTATAATTCCCGGGATAATTCCGTACATGATGAGTAACAGGATGGCCAATGAAATAAACAGGGCATAGATAACACCCTTTCGGCTTACCGGGTATTTTCTGAAATAGTATACCAGTACAATGGCGGGAATGGCCAGGAGATTGAGCAGGTGAACCCCAATGGAAAGGCCAATGAGGTAGGCAATGAGGATTAACCAGCGGTTTGCTCCGGGTTCATCTGCCACATTTTCCCATTTAAGGATGGACCAGAAAACCACAGCTGTAAAAAGGGAGGAGGTGGCATAAACCTCGCCTTCAACCGCGGAAAACCAGAATGAATCGGAAAAGGTGTAGGCCATGGCTCCAACAAATGCACCACCAAGGATGACGATGCTGTTTTGAACCTTCATCTTCTTTAATAGATGCGTAATGGTCCAGAAGAGAAAGAGGATGGTGAAAGCGCTTGCAAAGGCCGAGACGGCATTTATCATTTTTGCCACCTGTTCCGGATTGGAAGTGAATAATGAAAAAATACGTCCCACGATCAGGAACAGCGGTGCTCCCGGGGGATGGCCCACTTGCAGTTTATATGAACTGGCAATAAATTCACCACAGTCCCATAAACTGACTGTGGGCTCGAGTGTTAATAGATAAACGACAAGGGCGATAAAGAAACTTACCCAGCCCAGAATGAGGTTTTGTTGCTTGAATTGCATAGGATCTGATTGATCTCTGACGGTTTTGACTGGCACAAATTTAAGTCTTTTTTATTTGAAAAGATTGACAGAATCAAAAATGGAACATATATTTGGGGTTCATTAAATTTTAAACCATGGGTGTTAAACCTTTTAATGATCCTGATCAAATTCTCTATACCGACTATCCTGAGTTTGAATATGAGTATGCGAACATCAGGGAGCCAAAAACGCTGCCCCCGGAAAGCCAGACTCTTATAGTTGGCCTGGATAAACGTAAAATGGATGGCGCCCCTATTACCTATATCACTGGTTTTGTGGGCTTACGAATCGATCTGCGAAAGATCGAGGATGAGTTACAGGGCGTATGTCACACCTGCGGAGCATCAAAGATGTATGATATCATGTTAAATGGTGATGTGCGCAAGCGTGCATATGTGTATCTGCGTTCGCATGGTTACCAGGTAAAATTTGCTGAAAACTAAACCCCTATTCTACATAGTATTGAACAAAAGCAGGATGGCTTTCATCCTGCTTTTGTTTATTCCTGCTATGGTGGCCGGACAATTCTATCAGTGGGGACAGGATGCCGGCAAACTTCGCTGGATGCAGTTTGAGACTCCGCATTACCAGGTGATATTCCCCGAGGGGGTTGACAGCCTGGCTTCGGCGTTTGCCCATCGCATTGAATCCTGCTATCCCTATCTCGGAGAAGCCCTGGATCATCAGCACTCACGAATGCCGGTGATTATTCACAACGAGAGTAGTTATTCAAATGGTGTTTTTGTCTGGGCACCCAAAAGGCTTGAGGTATTTACGAATCCCGATCCGAATGGGTATAACCAGGATTGGTTATCGCAGCTGGCTCTTCACGAAGGGCGTCATGCAGTTCAGATAGATAAACTCAACCAGGGGTTCAGCAAGGGACTCTACTACCTGGGAGGAGAGCAGATGGTGGGCGCTATGGCCATCTTTCTTCCATACTGGTATCTTGAGGGAGATGCGGTTGATTCTGAAACACGATTGTCCAAAAGTGGTCGTGGCCGACAGCCTTCCTTTGAGATGGAGCTCAAAGCACAACTGCTTGAGGCAAATAAATGCTATACTTTTTCAAAGGCCACCATGGGTTCCTACAAGCACCACATCCCTGATCATTACCAGCTAGGCTACCTCATGGTCAGGCATGGACGCAGGTCTTATGGTGACAGCTTCTGGATCGATTTCCAGAATAGTGCCGCGCGAAAACCTTTTCTGCTCAATCCCACCTGGTTTAGTATGAGAAGCTATGGTCTCAGCTCAAAAAAGCAGTTCTACCGAAATTCACTTGCCGAGTACAGGGAGCACTGGTTGCAAACCGATTCATCCCGGGTTCTGACACCCTCAATTAGTTGGAGCAGTGAAAGTAGCAAGGGTAGTATAAGGGAAGGCAGGCAATACAGCTCGTACAAATTTCCTCATGCACTGTCCGATTCCGTGATCCTGGTCAGCAAGAGCGGGATCGACCAGATCCCGGAGTTTATATTGGTGGATCGTGAGGGTAAGGAAAAGAGGATTCACAGACCCGGATACCTGAGTTCGGGCAGGGTAAGCGTTTCTGAAACCCATGTGGTTTGGGATGAATTTGTGCCTGATACCCGGTGGAGCAACAGGAATTATTCGGTGATACACAGCTGTGAGATTGCTACCGGGAAAGTGGAGAGCCTGGGAAAGAGGACCAGGTACTATGCTCCTGCCATTTCGGGGGATGGAACCAGGGTGGCTGCAATTGAGCAGACCGATACACAGAAATTCAACCTGGTAATACTGGCTATGGATGGTCGCGTTCTGAGCAGGACTCCCTCACGGGAGAATTGTTTTATTCAGCATCCTGCATGGATGTCGGGCGACTCCTCCATTTTGGTGATCCGATGGAGCGATGCCGGGAAATCATTGGTAAGTTATAACAGTGCTTCAGGTTCATGGAAGACTCTTTTCAATGCGGAAGGGGATGATATTTCCTTCCCGGTGGTGGAAGGGGATTGGATCTTTTTCAGTGCTACATTTTCAGGGATTGATAATATTTATGCACATCATATATCCGGGAATGAGACCTTTCAGCTGAGTTCCTCCAGGTTCGGAGCCTTTCATCCTCAGATCTCGGCCGATGGGAAGCGTTTACTTTATTCCACCTACACGGCAAAGGGTTATAAGATTGCCGAACTCTCCCTGGAAGAGGGAATGTGGAAAGCGCTTTCAGACGCAAAAGACCATACGGAGCAGATTGATTATGGGCTTTGTTCGGAAGGAGCGCTGGAAGCTGCAAGGGTCAATTCTCAGGATACCAGTTCCTTTATGGCGAAAAGGTATTCAAAACTGGCACATCTCTTTAATGTGCACTCCTGGCTACCCCTGTATGTTGATTACCTGAATCCTGAGCTGACTCTGGACCCGGAAGATCTCCCGGTAAGCCTGGGCCTGTCCCTGATCTCACAAAACCACCTGAGCACAGCAGTGAGCCAGATCGGCTATGAGTACAGCCATGGAGTGCATATGTTTCACTCGGGGATTCAATTGAAGGGCCGTTACCCGGTTTTTAATTTCTATTTTGATTATGGCGGTGAACCCGATGTGATTTTGATGAATGAAGAGGCAGATACGGCCATGGTGCTGCCCAATGACTTGTCGGTAAGGGCTCAGACCTATATTCCTTTTCGCTTGAATACAGGTAGGTTTCTCTCCCTGGTTCAGCCACGAATCGACTATCGGTTCCGGAGAGATTTACAGTATATCGAAGAAGAAGATAGCTACCGTGCCGGGGCCCATTATCTCTATTACAGTTTGTTTGCCACCTCCTATCTCAGGAAGGGTGAACGTGATATTCTTCCAAGGGTGGGATTGGCTGCTTCGGCTGGTTACTACCATGCTCCTTTTGACAACCGTGTTTTTGGCTCTATTGGTATTACGAGTCTCACAGCTTATCTTCCCGGTGCGCTAAAGCATCAGAGCCTTAAACTGTCTGTGCAACACCAGGAACAGCATCCGTTGGATCCCTCAAGACCTGTCTTTCTGAACCTGATGACTATGCCCCGGGGATATCATGGAATTTTTGGTCGTGTACTTACCCGGTACAGTGCTGATTATGTTTTTCCAATTCTCTACCCTGACCTTGAGCTTAGCTCACTTTTGTATCTTAAAAGGATACGCGGAGGACTTTGGGCCGATCATCTCAGGGGAAAGGATGTAATCATCAGGGAACCATCCACCCATTATGAAGACAGGAATTATACGACGGTGGGGGCCGATCTCGTTCTGGATATGAATATTTTGAGGATTCCCTTCCCCTTATCGGTGGGCTTGAGGTATATCTATGAACCCGAAACTAGGAGTTCCATGTTTGAATACCTTTTTTCAATTGAAATCGATTAATTTTGCAGCAGATGGAAGCGTTTTTTTCATATGGCCGCAAGGGATTTAAAAAATTCTTCAGGGAAAACCTGAATGCCATTCTCTCTACCCTGATTTTCCATCTGATTGTGTTGATTGTGCTTGTTTTTGCAAGGGTTGAAGTCCTGAAGAGAGGCCAGGAAATGGGAGTGAAACTCGAGTTTGAAGAGCGCACTGTTGAGGATTTTATAGAAGAGCAGGAAATGGAGGTTCCTGCAGATTGGCTGGACGAGGTATTGCGACAACGTGAGGCAGCAAGTAACCGGGCAGTCAATGTGAAGGCGGAGGACAAGTTCAGCCAGGATATTTCAACGGATGACTATGTGAATGATCTGCTGGAGCAAATTGAAGCGGCCCGGGACCAGGAAGACCGCCAGAAACTGGAAGAATTACAGGCCATTTTGGCTGCAGCCGATTATGTCCCTCCTGCCGAAGATGCGGATCATGAAGAACAGGGGGAGTTTTTTGGCCCTACCACCATTACATTTGAGTTCCTGGATGAGCCTGTTCAGAGGAGAAAACTTAATTTGACTATCCCCGTATATCGTTGTCAGGGTTCAGGCCTGGTTCGGGTTGCAATTACAGTGGCTACTGACGGGACTGTATTGAGTGCCGAAATAAAAGGTGCCATTGAGGGAGCAGATCGGGTTTGTTTTGCAGATGCTGCCCTTGAAGCTGCCCGTTCATCCCGTTTCCGTGTTAATATGAATGCCCCCTCGAAACAGCGTGCTATTATTACTTACGCTTTCGTGGCGCAGTAGCGCATTTAGGTGTTTAATTCCAGGGTCACTTAGGAGAAATACAAGCTGGCTGCCGCTGCTGCAACTGCATCAAGGTCCTGATCCAGCATGCATTTAAAATGTTTTTTGGGGCAGTGCTTGTGCCCGATTTTCGAACAAGGGCGGCATTTTAATCCGGGGACTTGAAAGTTCATTGAGGCCGGGTCGGCCCTGTAGGGATACATCCCAAATTCAGGAACGGTATTTCCCCAAATGGCAATGATTTTTTTACCAAAGGCAGCACCTACATGCATCATCCCGGTATCATGGGTGATGAGTACCCTTGCCTGTTCCACAAGTGAGGCACTCTGGTGGATGGAATAAGCCCCACATCCGTTTAGAATTGTTTTTTTACCCAGGGGTTTGACTATACTTTCACCGACTTCCCTGTCTTCGGGTCCCCCCAGGAGGATTACCGGAACGTCCAGCTTTTCGCAAACTGCCACCAGCGACTCCGGAGGTAATTTCTTTGTCTCGTGCTGGGCCCCGATGGCCAGTGCCAGATAGCCATCAGCAAATTCAGGCGGAAGCCCGGCAATGTCCACCCTTTCCTTTTCAGGAATAAAGTAGTCCAATCCTTCAGGGTCCCGTTCATCAATGAAGGTGCTGATGGTATCCAGGTTCCTGTCCACCATATGGATATCCGGGAGTTTGTTGATGTGAAAATTCACATAGATCCATTTCAGCGTATTCAGCTTTTTTACGGAGAAGTCCATTCGCTTTATACGGGCCTTAATTTGTGCAGACCGGGTATTGTGATGCAGGTCAATCACGTAGTCGAAGCCTTCTTTCTTCAGGCTGCGGATACAGGATCCCATATCACCATCAAAGGCATGTACATGGTCAATATAAGGATTGGCTTCAAGAAGCGAAGCGTAGGATTTTTTAGTCAGGAAGTGAATTTCAGCATCCTCTACCTGTTTTTTAAGGTGGCGCACCACGGGGGTGGTTAGTACGATGTCACCAATAGAACTGAAGCGGATAACAAGATATTTCACCATCTATACCAGGTCCTTGAAGAAGAGAAGGAGGGCCAGCCAGTATTCCGAATGGTTTTTAGTTTCAGTACTCAGCGATTGAGTACCCCTTCCGCCCTCTCCCATTTTAGGTTCAAAGGCATTCAGGTATTCCTCAGGAATCCCCGAAACCATCTCCAGTACATAGGGAAACTCAGATAGGCTGGACGTAACGAAAACGGGTTTCCTCAAACCAGAAATGGTATCGCGTATGTTGATGTCGGGAAGGAAATACTCCCCGGGACTTAAGGCTACCACGGCCCTGACCTTATCATTCTCCCTGGCAATCTTCAGGCAGAGGGAGCTATTGGCACCACTGCCAAAAAGGATCACCGGAAGCTGGGACTTTGCAAATGCATAGTCGATGGCTGAAATGATATCTCCTTCCACGTCTGCTGGTCTCTGAGGACACCTATCCTCGCGGCAACGTTTAGCCGTTTCATTGGAAACATAGTTGTCATTACCCCCATTGCGCAAATCCACTGCCAGGCAGTTGTAATCCATTTTGCAAAGCTTTGGGGCAATTGTTGTATATTCTCCGCGGCTCGATTCCTGTTGGTGCAGAAGAATGATGTAAGGATTATCCTGTTCGATTATATATTCATCTGCGGTGATCTGCAGGCCATCGGCAGATGAAAAGCTTACATTATCTGTCCGGATCAAATTAAAGGCCGACACAAGGGTGACCAGGGCAAAAAAAGTAATACTTATAACAAGGCTATTCTTTAGCGTTTTCTGCAAGAACAATAATTTTGTTATTTTTTGCTTCAACTACTCCTCCATTCACATCGAAAAAGGTGATGCCACCTTTTTGGTCGACGATCTTAATACGTCCCTGTTCCAGGGTAGAGATTATCGGAGCGTGATTCCGCAGGATCTCGAAAGAACCTTTGGAGCCGGGAACCTGAACAAGGTCCACCTCTCCCGAGTATAACTTCTGATCGGGTGCAATGATTTCGAGCAACATAGCTATTAAGCTTTAGTATCAGCAATCATTTTCTTCCCTTTTGCAATGGCATCATCAATGGTTCCTACCAGGTTAAATGCTGCTTCAGGATATTTGTCCACTTCCCCATCCATGATCATATTGAAACCCTTTATGGAGTCTTCAATATTTACAAATACCCCGGGAATTCCTGTGAATTGTTCTGCCACATGGAAAGGCTGAGAAAGGAACCTTTGTACACGCCTGGCTCTGTGTACAACAAGCTTGTCCTCTTCGGAGAGTTCGTCCATTCCAAGGATGGCAATAATATCCTGTAGTTCGTTATAACGCTGCAATAATTCCTTTATTCGTTGTGCGGTACGATAATGTTCTTCGCCTACCACATCTGCCTTCAGGATCCTGGAAGTGGAATCCAGGGGGTCCACTGCAGGGTAAATTCCAAGTGATGCAATTTTCCTGCTCAGTACAGTTTGTGCATCCAGGTGGGCAAAGGTTGTAGCCGGAGCCGGGTCAGTCAGGTCATCAGCAGGCACATAGATGGCCTGGATGGATGTGATGGACCCCCGCTTGGTTGAGGTGATTCGTTCCTGCATTAAACCCATTTCGGTGGCAAGTGTAGGTTGATATCCCACAGCTGATGGCATCCTTCCCAACAGGGCCGATACTTCGGAACCAGCCTGGGTAAAACGGAAAATATTGTCCACCAGGAAGAGAATATCCTTTCCTCCGGATTCTTCATCCCCATCGCGGAACGATTCTGCGACAGTAAGTCCGGAAAGCGCAACAGTTGCACGAGCTCCGGGAGGTTCGTTCATCTGGCCAAATACAAGGGTAGCCTGGCTCTTATCCAGTTCTTCCTTGTCAATCAGGCTAAGGTCCCAGGAGCCTTCTTCCATACTCTTTTCAAAAGCTTCTCCATATTTGATAACTCCCGATTCGATCATTTCACGAAGCAGGTCATTTCCTTCCCTGGTACGTTCACCTACTCCTGCAAATACAGAAGTTCCTTCATATTTCTTTACAATGTTGTTAATCAGCTCCATGATGATTACGGTTTTCCCTACACCTGCACCACCAAAGAGTCCGATTTTTCCACCCTTTGAATAAGGTTCAAGAAGGTCAATTACCTTGATACCTGTAAAAAGAACTTCCGTTTCGGTGGAAAGGTCTTCATACTTGGGGGGGTGGTTGTGAACCTGGTATCCTCCTGTTTTATCAACCGCACCAATGCCGTCAATGGCTTCTCCAACCACGTTCAACAGACGACCTTTAACAGATTCACCTCTGGGCATCATGATGGGATGGCCCGTGGCAATTACCTTTAATCCTCGTTGGAGCCCGTCGGTCGAATCCATGGAGATGGTTCTGACGCTGTTCTCACCAATATGTTGCTGGCACTCAAGAATTAGTTTTGTGCCATCGTTTCTTTCGATTTCGAGTGCTTCATTAATACTGGGAAGGTTATTCCCGGTTTCTTCAAAACTCACATCAATAACAGGCCCGATTACCTGAATGATTTCTCCGATCAAATTTGACATTGAAAAGGGTTTAATTAAATGGATTGTGTGTTATTTTTTCAGTAGCACAAATTTAGTACTTTTTTAATAAGTTGAGGTTTACAATGCTTTTAATGTTTTAAGTTTGAAACAATATTGTTGCAGAACCGTAGAATCTGTAATCTAATACGCCAAAACAGTTGTTGTGAGGAGCATCCTGCAAAAAATTGGGTTAATATTTAGCCTGCTGATTATCAGTGGATTTAGCTATAATCTTTCAGCTCAGATATATAGGATGGGGGCTGGTCTTTGTTTTGGGACCGGTTATCTTTATAATTCTGCTGAAATGGGCAATCCGGGCTTAAAAGTTAAAACATGGATTGCCCTCGACAGAAAAAGTACGATTCATATCGTTCCTACCATTACCGGCTTCAACCGAAATGTATTGGAGGCGGGTTATTATACGATAAGTAATTACCTGTTTATGGGAGACCTTGACGGGCAGTATATGGTTTTTAAGGACGGAACGCTCAAAATAGTTGTTTTTGCTGGCGGAAACCTGAGTTACCTGAATTCGGTAGTTGCCCAGACTGACCCTAAATATCCCATTCCCGAGTATGCTCCTGAAAATAGAAGTGATCTTGCTCCCGGGGCGAATTTGGGAGCTGGTCTGGAGCTTCGCATGGGTGCTCAATGGGATATGAATGTGACGGGCAAATATATATTCTCAAAGTATTCCCAGGTTCTGATCTCTGTGGAAGCCGTATATTACTTTAAAAGCCGGCGCAGAGCATACAGGAGATGATTTTTTTATATCTTTAGTCATTGTAAATGAAGCAATCACAATTATGGCAAGCTTAAGTTTTTTACTGGGGATGGTCCCCGCTACAGAGAAAGTAGAATCGGCTGATGATCAGTTAAGAGCAGATTATCAGGCCTTCAAGGATTATGAAAATTCTGATGAACTTAAACATTACCTTGAGCTTGAAAAGGAGATCAAATCCAGCAATTTTCAGCTACGAAAAAAGAAAATAAAAAAGGCTGATTATAAAGATTCTGAGGAATTCAATAAGGAAACTGAATACCGCGTTTTGAAGAAGTCGGAAAAGGTCATCTGGTATTTCAAAACAAAGAAGAAGTATCCTTTCAAGGAAATTGAAAAATGGGATCTGACCTTTGAAGAGAAATTCAATACCAGTAAACTTGATACAGCCAAATGGATGACTCGCTACTTCTGGGGAGACAAGGGCATGGATAGTTCCTTCGCTATGGAAGATGATCTTAGCTTCCCCACCAATGGTGAGAACATTGAGTTCTATGATAACAAGGCAAGGATTGTTACCAAAGCTGGTAAAACCGAAGGTTTGGTCTGGCGGGGAGAGCAGGGATTTGTACTGGAGGACTTTGACTTCACAACGGGCATGATCAGTAGTGCTCAGAATTTCAGGCAAAAATATGGAATCTTCACCGCCAAGGTTAAGATGGCCGCCGGTTCGGTTGCCCAGGCCTTCTGGATGGTTTCTGACGGCATGCTTCCCCACATTGATGTGGCCAGGTTTGAGAACGGCAAGCTCTACTCCAACTACTTCTGGGGGAAAGCCGGCTCCAACAATAAATCGATCTCAAAAGCCAATGGCTCTAAATACGCCGATACTTACTTCATCTACACCCTTGAGTGGTCGCCCAACAAACTGGTCTGGAAGATCAACGGAAAGGTTTTTAAAACCCAGACTTCGGGAGTACCCCAGGAGGAGATGTACATCAACTTCTCTTCCAACCTGAAAAAAGGAGCCTCAGAAAGCGGACTCCCCTCAGCTATGGAGATAGATTGGGTCAGGGCGTATAAGTTGAAAAGTTAAATAAGTCTATAAAGTCTGTAAAGTCTGTAAAGTCT
>CAZRPW010000020.1:45177-47486 GCA_964601975.1 uncultured Bacteroides sp.
TGTAAAGGGTTTTTGATATAATGTCAAAAGAGGACTGATTGAATTTATCCCTGTTCATGTAATGTGAGCAGGGATTTTTTCTTTTTTCGGTATTTCTGTCGATATTATCTTGCTGAATACATAAACTACAGATATGAGAAGATTTATTGTTATTGTCAGTTTGATCTTGCATGGCGGTTTTACCTTTGCCCAGGATCGGCTTACCGGGGAGCCTTTTACCACCCGTTCAGAAGTAATTGCTACCCACGGAATGGCCTGTACCAGTCAACCGCTGGCCACCCAGGTTGCCCTTGATATCCTTAAATCAGGTGGGAATGCTATTGATGCTGCCATTGCTGCAAATGCGGTGCTGGGACTTGTGGAGCCTACGGGAAATGGGGTTGGCGGAGATATTTTTGCCATTGTATGGGATGAAGAGACCAAAAAGCTTTATGGTTTGAATGGTAGCGGTCGGTCGCCCCGTTCACTTACTATGGATTATTTCAGGGAGAATTCACTAAAAAAAATTCCGGCCTACGGCCCCTTGCCTGTTTCTGTTCCGGGCTGTGTGGATGGCTGGTTTGAACTCCTCAATCGATTTGGCAGCATGGAGATGAAGCAGATTCTCATGCCTGCAATAACTTATGCAAGGGAGGGCTTCCCGGTAACTGAACTGATTGCCTATTACTGGGCCGGAGGCGCCAGGAACCTGAGCAAGTTTCCCAATGTTGCAGAGGTCTATATGCCCGGAGGGAAGGCTCCTTCCAAGGGAGAAATATTTAAGAATCCATACCTGGCGAATACCCTTGAAAAGATTGCAGAAGGAGGTCGTGATGCTTTTTACAAGGGGGAGATTGCCCGGACCATCGGGACATTTATGAAAGAGCAGGGAGGCTTTCTCTCCTATGATGACCTGGCTAGTCACACTTCGGAATGGGTCGAACCAGTCAGTAGCTCTTACCGGGGCTATGATGTGTGGGAGCTTCCTCCCAATGGACAGGGAATTGCCGCTTTGCAGATTCTGAACATTATGGAGGGTTTCGATGTGGCTGCCATGGGATTTGGGAGCAGTGAGTACATACACCAATTTGTTGAGGCCAAAAAACTGGCCTTTGAGGATCGGGCGAAATATTATGCCGATCCGGCATTCAATGATCTTCCGGTGGAGGAGTTAATTTCAAAAGAGTACGCCAAAGTTAGAAGGACTCTTATTCATCCGGACCGAGCATCCCAAACACTGGATGCAGGAGAGTTGGAGCAGGGTAATACCATTTACCTGACCGTTGCCGATGCGCAGGGGAACATGGTTTCCTTGATTCAGAGCAATTACCGGGGACTGGGGTCGGGGATGTGTCCACCCGGTCTCGGTTTTATTTTACAGGATCGCGGTGAACTGTTTTCCCTTGAGGAGGGGCATTCTAATGTTTATGAACCCGGTAAAAGACCCTTCCATACCATCATTCCGGCCTTCATTACGAAAGATGGTAAACCCTGGATGAGTTTCGGAGTAATGGGCGGATCCATGCAGCCCCAGGGCCATGCACAGATCGTTATGAATATGATTGATTTTGGGATGAACCTGCAGGAGGCAGGAGATGCACCACGCATTCGTCATGACGGTTCCTCACAGCCAACCGGTTCAAAGATGAGTGATGGAGGTGTGGTAAACCTTGAGACCGGAATTCCATATAAAAGCATCCGGGAGCTTGCAAAAAAAGGGCATACAGTCCAGTACTCCGTGGGTGGTTATGGCGGTTACCAGGCCATTCTCCGGGATGAAGAAAAGGGTGTTTATTTTGGCGCTTCCGAATCCAGGAAAGATGGGCAGGCGGCGGGGTACTGAGTCTGTAAAGTCGAAAGTCTATAAAGTCTATAAAGTCTGTAAAGTCGAAAGTCTGTAAAGTCTATAAAGTTGAAAGTCTGTAAAGTTGAAAGTCTGTAAAGTTGAAAGTTCGAGAGATGAAGATCAACAGGTTTGAGGATATAATTGCATGGCAGAAGGCAAAGGAAATGTGTCTTCTTGTTTACAAAACTTTTGAGAAAAGCCGTGATTTTGGTTTTAAGGATCAGATTCAAAGGGCATCAGTTTCTGTTATGAACAATATCGCTGAGGGATTTGAAAAACACACAGATAATGAATTCAGACAAGGACTCTACATAGCCAAAGGATCGTGTGGGGAAGTTCGATCGATGATTCACCTGGCAACTGAACTAAAACTAATTGATTCGGATGATACAGAAGAATTATTGATGTTATCGACGGAAACCAGCAAAGTTCTTTCCGGATTGATCAAGTCCTTACGCAACTCCTGACTTTATATACTCTTTAC